>NZ_OESG01000013.1:1231724-1539655 GCF_900240945.1 Mycobacterium sp. 3519A
GACCTCGACGTAGGTCAACTCGGGCAGGTCGGGGTGCACCCGCTTGCCGAGCGCCAACTGCACCTGCTCACGGGTTCTGGGGTTGTCGCTGTAGACCAGGATCCGCAGTGCACGTTCCGCCATGCGGAAGATCGTACGGCTAGACCTGATTGCCGTACTCCTCAACGCGGCTTTCCGCCGCTTGATCGTCGTACGGCTAGTGCCGATTGCCGCACTCTCCCCCTTCGCTTCGCGTGGGAGGTGCCCCCACAACGCGGCTTTCCGCCGCTTGATCGGCGTACGGCTAGTACTGGCGGCGGAGCACGACCTCTCCGGAAATCGTCACCTCGTCGGAGAGCATGCCCATCAGGTTGCCGTCGACACCGAAGTCATTGCGGTCAACGGTCGCCTGCGTGCTCAGCCGCACCGCATGCTCGTCGATGACTTCGACCGTGGCGCGCAGCGGCAGCAGCGCGGCGGTGCCCTTTATGGTGAGTTCGGCCTTCAGGTCGACGGTGTCGGCGTCGACGGGCTCGGCGCCGGTGACGGCAACGCTGATCGTGGGAAACCTCTGCACGTCGAAGTATTCGGCCGAGCGCAGATGCCTGTCGCGGATGCGCAACCTGGTGTCCAGCGACGCCGCCTGAATCTCGATGCGGCCGAGTATCTTTCGCTGGTCTGTGATTTGGCCGTCGCCGATGAACCCGGTGAATCGGCCCGCGACGGTGGCGAGGCCCCACATCGACTTGGTCGAGAAACCGATCGTCGAGTGGCCCGGGTCAACTTCCCAGACTCCGACAGTCGCCGGGTTGCTGAGAAGTCGTTGTGTGCTTGACATGTCACCTCCGCTACTCCAGCAGCGGGGCGATCTCTGCTGGGTCGAAGTACTCGTCGATCCGACTGATCAAACCGTCGTCGCCCACCTTGATCACGATGCAGACCCGCATCGAGATCAATCCGCCGGTGTGGCCGCGGGCGTGCAGGATGTGCTGCTGGACGAAACCGCCCTCGAAGAACTTGCGCTCGAGAATTTCGTAGCGGCGCTCGGTCGTCGCGCCGACGAACCAGTCGATGACCCGCAGCGCCCGAGCTTTGTCGCGCTCGCGGTCAGCCACCTTCCACACGACGACGTCGGGCGCCCAAAGCTGCTCCACCGCGGCGATGTCACCGTTCTGGATGGCGCCGAACAACCGGTCGGCGACGTCGGCAATCGTTTCGGCAATCATCTTTCGTTCGTCTCCTTGACCTCAAGTTGGGTTGAGGGAGAACCCTTGTCTTCATGGATTCAACACCAACCTTGTCCCGCTTTGACGACGCCTATCGGACCAAGACCGCGCCATGGGTCATCGGCGAGCCGCAGCCGGCCGTCGTCGAGCTGCAACGTGCCGGCTGGATCCGCAGCAAGGTGCTCGATATCGGCTGTGGCACAGGTGAACACACCATCCTGCTCACCCGGCTGGGCTACGACGTGGTTGGTATCGACTTCTCGTCGAACGCGATCGAGCAAGCCAGAGCCAACGCCGCGGACAACGGCGTGGATGCTCGTTTCCAGGTTGCCGACGCGATGAACCTCGCCCCCGATGCCACCTACCAGACCATTCTCGACAGCGCGCTTTTCCACATCTTCGACCAGGCCGACCGGGTGCGATACGTGCACAGCCTGCACGGTGCGCTCCGCCGCGATGGGCTGGTCCACGTGCTCGCCCTGTCCGACGCGGGTCGCGGCTTCGGCCCGCAGGTCAGCGAGGCCGATATCCGCGGGGCGTTCGCAGAGGGCTGGGCGCTGGAGGCGCTGCACACCACCACCTACCGCGGCGTGGTGAACGAGGCGCAGGCCGACGCCATCCGACTGCCCGCCGGAACGCGCGTCGACGAGCCGGCCTGGCTGGCCCGCGCTCGTCGCCTCTGAGTGGTTTCTGCACGTTCTAGCGCGCTGAGCGCTCGGGAACGCACACAAATCGTTATTTCCTAAGCCGGTGACCGGCCGAGGTGCGCCAGTGCCCGGTCGAGGTCGCTGAGCCCGTCGGCGACCTCGACGGCCGGAGCGAACGGCGAGCCCGGCGTGGTACGGAAGTCGCCGTCGGGAACTGCGAAAACCATCGGCAGAACAGCCGCGATCACGTCATCGGGCAGCGTGAACGGCACCCCGATCGTGCGCGCCACATCCCAACCGTGCGCGACGTAGTCGACGAAGTGGAAGCCGATCGCTTGAGCGCCGGGGAACACGGCGCCCGGCCCGAACTCAGGAAGAGCGAACGAGCCCGTCAGTACACCGTCGTCGGCGAAGGCGTCGAGGACGGCGGCCGCGGCGGTGGCGTAGGTGGCTGCCGGATCGGCAGCCACGGCGTCGGCCACCGTACCGGCGTCCCACTGAGCGAGGTCAGCGCCGTCACCGCGGGCGGCCGCTGCGAATCCGCGGTGCTGCACGGTCATGTGTGCCAACAACTGGCCCAGGTCCCAGCCGGCACACGGTGTGGGGCGCTGCAAATCCGTGGAGGCGACGTTGTTTACGACGTCGACAGAGGCCAGGACCGCAGTTCGGTGCAACGCGCGAATATCGCTATCAATAAGCATGTGCAGATCGTATGCGCATGCTTATTATTGGTCAATGTTTAGTATCCCGGTGTGACCCCCAGGCGCAAGCGACCCGACCTCGCCGCCATGCTCGCGCCGCTGGTCCGGGACATGATGGCTGCCGAACTGCCGGTGCTCGCGGAAAACGGCCTGTCGATGTGGGGTTACAGCGTGCTGGTCGCACTCGACCGGTCGTCGATACGCACCCAGGCGGCGCTCGCGGAGGCGATCGGCGCGGACAAGACTCGCATCATCGCCGTCCTCGACGAACTCCAGGAGAAGGGACTGATCGAGCGTGTCCCTGATCCGGACGATCGGCGGGTGCGCTTACTGGCCATCACCGAAGCCGGGCGCAGAGTGAAAAACCGTACGCAGACGGCGATTCAACGCGGGGAGGAGCGGTGGCTCGGCACGCTGTCGCCAAGCGATCGCACCACGTTCCTGCGCGTGCTTCAGGAGCTGTCGGGCGTCGACTGGTCGTAACCCGGATGGGCGACGGCCAACCGGTGACGGATCAGGCTGCGCAGGACGGGCAGCACCTCGCCGGTCCGGTCGTCCAATGACCCGGCGCGGATGGCCGCCGCCAGAGCGGGCTCGTCGGCGAAGCCGAGGGCGGCCAGCGCCTTGGTGACCTCGGCGGCAGAGTCGTCGGTCAGTTCGCGCTCGACGATGCGCAGCACGTTGGCGGCGACGCGGGCGTGGAAGTTGACCTGTCCGTCGATGTTGGACCGGACGTCGTTGTCGAGGAAGTCGGCGACCGCGGCGACCAGTTCGGCCGCGGTGGGCCGTCCGTAGAGCCAGTTCACTTCGCCTCCAACAGGTCGAGCACATCCCACTCGGTTTCGGCGACGCGGCGGCCGATCGCCGCCAGTTCCACCGACGGCGTCTGCCCCGACAGGTGCCGCTCTGCCTGGAACCGGCAGATGACGCCCCAGCTCAGCGTGGCGGCGACCAGCCACCAGCGGAAGGCGTCGCGATCAAGCGCGACACCGGCCGCCGCCTCGTACGCGGACAGGAACGCCTCGACGCTGCCCAGCCCGCCCGCGCCGAGCGACTCGGGCGCGCCGAACCGCCATGCCCGGATGCAGAACCACGCGAGATCCTCGTACACCTCGCCGGTGTGCACCAGTTCCCAATCCAGCACGGCGGCGAGCCCATCGCCGTCGACGATCAGGTTGCCCATCCGGAAGTCCCCGTGCACGAGAACTCTCTGCGACGGCGGCCGCCGGTGGCGGTCCAGCCAGCGGAACGCCCATTCGAATGTCGCTGTGGTATCGCCCATTTCGTCGAGGCGCTGCCGCCACCCGGCCAGCTGGTCGGCCTCGGCCAGCCCAATGCCGTCGGGGTCGGCGCGGTGAATCGCGGCGAGGGCCTCGGCGCACTGCCGCAGCAGTCGCGCCCGGCCCGCGTCGTCGAGGCTGCGGTGGATTTTCCTGACGATCGTCTCGCCTGCGATCGCGTCGCAGATGAGATACGGATTACCCAGTGCGGCAACCGAATTGTCGGCGGCCAGGATGTGGGGGACGGGTGCGCCGGCCGCGGCCGCGCGCTGTTGCACCGCGGCCTCCAACTCCATGCCGGCGTGCACGTCATCGGGTGGCCCGGTCCGCAGGATCAACGGGCGGCGTTGATCGCCGACGGCGTCGAACGCCCATGTGGTGCGGCTGGCACCGCCGGTCAGCGCGCGCAGGTTCTCGACGCTGACATCGCCGAGCACCGGTCGCAGCACCGCCGCCAGCTGATCTCTCACTTGCGCCCGAACCCGAAGAGCCGCTGGGCCACCCGACGGATCTGGATCTCCTCGGCGCCTTCGGTGATGCGGTAGCGCCGGTGGTGCCGGTAGATGTGTTCGAACGGTTCGTGTCTGCTGTAGCCGACGCCCCCGAACACCTGCATGGCCCGGTCGGCGGCCTCACAGACCAGCCGGTTGGCCCGGTAGTTGGCCATCGACACCTTGTCGGAGACCTCCATGTGGTGATTGGCGTCGAGTTGGGTTGCCGCGTAATACACCAACAGCCGCACCATCTGGGCTTCGGTCTGCAGTTCGACGAGCGGCCATTGCACGGCCTGGTTGACCGAGAGCGGCTTGCCGAACACCGATCGGTCGTTGGCGTAGCCGACGGCGCGGTCGATGCAGTACTGCGCGGCGCCGAGGCTGCTGGCGGCCTGCCGGATCCGGTTCTCGTGCAGGAAGGTCTGGCCGACCTCCAGGCCGCGGTCGACTTCGCCGAGTACCGCGTCGCCTGCCACGCGGACGTCGGTCAGTTCCACTTCGCCGTGGTCGGTCGGCATGTTGAACGTCCACCAGTAGTACGGCACCGTGAAGCCGGGGCTGTCGGTGGGCACGAGGAACGCGGTGATGCCACGGGCCTGACCTGGCTCACCGGAGGTGCGCGCGAACACCAGATCGTGCGTCGCCCGGTGGACACCGGTGTTGAACCGCTTGGCGCCGTTGATCACCCACTCGTCGCCGTCGAGGACGGCGTGGGTTTCCAGCCAGGTCGCGTCCGATCCGTGGTTCGGTTCGGTCAGCCCGAACGCCATCGACCGCTCACCGGTGATCAGCGCCTCGGTCCATTCCGCCTTCTGCGCCTCGGTACCGAACCGGTCCATCATGATCACCTGCGGGAAGTTCCCGACGATCGAGGACTCGTCCTGCAGGTCGTTGTGCAGTCCGAGGCCCTTGTGCGCCAGGTGTTCCCGGATCACCGCCATGTCGATGTTGGTGCCGTCGCGGCCGCCGAACCGCGACGGCAGCCCGTAGCGCAACCAACCCGCCTTGTCTGCCCGCTTGCGCATCTCGCCGAGCAGGTCCTCCCATTCCCGTCGCGGGATGCCGCCGTTGTCCCAGTCGGTGCGGGCATGCTCGCGGCGCTGGTCGAAGTACTGGATGTGCTCACGCTCCAGCGGTTTGATCTCGGCCTCGATGAACGCGTCCATCTCGGCAAGCAACCCCGGAAGGTGCTCTGGTAGGGCGAAATCCACGGTGATTCTCCTCTGTTGTCAGAACCCGTACAACGTCTTCTTCCAAATCCTCGCCAGTGTGGCGACGGCGTCCTCGTCGGTGATCTCCAACCCAAGGCCAGGGGTGCCGACGAAGACGGTGGTGAAGTTCTCGAACAGCAGCGCGATCGCGGCGGCGGTGTGTTCGGGGACGAGTTCGGCCCCGTAGCCCTGCTCCTGAGCGCGCCGCACCGACGCGGCCACGATGTCGATCCCGAAGCGGCGAAATTCATTCTGCACAGCGGCGAATCGCGGCTGAGTGGCGGCAAGTTGAGCGACGGCGATCATTACGCCGATGTTCTGCTTGAAGATGGTCCAGTAGCCGGTCACGACGGAGGTGAAGAACGCGTCGTCGTCGGGGGAGTCGGGCAGATCGAGATCCACCCCCAGTGGCGCGACGGTGTCGTGCAGGAACGACTCGGCCAGCGCGGCGAGCAGATCCTCCTTGTCGCCGAAGTAGCGGTAGAACACGGCGGGCGACTTGCCCGCCGCCGACGTGATGTCGGCCAGCGTTGTGCCGTGAAACCCACGCTCGGCAAACAGCTTCCGCGCCGCCTGCTCGATGGCGTCCCGGGTTTGGCGACCCTTGGCGCTCAGGGCTTCGACGGGCACGCTAGCCGCCGAGGATGCGGTCGCCCGCGCGCAGCAGCGAACTCGGCAGGTCGTGGCCGACCACGCGTTGTGCCACCTCGGCGGCGGCGATCGCGGCCTGCAGGTCGACGTCGACGTGAATGCCGCTGTCCCGCAACAGGTACACCAGGTCTTCGGTGGCGATGTTGCCGCTGGCGCCGGGGGCGAACGGGCAACCGCCGAGGCCGCCGACCGAGGCGTCCAGTCGGGTGACGCCCGCGCTGACCGCCGCGTAGGCGCTGGCAAGTCCAGCGCCGCGGGTGTTGTGGAAGTGTGCGCCGAGCGGAATATGGCCGATTCGCGGTCGGATTCGCTCGATCAGGTCGACGACCCGCCGCGGGGTGGTGGTGCCGATGGTGTCGGCGATCGCGAGCCTGTCGGCACCGGCGTCGCACGCCGCGCTGATCACGTCGACCACGCGCTCGGCCGGGGTGGGCCCGTCGAACGGGCAGTCCCACGCCGTGGCGATGATGACCTCGACCGACGCCCCGCTGTCGTGGGCGATCGCGAGGATCTCCGGAATCTGTGCGGTGGCTTCGGCCGTGGACCGGCCGACGTTGGCGCGGCTGTGGCCGTCGGCGGCCGACACCACGTATTCGATCGAGCCCAGGCCCGCCGCGATCGCACGCTTGGCGCCGTTGGGGCTGGCGACCAGCGCCGAGAACTCGATGCCGGGAAACGACGGTAGTTCCGCTGCCAGTTCCGCGGCGTCGGCCAGCGCGGGCACCTTCGACGGTGACACGAACGCCGTCGCCTCCATCTCCCGAACTCCCGTGGCGGCGACCGCCGCGAGCAGTTCGAGCTTCGCGGACAACGGAATCGGCGCCTCGATCTGCAGGCCGTCGCGCATCGACACGTCGCGGATGTCGACGGCCTCAGGTAATCCCGTCACAGCACACCCTTTCCTCGCAGCGTCTCCAGTTCCTCCGCGGTCTTGCCGAGCAGGCCCTGATAGATCTCGTCGTTGTGCTGTCCCGGGCTGGCCGGGCCAGCGTTGCGGATGGTTCCCGGGGTCTGCGACAGCACCGGCACGACGCCGGGGCCCTTGACGTTTCGCCCGATCCGGTCGTCCCAGTGGTCGGCGATCATGCCGCGGGCATTCAGCTGCGGATCGTTGACCACCTCGGCGACGGTGTTGATCGGGCCGCTGATCACACCGGCGTCGCTGAGCGTGGCGATGATGTCGGCCGGCTGGCGCTGCGCGGCCCACGCGCCGATGATCTTGTCCAGCTCGTCCTGATTGCGGCCCCTGGCAACGTGATTGGCGAACCGCTCGTCGGTCGCCAGCTCCGGTTGGTCCATCGCGGCGCACAGCCTGCGGAACACCGTGTCCTGGTTGGCGGCGATCACCACCCAACTGCCGTCGGCCGTCGGGTAGATGTTCGACGGTGCGATGCCCTCCAACCGGGTGCCCGACGGGCCGCGCACCACACCGCCGACGTCATAGTCGGGAATCGTGGATTCCTGTACCGCCAAACATGATTCGGTCAGCGCCGCGTCGACGATCTGACCTTCACCGGACACCGTGCGGCGATACAGCGCCGCCAGCGCACCCTGCGCGGCGAACATCCCGGCCAGGCTGTCGCCCAGTGACAGGGCCAACCGGGGGGGAGGGCCGCCGGGGAAACCGTTCATGTGCCTCAGCCCGCTCGCCGCCTCGGCGACGGACGCATAGCCGGCCTTGTGCGCCTCGGGTCCGGTCTGACCGTAGCCGGACACGCGGACCAGGATGATGCCCCGATTGCGTTCGCGCAGCACGTCGTAACCGAGGTTCCACTTCTCCAGCGTGCCGGGCCGGAAGTTCTCCACGATGATGTCGGAGCGTTCGACGAGGTCGAGGAACAGCGCGCGACCCGCCTCCTCGCGGAGGTTCAGCGTGACGGCTTTCTTGTTGCGGGCGTGCACGGTCCAGAAGAAGTGATGACCGTCCAGTTCGGCCTGACCCCAGGTGCGCAGCGGGTCGGGCGCCCCCGGCGGTTCGATCTTGATGACTTCGGCACCCATGTCGCCGAGCAGCCGGCCCGCGAAGGGCCCGGAGATCAGCGTGCCGACCTCGATGACCCGAATGCCGTCCAGCGGGCCGACTGTCATAGCGAGAATCCGTGCCGGTGCAGCCAGTCCGTGCAGATGCCGACCGCCTCGCGCAGCGTGTCGCGCTGGCCCGGGCCGGAGTAGTAGTGGTTGGCGCGGTGTATTTCGTGCATTTCCTTATCAGGATGCCCGATGGCGTCGAAGATGCGGCGGGTGTGGCTGGGTGTGCACGCGTTGTCGGCCAGGTTGCCGATCACCAGCGTGGGCACGTCGATGCCCGGGCCGGCCTTGACGGCGTCGCCGTTGGCGTCGTCGTAACTCCACTGCGACAGCCAGCTGCGCAGCGTGCAGAACCGGGCGAGGCCGAACGGTCCCATGTTGACCACCTGCGGGTCGCCCAGGTAGGTGCTGCGCGGTTCGCGCTCGTTCGGGTCGACGGTGGGATCCAGCCAGCGGGGGTCTGCCATCGTGCCGTGCACGACGAAGGCGAACTCGTCATCGGGGCGCCCAGCGGCCTTCAGCTCAGCGAGCTTGTCCTTGACCCACTTGGTGATTCGCCGGTTGCGCGCCACCTGAGCGGCCCGGTAGCGCTGCAGGAATTCCTCGGTATAGGGCGGCTGATTGGGGTTGTCCGGGTTGTACAGGTCGAGTTCCGGATCCCGCTTGGACGGGTCCGACTCGTCGAGGATGGACGCGTCCAGCCATTCGGTCAGTGTGCCGTGGCGGCTGATGTGCGCGGCCAGCATCATGATGCCGTCGGCGGGGATCAGGCCCAGTTTGGTCAGGTCGGGACCGTCGCCGGACGGGCTTGCGGTCACCGTCGGATAGGTGGCCTGCTGTTGGTAGAACGCCGACAGCGAACCGCCGCCACTCCAGCCGGCCAGCACCACCTTCTGATAGCCCAGCCGGTTCTTGGCGTCCTTGATGCATTCGCCGAGATCCTCGACGACCTTCTCCATCAGCAGCGCGGAGTCCGTGCCCCGGAACCGGCTGTTGCAGTAGATGACGTGATGGCCCGCGCGGGCCAGCGCGTTGATCATCGGCAGGTACGCCCCGCCCCCGATGGGGTGCATGAACACCAGCACCGTGTCCGACGGCTTGATCTTCGGCTTGAGCAGATAGCTCTCGAGGACGATCAGCTCGGAGACGCCGCCGTAGACATCCCGGACACCCGAAAGATTCTGGTACGCAATCAAATACGGGATACGGTCATATTCGTACTTCACGACCGTGGACGTCATGAGTGCTGCCCAAGGTCGTTGGCGAGGATGTCGGCCGACGGCACCAGCCTGCGCCGGGTGTCCACCGCGATCACCGACCAGTCCACCGAGTCGTACTCGTCGAATTTGCGGCGTGCACGCTCGCGAGCCTTCTCCGGCGCGCCGTGGTGAACCCCTTGCGGGGCATGGGAAATGAGTCCGGGCGGCATCGGTATTCCGTACAGCGAACCGCCGTGGAAGAACGCGATCTCGTCATAGTCGACGTTGCGGTGATACCAGGGTGTGCGCTCGGTTCCCGGCACGCCCTCGGCCGGTTTGGGCAGGAAGTTCATCACATACACGCCGGTCGCCTGCATGAACAGATGCACGGTGGGCGGTAGGTGCACGCTGTCGGACGTCACCACGTTGTAGTCGTCGATGTTGAACGTGAACGCGAAGTTGTCGCCGCGCCACCCTTCGACGTCGAGCGGATGATGTTGGTAGAACAGCGAAGTCGGCCCGCCGTCATGGATCAGCCGCACCTCGTACTGGTCGCGGCCGTCGTCGTCTATGGGCGCGGGCTCGGGGATGGTCGCCTGCGACGGGTCGAACGGGAAGTGTCGTCCCAGATAGCCCGGCGGCGGCACCCGGAACTCGTCGGTGGCCTGGATCATCAACAGCGTGGACTCTTCGTCGGGGACTTGCCGGAACGTGCACGCCTTGGGGATGTAGACCCAATCGCCTTGGCGATAGCGCAGCGGACCGAACTCGGTCTCCAGAAGACCGGAGCCGCGGTGGACGAAGCTGAGCAGATCGCCGTCGACGTAGCGGACGAAGAACGGCATCGCCTCGCTGCGCCGCGACAGCAGCACCTGGCAGTCGGCGTTGGAGAACATCAGCAGCGGCCCGCCGGCCGCGTCGGTGGCGTCGCCCGGCTTCAGTTGGTCGGCGAGCACGTCGACGGGACGCAGCGGACCGGACGCGCGGTAGGCGGTGGGGTCGTGGCGCCGGTAGATGTTGGCGGTCCGACCGGTGAAGCCCCCGCGGCCCAGCTCGTCGTCCTTGAGGCCGTCGAGATCGGCGTGTAATCGCTTCGGGGTGCGGCCTTTTCGCAGGTGCACGAACGATTCCATGGCGGCCTCCATCAACGTCGACGAAAAAACTAAAAGTGATGTTAGTTTTACTTCTAAGTCGGGTCAATCCACCACGTCGACGCGGATGGTCAGCAGATTGGTGCCGAAGGTGCGTACACCCATGCTGTTGAACGCGGGCAGCGACTTCAGTCGCTCGTGCGGATCGTCGTCGGGCAGAAGATGCGCGACGCCCTTGTGCCACCGCCCGTTCAAGCGCACCCGGACGTTGGGGTCGGCCTTGATGTTCTTGACGTACTGCGACTTCTCGCCGAACTCGGAGACGAACCAGAACTGGTCGCCGACCCGACCGCCGCCCAGCGGGGTGCGTCGGGGTGCACCCGATTTGCGGCCCGTCGTCTCCAGCAGTGTCTGAAACGGCAGCAGTCGCATCAGCGGGTTGGCCACCCGCTTCTGGAACGTGCTGGTGATGCGGTCTCGCAGTTCGTTGGCCATGGGGTCCCCTCTCACACCATCGCGGTTCGCGGCACCTTCATCCCCAGTGTGAGGGCTCCGGCGAGTTCGCGGCTGGTGTCGTAGTCGAAAACCACGTGCCCGCAGATCACGTCGACGTCGCGCTTGATCCGCTGCAGTGGGTTGTCGAGGAAGTGGGCGCTGGCGCCGGACGCCTCGAGCAGGTTGCCGATCACCGCGCGCGACTCGTGCACGATGTGGGCTGCCGCGAGCCTGGCCTCCCCGCGCACCTGCCGTGGCACGGGATCGCCTGTGGCAAGGCGGTTTTCGATGTCTGCGACGGTGTCGGCGAGCAGGCCGTGTAACGCGCGCAGCCGGACGCGGGCTTCGGCCAGATGCGCCTGGGCGATCGGCTTGTCCTGCTGCACCACGCCTTCGTATGCCAGCACCCGCTGCGACAGTCGCTCGGCGTAGATTTCGGCGGCGCGTTCGGCGCTGCCCAGTGCCGGCATGGCCGCCAGCAGCGCCAACGCGGGCACCATCGGCCAGCGATAGGTGTCGGCGTCGTGCAGACCCGCCCCCGGCGCCGTCCCGGTGTAGATGTCGGCCACCCGCACCAACCGGTGCGCAGGGACGAAGACATCGGTGGCGACGACGTCGTTGGACCCGGTGGCGCGCATGCCGTCGGTGTGCCAGACGTCGTCGATCTCGACCTGGTCGATCGGCAGCAGGGCCAGCGCGGGGTAGATCTCCTGCTCGGGGCCGCACAACGCGCCGACGATGACCCAGTTGCCGTGCATCACGCCGGTGGCCCACGACCAGCGGCCGGTGAGCCGGATGCCGTCGGCGCACGGGAGGCCGCGGCCCGTCGGAGCCAGCGGTGCGGGTGCGAGGAACGGCCGGGTGGCGAACGCCTCCTGCTGCGCGCGTTCGTCGAACAGCGCGAGCATCCAGTTGTGCAGCGCGTAGAACCCGATCGTCCACGCGCTCGACGCGCAGCCATGCGCCATCCGGCGGACGGGATCCAGGATGGCCGGGAAATCGGCCTGCGCGCCGCCGTAGCGGGCGGGCACCAGCAGGTCGGTGAAACCGGACGCGAGGAGGTCGTCGACGGTGGCCTGCGGCAGCCTGCGCAGTCGTTCGGCGTCCAGCGCCCGTTCGCCGAGTCGCGCGACGAATTCTGGGCTGATCGTCGGCCGAGCGGCCGTTTTGGCGGGCATGGCGGGACGCTACCATACCTTTTGGTATGGACGACGCGCCGAAACTGCGACCAGATCGTGATCTGGCAAAGTTTCGAGATCTGGCCGCAGTCTCGGCGCGGTGAGCGTCAGCGCTTGAGCATGATGTCGAGGAAGCCCTCGCGCCCGGCGGCGGCGCGGGCGTTCGGGTGCGGGCCGGCCAGGTGCAGGAAGCCGACGCCGGCGGCGAACGTGGCGTTGGCCCGCAGTTCGGCGTCGTCGGCGTCGAAGCCGTGATCGAGGAAGGCCTGGCGTACCGCGGCGAGTACGCGCAGATCGGCGGCGCGCACGCTCGCCGCCACGTCGGTATCGGTGCGGGCCCACTCCCGCATGGCGCGCTCCAAGGTCCAGTGACGGGGGCTGACCAGCGACGACATCATCCGGGACAGGCGTTCCCGCGGCGGAAGCGTGGCCAACTCGCCGAGGTCGCTGCGGTCATCGCCGCGCAATTCGCCCCAGGCCTGCACCAGCGCGGTGCGGTAACCGGCGATGTCGGTGAAGTGCCAGTAAAAGCTGCCCTTGGTCACTTCGAGGCGGCGACACAGCCGATCGACCTTGAGCGCCTTGATGCCCTCCTCGGCCAGAATCGCAAAGCCCGCCTGGATCCAGTCGTCGACCGACAACCGGTTGCCCGTCGGCGCATCGGCCCTCCCCATAAGCCGCAGCCTACGGACCCGCGAGGCAAGGAACTAACGCGGGAGAAACCGCCGATAATTCACAGGAATGTGGCAGTCAACGCCAGTCGGGGTTTCAGCTGCGCTGGTCACATGTTTTACTGCACACGCACAACTGAAATTTTCTCGGTCCGCTCTTCCGCCGAACCGGGCTCAGTAGAGCGGGCGCGACAGCGCAGTAGAGACAGTGCTGCGGTGGCGAATGACGATCTGTGGTCGTCGGGGAACTAGTTACAGCTGTAGCGGTAACCGGAAGATGGATGGAATTGCTCTATGAGGTTCGTTGACAAGATTCGTGGCCATTGGGCGCGCCGGTTCGCGGTGGCAGCCATCGCGGCGGCCGTCCTGCCTGGCGTGGTTGGCCTAGCTGGAGGGTCCGCGACCGCGGGTGCCTTCTCCCGGCCAGGCCTGCCGGTCGAGTACCTGATGGTGCCGTCGCCGTCGATGGGCCGGGACATCAAGATCCAGTTCCAGAAGGGCACCGGCACGAAGGCGGTGTACCTGCTCGACGGCCTGCGCGCTCAGGACGACTACAACGGCTGGGACATCAACACCCAGGCGTTCGAGTGGTTCCTCGATACGCCGCTGTCGATCGTCATGCCGGTCGGTGGCCAGTCGAGCTTCTATTCCGACTGGTATTCGCCCGCGTGCGGTAAGAGCGGCTGCCAGACGTACAAGTGGGAGACCTTCCTGACCAGCGAGCTGCCGCAGTGGCTGTCCGCCAACAAGGGCGTGTCCACTACCGGCAACGCCGCGGTCGGCCTGTCGATGGCGGGCAACTCCGCGATGATCCTGGCGGTCTATCACCCCGAGATGTACATCTACGCAGGTTCGTTGTCCGCGTTCCTCAACCCGTCCGAGGGCAGTTGGCCGTTCCTGATCAACATGGCGATGGGCGATGCAGGCGGATACAAGGCCAACGACATGTGGGGCCCGACCGAGGATCCGAACAGCGCATGGAAGCGCAACGACCCGATGGTGCAGATTCCGGCGTTGGTGGCCAACAACACTCGGTTGTGGGTGTACTGCGGCAACGGCACGCCGAATGAGTTGGGCGGCGCCGACCTGCCTGCGACGTTCCTCGAGGGTCTGACGATCCGCACCAACGAGACGTTCCGCGACAACTACATCGCCGCGGGCGGTCACAACGCGGTGTTCAACTTCCCGCCGAACGGCACTCACAGCTGGGGCTACTGGGGTGCGCAGCTTCAGCAGATGAAGCCGGACCTGATTTCCTACCTCGGCTGATCACCGGAACACGCGAAAGCCCCCGACACCGGCCGAGTCGGGGGCTTTTGCGTTGGTGAATACTGAGCCCATGGTCGCAGTCAATGCTTTGGTCGCACACCAGGATGCCGAGGGCACGATCACGCTTGCGCACGAGGTTGTCGACGACAGCTTCTTGCCCGAGGGTGACGTCACCATCTCCGTCGAATACTCCGGCGTCAACTACAAAGACGCACTGGCCATCACCCCGAAGGGCGGTGTGGCACGGTCGTATCCGCTCATCCCGGGTATCGATGTCGCAGGCACGGTGACCGCAAGCGCGGTCGACGACTTCGCGGTGGGGGACCGGGTGGTCGCTCACGGATACGACATCGGCACCGGACGCCACGGCGGATACGCCGACACCGCCCGGTTTCCGGCCGACTATCTGGTCAAGCTGGATACCCTGACCACCGCGCAGGCGGCCGCCATCGGCACTGCCGGCTTCACAGCGGCTATGAGCGTCAACGCAATTCGCGCACACGGGGTGCGGCCTCAGGACGGGCCGGTGCTGGTGACCGGTGCGACGGGCGGCGTCGGCAGCGTCAGCGTCGACTTGTTGGCCGGCCTCGGCTACGAGGTGATCGCATCCACCGGAAAGGCGGAGGCACACGATTACCTGATGGGGCTCGGCGCGTACCAGGTGGTCGGCCGGTTGCCCGCGGAGGGCGAGAAGGTTCGCCCGCTCGGCAAGTCGAGCTACGCCGCGGTGGTCGACAGCGTCGGCGGCGACACTCTTGCGTACGCGTTGAGCACGCTCAATTACGCTGGCGTGGCGGCGATTTCAGGTCTGGCCCGGTCGGCTGATCTGCCGACGACGGTGATGCCGTTCATCCTGCGCGGTGTCACGCTGGTAGGCATCGACTCGGTGCTGCTGCCGATCGACAAGCGTCGCGAACTGTGGCAGTCGATCGCCACCGAGTTACTGCCCGACCACCTCGACGACATCACCCACGACGTCTCGATCCTCGACGCACCGCAGACCTTGCGCAGCATCGTCGGGGGCGGCGTCACGGGCCGCACCCGCGTGGTGGTCAAGGGCGGCTTCTAACCGGGCTGCTCGCCGGGAGGAAGGGGCTACTTCAGCTCGGACGATGACAGGCCCAGCAGGCGGCGAGCCACCACCAGTTGCTGGATCTGCTGCGTGCCCTCGAAGATGTCGAGGATCTTGCTGTCGCGGGCCCACTTCTCCAACAGCGCCTGCTCCGAATAGCCGACGGTGCCTGCCAACTCGACCGCCTTGAGCGTGATGTCGCTGGCGACGCGGCCGGCCTTGGCCTTACCCATCGACGCTTCCTTGGAGTTCGGGATGTTGTTGTCGGCCTGCCATGCGGAGCGGACCATCAGCAGATAGGCCGCCTCCCAATCGGATTCCATGCGCAGGAACTCGGCTGCGGGCGCGCTCTGTGCGTGTGACGGCTTGTCGTAGGAGATCTCGACACCGGCCTCGGTGAGGATCTTGCGCAGTTCCTCGAGCGCGGCGCGGGCGATGCCGACCGCCATCGCGGCGACCACCGGACGCGTGTTGTCGAAGGTCTCCATCACCCCGGCGAAGCCCTTCTCCACCTGGATCTCCGGGCTGCCCAGCAGGTTGTCCTTCGGGATGCGGACGTTGTCGAACCGGATCACCGCGGTGTCGGAGGCCTTGATGCCGAGCTTGTCCTCGAGACGCTCGACGGTGACGCCGGGGTAATCGCGCGGCACGATGAACGACTTGATCGCCGCGCGGCCCAACGACTTGTCCAGCGTCGCCCACACGACGATGTGGGAGGCCCGAGATCCGGCGGTGACGAAGATCTTCTCGCCGTTGATGACGTACTCGTCGCCGTCCAGCTTCGCGGTGGTCGACACCGCCGCGGAGTCCGAGCCGAAGCCGGGCTCGGTGATGGCCATGGCCGCCCACACGCCCTTGCCGAGCCGCTCCAGCTGTTCGGGGGTGGCCACGCTGGAGATCGCGGCGTTGCCGAGGCCTTGGCGCGGCACGGACAGCATCAAAGCGACGTCGCCCCAACTGATTTCCATCACGTTGAGGACGGCCGACATGTTGCCGCCGTTGTGGTTCGTTTCCTTGGTCTCGGTGCCCGCGAAGGCCTCGGCGCCGGCGAACGCGAAAGCCTTTGCGTCCGAGATGCCTTCGAACAATGTCGCCAGCGTGTCCAACTCGACCGGGTATTCGTGCTCGCGCAGGTCCCACTTGCGGGCGATCGGCCGCAGCATTTCAGCGGCGCCCTGATGCGCCTTCTCGATGACCGCTTCCAGCTTGCGCGGCAGTTCCAGATTGATTGCCATGGTTCGACTTTCGCTCGAAGTTAGACGACGACGACACCCTCGGCGACGCCGATGGCCCGCAGATCGCGGTACCAGCGTTCGACCGGGTGCTCCTTGGTGTAACCGTGGCCGCCGAGCAGTTGCACGCCGTCGAGTCCGATCTGCATGCCCTTGTCGGTGCCCAGTCGCTTGGCCAGCGCGGCCTCACGGGCGAACGGCAGGCCCTGGTCGGCGCGAGAGGCTCCGCGCCAGGTGATGAGCCGCAACCCGTCGAACTCGATCGCGATGTTGGCGCACATGAACGCCACCGCCTGCCGGTGCGCGATCGGTTCGCCGAAGGCGTGCCGCTCCTTGACGTAGGGCACCACGTAGTCGAGCACCGCATGCGCGGTCCCGACCGCCAACGCCGCCCACCCCAGCCGCGACAGCGCGACGGCTTCGGAATAGTCGGCGTCGGTCGCACCGTCCTCGCCGAGGCGCGCGCTCAACGGCACGGTGACGCGGTCGAGTTCGACCTTGCCGAGCGCCGCCGCGCGGATACCCATGCTCGGGTCGGCAGTGACGGTGAGGCCCTTGGCCGACGACTCGACGATGAACAGCGCCGGCTTGCCGTTGAGTTGTGCTGCCACGATGAACAATTCGGCGTTCGCGGCCGCGGGTACCAACGACTTCACGCCGTCGAGGCGGTAGCCGCTGGGGGTGCGCACCGCGGTGGTCTTCAACGCGGTCGGATCGAAAAGCGGATATGGCTCGGCGATCGCCACACATGCCTGCGGCACGTTCTCACCCGCGAACTCCTTGAGATACGTCGCCTGCTGATCGGCGCTGCCCCAGTGCGTCAACGCGGAGGCGACGCCGGCAGGCGCCAGGATCGGCAGCGCCAGACCCATGTCGCCGTACGCCAGCGCCTCGGCCACCAGCACGTTGGTCACCGCGGCGCGGTGGGCGGCGATGCCGTCGAAATCCTCGGGCACGTTGATGGCCGTGATGCCCAGTTCGGTCGCCTTGGCGACGAGGTCCGGGGGATAGGCGGTGGCCTCGTCGGCGTCGTGCGCGGCGGGACGGATCACCTCCTCGGCGAACTCGGTGACGGTGTCGACGATCATCTGCTGTTCGTCGTCGGGGGTCAGGTCGAAGTAGTCCGCCCCGCTCTTCTTCAGCCGGGTCGGCCCGCCCGGCGCACCCGAGACCCGCTTGAACTGCCGATTGGCCGCGCCCGCAGCGGTGAACACCTGCTTGACGCCGTACTTCAGGCCGCGGTTCAGCGGATCCCGCAGGTTGTAGCGGTCCAGGAACTCCTGCCCGACGATGGGCGTGATCAGCGCCAACCCGATGTCGGTCGCTGTCCTGCGGTGCTTGTGCATGCCGACGGCGCTCTCTTTGCCCGAGCGCTTCTTGGACGGCAGTGTGTTGGTCATGTCAGCTGCCTCACTTGCTGGTGGACGTGCGCGAACACGCAACTGACTCAAGAGTAAGGTATGCGAACTGACTCTTGAGTAAGGTACGTCGATTTGTTGTGAAGCTCACACGCTCATGCTCTACCTTTAGGCGAACTGAAAGGTGCCTGAATGCGAGTCGGGCTGACGACGCGACTGCTCGTGGCGACGGGCGTGGTCGCGGTGATCGTCACGACCGCATTCGTTCTGCTGTTTGTCGCGCTGGCCTCCGTGCACCGCGCCAGGGATCTGGCCACCCATTCGGCGGACGAGTCGTTCGTCGCCCGCGACGTGCGCCGCACGCTCGGCGACATGGAGACCAACCAGCGCGGTTACATCATCACCGGCGAACCGAACTTCCTCGCCCCGTGGGAATCGGCTCGCCAGAAGCTTCCGGAAAGGTTGACAACGCTGCGCGCCATGGTCGACCACCCGGGTCAGGCCGAGCGGGCCGCGGATCTGCAGACCAGCGCGCTGGCCTACGTCCACGACTACGCGGAGCCTCTCGTCGCCGCCGCGCGCCGCGGTGAACCGTGGGTACGGGGTCTTCCCGCCAGCGAGGAAGGCAAGCAGCGGATGGACGCGCTGCGCAGGCAGCTGGACGAATTCCTGATGACGGAGTTCGCGTTGAGCAACGCGGAGCAGGTGAACGCCGACCGCGACTATCAGCAGGCCACGATCATCGCGGGCGTCGGACTCGGGGCCTCGCTGGTGGTCACCGCGCTGAGCACCCTGTATCTGGCCCGCGGGGTCGTCGGTCCGGTGCGGCGGACCGCCCGAATGGCGGAGCGGCTGTCGGCCGGTGATCTGACGGCGCGGGTGCCCGAGACCAGCAAGGCCGAAATCGGGGTGCTGGAGCGCAATTTCAATGCGATGGGCGAATCGCTGCAGCGCGGTCGTGACGCGCTGGCCCGCGTCACCGACGAACAGGCCGCGCTGCGCCGCGTCGCGACATGCGTGGCGGAGGGGCGGCCGGCGCGGGAGATCTTCACCTCGGTCACCGAGGAAGTCGGATTGCTGCTCGACGCCGAAATCACCCGCCTGTTGCGGTTCGAGTCGGACGGCAGCGCGACGGTGGCCGCCGCGTGGACCCGCACCGGGCACCCGGTGACCACCGGGTCGCGTATCGAGATCGACGTGACCGTGGCGGCGCGCGTGCGCCAGAGCGGAACGTCGGCGCGGATCACCGAAGAGTCGCCGCCCGGCCTGTCGGCGGGCTCCTACTCGGCGGTGGGCGCGCCGATCATGGTCGGCGGTTCACTGTGGGGCGCGATGACTGCGCTGTCGCCGCTGGACCGTCCGCTTCGCGACGACACCGAAGCCCACATGGTCGAATTCACCGACCTGGTCGGCACCGCCATCGCGAACGCGCAAGCCCACGCCGACCTGATGGCATCGCGCGCCCGCATCGTGACAGCGGCCGACGAAGCGCGACGACGCATCGAACGGGATCTGCACGACGGCATCCAGCAACGCCTCGTCGCGCTCGCGCTGAAGCTTCGGTTGGTCGAACCGGACGTGCCCGCGGACCCGCCCACGCTGCGAAATGACTTGGCGGCGTTGGACACCGGGCTGCTAGAGGCGGTCGAGGAGTTGCGGGAGTTGTCCCGAGGCATTCACCCGGCGATCCTGTCCAAGGGTGGACTGGGCCCCGCGCTGCGCTCGCTGTCACGGCGCTGTGCCGTGCCGATCGAACAGGATGTCCACGTCGACGGGCGGCTTCCGGAGAACATCGAGGGCGCGGCCTACTACGTCGCCGCGGAGGCGCTGACCAACGCGGCCAAACACTCGAACGCGTCGGTCGTGACGCTCCGAGCCGTCGTCGAAGATGACCGCCTGGTCCTGACGATCCACGACGACGGGGCCGGCGGGGCCGATCCGTCCGGTGGTTCAGGACTGGTCGGCCTCACCGACCGCGTCGAGGCGGTCGGAGGCACGCTGACCGTCGTCAGTCCACGAGGTGACGGAACGACGTTACGGGCCGAACTGCCACTGCAATTCACCGTCGGGGTGGACTAGCGGTCACCTGTGCCCGCCGCCATGAAAACCGCCGAAGCCGCCGCCGTGAAAGCCGCCGAAGCCGTCGCCGAGCAGGAACGCTTCGTCACCGTACGGGTTGTACGACAAAGGCGCTGGGGTGGCATCGATTTGAACGTTGCCCGGTGATTGGCACACGGTACCGCCGCCGGTGTCGGCACAGTCGTCGCTGACCGTGGCAGCCGACGCGATCGGTGCGGCGAAGATCGCCGCGGCCACCGCGGCGGCACCCAATACCGGTGTGACGTAAGTGAGTTTGGTGCGCATCGCGTTCTCCTTCATCGGCTGTCTTTGATGCACTTCCAGACTGCTCGAGCCAGGAGTCGATGTCGTCCCCGCTGTCGGGTGTCAAGGCCCCCCAGCTAACCGGTAAGCCTGTGCAGAACCGCTTCGTGCAGAAGCTTGTTGGTGGCCACCGCGCTGCCGCCGTGCGGCCCCGGCGATCCGGACAGGTCGGTGAACGCGCCACCGGCTTCGCGCACGACGATGTCGAGTGCGGCGAGGTCCCACAGCGACACCTCGGGTTCGGCGGCGATGTCGACGGCGCCCTCTGCGAGCAGGCAGTAGGAAAAGAAGTCGCCGTAGGCGCGGACCCGCCACACCGCGTCGGTGAGGTCGATGAAGCGGTCCCGCAAGCCCAACTCGGCCCACCCCGACAGGCTCGAGAACGACAGGCTTGCCGATTCGAGGTCGGCCACTGACGACACCGCGATCGGTCGGGGCGCCGCACCGGCGAATGAGGTGAACGCGCCGTCGCCGGCGCCCGCCCACCAACGACGTTGCAGCGCAGGCGCACTCACCACGCCGGCGACGGGGACACCATCCTGCAGCAGGGCGATCAACGTCGCCCACACCGGTACGCCGCGCACGAAGTTCTTGGTGCCGTCGATCGGGTCGATCACCCATTGCCGACCCGTGAACGTCGCGGTGCCGCCGAATTCCTCGCCGAGCACCAGGTCGTCGGGCCGCTCCTGCGACAGGGTGGCGCGCAGGCTCTGCTCGACGCCGCGGTCCGCATCGGTGACCGGCGTCAGGTCCGGTTTTGTGTCGACGTGGAGGTCCAACGCGCCGAAGCGCTCCATCGTCAGCACATCGGCCCGGTCGGCCAATCGGCACGCCAGGACCACGTCATCTCGGACCGCATACATGGCAGCAGTCCTACCATGGCGGTGTGCTGGAGTTCGTGATCATCATCGTGCTCATCGGGGCCCTGGTCGCGCTCGCGGCGCCCTGGATCATGCGACGGCGCGGTGCCGGTGCCGACTGGGTACAGGGCAACCTGCTGGTCACCGGCGTCAGCCCGAAACCAGAAGCCACCGGAGAGCAATTCGTCACGATCACCGGCGTGATCAACGGCCCGACGGTCGACGAACACGTCGTGTATCAGCAGTTGGCCATCGACGTCGCCGACTGGCCGACCATGGGCCAGCTGTTCCCGGTGGTGTACTCGCCGACCAACCCGGACCGCTGGGCGTTCGCCCCGACGGACGCGACGCCCTAACGCGCCGAATGTGGGGTTGACGCACGCTTTCGCCGCCGACGGCGTGCGGGTAACCCACGTTCGCCGCCGGCAAGGTAGAAATCCCTAGCCGTGCGCGATGCGCAGTAGCTCCGCCACACTGGTCAGCTTCACCCGCGGCCTACCGTGCGGCTCGCCGGCTGACCGTTCGTAATCGTTGATCAGCTTCCAGTGGTCGTCGGTGATCAGCTTCGGCTGCCGCGACAGCAGCCACTCCACCAGCGTCTCCGCATAGTCGTCGCCGACATCGGCCAACTCGGCCCCCGACAGGTCGGCGAGCAGCGTGTTGACGGTGTCCTGCGAGTCCTTCTTGTTGCTGCCGATCACGCCGGTGGGGCCACGCTTGATCCAGCCCACCACGTACTCGTTGCGGCTGCCCGCGATCCTGCCGTCGGTGTGCGGGATGGTGCCGCTGCGTTCGTCGAACGGCAGCCCCGGCGTCGGGACCCCTTTGTAGCCGACGGCGCGTACCACGAGTTGCGCGGGGATTTCCTCGCGCTCGCCGGTGTCCTTGGCGACGATGCGGCCGTTGTCGTCGACGAGTTCGTTGCGGCCCAACACAATTGACTGCACGCGACCGTCGCCCTTGATCTCGATGGGGGAGGTGCGGAAGCGGAACACGATGCGCCGCTTGGCGCCCTTCGGCGTGCGTTCGGCGTAGCCGCGCAGCACCTTGATGTTGTTGCGCACCGTCTTGGGCGCGGCTTCCAGGTCCGCCTCGGAGATGTCGGCGAAGTCGGCAGGGTCGACGATCACGTCGACGTCGCCGAGGCCTTCCAGGTCACCGAGTTCGCGTAGCTCCAGCGTCGTGAACGGCGCCTGCAGCGGCCCGCGCCTGCCGACGATCAGCACCTCTTCCACGCCGCGGTCGTGCAGCGACTTCAACGCGTGATCGGCGATGTCGGTGGTGGCCAGCACGTCGGGATCGGTGACCAGGATGCGCGCCACGTCGAGCGCGACGTTGCCGTTGCCGACCACGACCGCACGCCCGCTGGAGACGTCGGGCGCCATCTCCTCGTAGTGGGGGTGGGCGTTGTACCAGCCGACGAAGTCGACGGCGGCCACGCTGCCCGGCAGGTCCTCGCCGGGGATGCCCAGCGCCCGGTCGGCCTGCGCGCCGACGGCGTAGACCACCGCGTCGTAGCGCTCGGCCAGCTCAGCGGCCTGCACATGGTCGCCGACGACGATGTTGCCGAAGAACCGGAACCGCGGATCCAGCGCGGTCTTCTCGAACTGGGCGCTGATCGATTTGATCTTCGGATGGTCCGGTGCCACGCCCGAGCGCACCAGGCCCCACGGGGTCGGCAGCATCTCCAGCATGTCGACCAGGACGTCGGCTTCTTCGGTGGTGTCGGCGAACTTCAGAAGCGAGGCCGCGGCAAAGTAACCCGAGGGTCCTGAGCCGACGATCGCCACATGGTATGGGCGCATGGATCCCTTTTGTCGAGGTTTCTGTCGCTGCCCGGTCACCCGCAGGGGGGCTGTCGCGTGGTGGCCCAGGCTGGTTGCCAGTCCGATGGTAAACCGCCGGTACCCTGAACTCCCGTGGATCCTGACCGCCAAGCCGACATCGCCGCCCTCGACTCCACCCTGACCACGGTGGAGAGGGTGCTCGACGTCGACGGGCTTCGTGGTCGCATCGAAAAGCTCGAGCACGAGGCCTCCGACCCGAATCTGTGGGACGACCAAGCGCGCGCCCAGAAGGTCACCAGCGAGTTGTCGCACGCCCAGGGTGAGCTGCGCCGCGTCGAGGAACTGCGGCAGCGGCTCGACGACCTGCCGGTGATGTACGAGTTGGCCGCCGAGGAAGGTGGCAGCGACGACGTCGCCGAGGCCGACGCCGAACTGCGCAAGCTGCGCGAGGACATCGAGGCGATGGAGGTGCGCACGCTGCTCTCGGGCGAGTACGACGCCCGCGAGGCGCTGGTCAACATCCGCTCCGGCGCAGGGGGCGTGGACGCCGCCGACTGGGCCGAGATGTTGATGCGGATGTACATCCGCTGGGCGGAGGCGCACAAGTACCCCGTCGAGGTGTTCGACACGTCCTATGCCGAAGAGGCCGGCATCAAGAGCGCGACGTTCGCGGTGCACGCCCCGTACGCGTACGGCACGTTGTCCGTGGAGCAGGGCACTCACCGGCTGGTGCGGATCAGCCCGTTCGACAACCAGGGCCGGCGTCAGACGTCGTTCGCCGAGGTCGAGGTGCTCCCGGTGACCGAGACCACCGACCACATCGACATCCCCGAATCCGACGTCCGCGTCGACGTGTACCGCTCCAGCGGGCCCGGCGGGCAATCGGTCAACACCACCGACTCCGCCGTTCGACTCACCCACATCCCGACCGGTATCGTGGTGACTTGCCAGAACGAGAAGTCGCAATTGCAGAACAAAGTGTCCGCGATGCGCGTGCTTCAGGCAAAGTTGTTGGAACGCAAGCGTTTAGAAGAACGTGCCGAGCTCGATGCGTTGAAGGGCGACGGCGGCAGTTCGTGGGGAAACCAGATGCGCTCCTACGTGTTGCATCCGTACCAGATGGTGAAAGACCTGCGCACCGAGTACGAGGTCGGCAATCCCGCGGCGGTATTGGACGGAGACATCGACGGATTCCTGGAAGCGGGAATTCGTTGGCGCAACAGACGAGATGACGAATAGCACCGTAGTAGCAGCGAGTTACGCCGACCGGTGGCATGGCTTCTGGACCGGCAACATCGGCGTCTGGATCCTCGAACGCGGTGTGCCCATTGCGCTGTATCTGATCGGCGGCCTGCTGGCGGCCCGCTTCATCAACTGGATGGCCAACAGGATCGTGCGTCGCATCGATGCCGAGTACCGCGAAAGCGACCAACTGGTGCGCTCGGAGAGCGCCAAGCACCGCCAGGCCGTCGCGTCCGTCATCTCCTGGGTGTCGGTCGCGCTGCTGTTCGTGATGGTGATCGTGCAGGTCACCCAGATCCTGGCGATCCCGATCGGATCGCTGGTCGCGCCGGCCGCCGTGCTGGGCGCGGCGCTCGGTTTCGGTGCGCAGCGCCTGGTGCAGGACCTGTTGTCCGGATTCTTCATCATCACCGAGAAGCAGTACGGCTTCGGTGACCTGGTGGCGCTGACGGTCTCCGGCATCGCCGCCCCGGCGGAGGGCACCGTGGAGGATGTCACGTTGCGCGTCACCAAACTGCGCTCCACCGAGGGCGAGGTGTACACCATCCCGAACGGGCAGATCGTCAAGACCGTGAACCTGTCCAAGGACTGGGCACGCGCGGTGATCGACATCCCGGTTCCCGCCTCGGCCGACCTGAACCAGGTGAACGACGTGCTGCACGGGGTAGCCCAGAAGGCGATGCAGGATCCGAGCCTCGAGGCGCTGCTGTTGGACGCGCCCCAGTTGATGGGCGTGGAGAGCATCGAGTTGAACACGGTGAACCTGCGGATGGTGGCGCGCACGCTGCCCGGTAAGCAGTTCGAGGTGGGACGGCGGATCCGGGTGCTGGTGGTGCGCGCGCTGCGCCGTGCAGGCATCGTGTCACCGAGTGACGGCCACACCCCGCTGGTCGAGGCCATCGTGCATCCCGCGACCGCAGGCGGTGCGGAGGAAAGCCAAGCGCCGCCGGAGCAGGCTAAGTCATGAAGTCGTGGTTCAGCGCCCGTCTCGGCCGGATGCGGGTCTCGACGATCGTGCTGGTCGTCGCGTTCGTGGCGCTGTTCTGGGTCTACCACAACTTCGAGCCCCAGCCGACGCAGCCGCAGGCGCCGCCGACCGCGGTCGTGCCCCCGGGGTTCGTGCCGGACCCGAACTACACCTGGGTGCCGAGGACCAACGTGCGCAGGCCGAAGGAGCCCGAGTACACCACCACGACGACAACCACGACGACGACGCCGACCACCACCAGCCCGACGGACACCACGACACCGTCGCCGGAGGACACCAGCCCGCCGCCGCTCACACCGACCACGACGGTGGTGCCGGGGCCGTTCGGTCCGCAGACCATCACCCAGACGCCGACGCTGACACCGGCTCCGCCCTTACCGGGGTCAGGACCGGCGCCGACGACGCCGGCGCCGCCGAGTTAGCGTTGAGCGGCTTACAGACCGGTCACCGCTACACTGGCGTGCCGTGATGATCACCCTCGACCATGTGTCAAAGCAGTACAAGTCGTCGGCGCGGCCGGCGCTCGACAACATCTCGGTCAAGATCGACAAGGGTGAGTTCGTCTTCCTGATCGGTCCGTCCGGATCGGGCAAGTCGACGTTCATGCGGCTGCTACTGGCCGAGGAACATCCGTCGTCGGGCGACATCCGGGTGTCCAAGTTCCACGTCAACAAGCTCAGCGGGCGACACATCCCGAGCCTGCGTCAGGTGATCGGCTGCGTCTTCCAGGACTTCCGGCTGCTGCAACAGAAGACGGTGTTCGAAAACGTCGCGTTCGCACTGGAGGTCATCGGCAAGCGCGGTGAGGTGATCAACCGGGTGGTGCCCGACGTGCTGGAGATGGTCGGGCTGTCCGGTAAGGCCAACCGGCTGCCCGGCGAACTGTCCGGCGGCGAGCAGCAGCGCGTCGCGATCGCCCGCGCGTTCGTCAACCGACCGCTGGTGCTGCTGGCCGACGAGCCGACGGGCAACCTGGACCCCGAGACCAGTAAAGACATCATGGATCTGCTCGAGCGGATCAACCGCACCGGGACCACGGTGCTGATGGCCACCCACGACCACCACATCGTTGACTCGATGCGTCAGCGCGTCGTCGAACTCGAGCTCGGCAGGCTCATCAGAGACGAGCAGCGCGGCGTCTACGGAATGGACCGCTAAGTGCGCTTCGGCTTTCTCGTCAATGAAGTTCTGACCGGACTTCGCCGCAACGTCACCATGACGATTGCGATGATCCTGACCACCGCGATCTCGATCGGGCTGTTCGGCGGCGGGCTGCTGGTGGTGCGGCTGGCCGATCAGTCGCGCAAGATCTATCTCGACCGCGTCGAGAGCCAGGTCTTCCTGACCAACGACGTGTCGGCGAACGACCCCACCTGCGACGGCGATGCGTGTAAGGCGTTGCGCGCGAAGATCGAGGCCCGCGACGACGTGAAGTCGGTGCGGTTCCTCAACCGCGACGACGCCTACAACGACGCGATCCGCAAGTTCCCGCAATACAAGGACGTGGCGGGTAAGGAGGCATTCCCGGCGTCCTTCATCGTCAAGCTCGACAATCCCGAGCAGCACAAGGACTTTGACGAGGCGATGGTCGGGCAGCCGGGCGTGCTCAACGTGCTGAACCAGAAGGATCTGATCGACCGGCTCTTCGCGGTGCTGGACGGCATCAGCAATGCGGCGTTCGCGGTGGCGTTGGTGCAGGCGGTCGGCGCTGTGCTGTTGATAGCCAACATGGTTCAAGTCGCGGCCTATACACGTCGCACCGAGATCGGCATCATGAGATTGGTGGGCGCCACCCGCTGGTACACCCAGCTGCCGTTCCTGGTGGAGGCCATGCTGGCCGCGTTCATCGGGGTGGTGATCGCGATCGTCGGCCTGATCGTGGTGCGCGCGCTGTTCCTGGAGAACGCGCTCAACCAGTTCTACCAAGCGAACCTGATCGCCAAGGTCGACTACGCCGACGTGCTGTACTTCAGCGCCCCGTTGATGTTGTTCCTGGGCCTGGCGATGTCCGGCATCACCGCCTACGTCACGCTACGTCTGTACGTTCGAAGATAGCCATGGCCAAGGCAAAGAAAGCCGACCCGTCGAGGTCCAACAACAAGGTCGTCGCGACGAATCGCAAAGCGCGGCACAACTATTCGATCCTCGACACCTACGAGGCCGGCATCCAGCTAGTGGGTACCGAGGTGAAGAGCCTGCGTGAGGGGCAGGCGTCGCTGGCCGACGCGTTCGCCACCGTCGACGACGGCGAGATCTGGCTGCGCAACCTGCACATCCCGGAGT
Organism: Mycobacterium sp. 3519A; assembly: GCF_900240945.1. Taxonomy (NCBI): domain Bacteria; kingdom Bacillati; phylum Actinomycetota; class Actinomycetes; order Mycobacteriales; family Mycobacteriaceae; genus Mycobacterium; species Mycobacterium sp. 3519A. Next base: position 1,259,049 of record NZ_OESG01000013.1, read on the forward strand.
ATCACCACGGCACCTGGACCAACCATCCGCCGCGGCGCAACCGCAAACTGCTGTTGCACCGCAAGGAGATCGACAATCTGGTCGGCAAAGTCCGCGACGGCAACCTCACGCTGGTGCCGCTGTCGCTGTACTTCACCGACGGCAAGGTCAAGGTCGAACTCGCGTTGGCCCGCGGTAAGCAGGCCCACGACAAGCGGCACGACATGGCCAAGCGGGACGCTCAGCGCGAAGTGACACGAGAACTCGGGCGCCGCGTCAAGGGCATGCGCTGATCGGCCTCGAGGGGCCGGCTTTCGCGCTGACCTCGGCAGTCGGTTACGGCGTCAGCGATTTCATCGGTGGTTTGGCGTCCCGTCGGGTGGCCGCACTGCGCGTGGTGCTGGTGTCCTATCCGCTCGCGCTGCTGATTCTGACGGTGTTGGCGACGATCGTCGGCGGACACATCGACCACCGCGCGGTGTTCTGGGGCAGCCTGTGCGGTGTCAACCAGGCGTTCGGCATCTGGTGGTTCTACGCGGCGCTCGGCTCGGGGCCGATCTCGGTGGTGTCGCCGCTGACCGCCATTCTGGTGGCGGGCATCCCGGTCGGGGCGGGCCTGGCGCTGGGGGAGCGGCCCGGCCTGACCGCGGCCGCGGGTGTGGTGGTCGCACTGGTCGCGGTCGTGCTGGTGTCGCGGCAGGCCACCGACGAAGACGCGACGCCGCACCGGTTCACCCCGACCGTGGCGTGGCTGACCGTGGGATCCGGTGTCGCGTTCGGCCTCAACTTCGTGATGATCCACCAGGCGCCGGTCAGCGCCGAGTTGTGGCCGTTGGTGTTCGCGCGCCTTTCGGCCAGCGTGGTGATGTTCGTGATCGCCGCCGTCAGCGCGAATCTGCGCCCGCCGACCGGCACCCCGTTGAAGCTCGCTGCGCTGGCGGCGGTGCTGGACGCGACGGCCAACATCGCGATGTTGTTGGCGCTGCATGCGTCGTTGTTGTCGTTGGCAGGCGTGCTGATGTCCCTGTATCCGGCGGTGACGGTGATGCTGGCGATCGTGGTGCTGCGCGAACGGGTGACGTTCTGGCAGGCGGTCGGGATGGTGCTGACGGTCGTCGCGGTCGCGATGATCGCCATCGGTTGACGCTCCCTTGCTTCTTGCCTTGCTTGCCGCGAGCCGCGAGGGCTACGTTCTGCCCAATGAGCCCCCGACACGTCACGACTCTCGACAAGTCCGACGTCCTTGCCGGCCTGTTCGCGGTGTGGGAGGAGATCGACACGGTCCTCGCCGGCCTGGCCGACGAGCAGTGGCGAGCGCACACCCCGCTGCCCGGCTGGACGGTTCACGACGTGACCGCGCACCTGATTGGCACCGAGTCGATGATGCAGGGCGCCGCGCCGCCGGAACCCGACATCGACCTGTCGACGCTTGACCATGTCCGCAACGACATCGGCGCATTGAACGAGCGGTGGGTCCGCAAGCTGCGCGGCGTTGGCCCCGCCGATCTGCTCGAGATGTTCCGCACGACGACCGGCCACCGCCGCGAGCAGTTGACGGCGATGAGCGACGACGACTGGAACCAGGTCACCGTGACGCCTGCGGGCCCGGACACGTACGGGCGGTTCATGCGGGTGCGGGACTTCGACTGTTGGATGCATCTGTACGACGTCCGCGACGCCCTCGACCAGCCGGCAGCGGATCCGACGGGCCCGGCGTCCTCACTGGCGCTCGACGAGCTGGGCGCCAGCATGGGCTTTGTGGTCGGCAAGCTCGGCGGGGCGCCGGAGGGGTCGCGGGTGGCCATCGAGCTGACGGGTCCGCTGGCCAGGACGATCAATGTCGCCGTCGAAGGCAGGGGTCAGGTGGTCGACGACTTCGAGGGTCGGGATCCGACGGCGACCATCACCTTGGATGGCCTGCTGTTCACCCGGTTGGCCGGGGGTAGGACGGCCGTCGACCATGGCGCGGTCGCGTACGGCGGTGACGAGGCCCTGGGCAGGCGCATCGTCGAGCACCTCAATTTCGTGATCTAGGTGGGATTATTTAATCGCTGGCCTGCGTTGTAGCGCCCGGTAGAATGGAATGTCCTGCCGAGAGTCGGCAGGGTCGCCCAAAAAATCAGACAGGGGGCTGAACGGTTTCGACTTCGCGCATCGAATCAAGGGAAGCGTGCCGGTGCAGGCAAGAGACCACCGTAAGCGTCGTTGCAACCAATTAAGCGCCGATTCTCATCAGCGCGACTTCGCACTCGCTGCCTAAGCGACTGTGAGTCCGTCAGTCCGGGAACGCCCTCGACCCGGATCCTGGCGTCATCTAGAGGGATCAACCGATGAGTTCGGTCGCGGGACTCATCGGGACACCAAACAGCGACTGGGATCGTCATCCTGACTTGTTCGCGTGATCAGGAGATCCGAGTAGAGGCATAGCGAGCTGCGCACGGAGAAGCCTTGAGGGAATGCCGTAGGACCCGGGTTCGATTCCCGGCAGCTCCACCAGAGAAGGCCCAGATCATGATCTGGGCCTTTCTTTGTCAACTCGGATGCTGATCACATTCGCCCAAACTGGTTCGCCGATCCGCGCCGGGACCAACAGCTGAGGCACACGCCGCCGGTCAGCACGAGTTGATTCAGGTAGCGCCATTCGCGGCATTCCATGCAGCGACCACGTTCCATGGCGTCCTCGGCAGGCAGGTCGGTGTGTTGCTGCCATTGGCTGAGCATGGCCCGCAGCAGCAGGTAGGTGAGCAGACCGGCGACGAGAATGGCGACGGCAACGCCGACAACAAGGCGGATCCCCTCGCTCACGTCTGTCAGCGGTCCTCGTCATATTCAGCCCAGTCGTCGTACGGATCGTGTCCGTACGTCTTCACGGCGCGTATCGCGGCCAAGGCCCGGAACGGCGTCGTTACGGCAAGCTCTACAGCGCGTATCAGGACAGTGACCATGTTTCCTCGCTCTTTGCTCAGAACCGGCTCCGCGCTTCGGTGGCTCACTTTCGACCTACGGAAACTCCACGATCGAGCCGGGTTTGCATCTGAGAGTGACGTGAGCCGATCATGATCACATTGAGGCTGGCCGCAATTGTCGACCCCCTGCTAGCCGGAGGCTGGCCATCCAGGCAGGTGAGCTGACCGCTGGCGGCGCAGGCACCCCGACCGCCGCAGAGATGCGGCCCCCTTCGTCTCACCAGCGCGTCCGGTTCGGTGAATGAATCATCGGCCCCTACACTTGTAGCATGGCCTTGAAGCGCGAGTACGAGAAAGAGATGTGTCCCGTCGCACGCACACTCGAAGTCATCGGCGAGCGATGGACACTGCTGATCATCCGGGACGCGTTCTACGGGGTCGTACGGTTCAGCGACTTCCGCACTCACCTCGACATTCCACCGGCCGTCTTGACCGAACGCTTGAGGCTGCTCATCGAGCACGAGATCATGACGACGTCGATCGGCGCAAGCGGTAGAGACGAGTATTCGTTGACCCCGAAGGGGGAGCAGCTGTGGCCGATCGTGTGGTCAATGATGCACTGGGGCAACGAGTACTACGTGACCGAAAAGTTGCGTCGGCCGATCGTTCATCACGGGTGCGGCGGTGAACTGACCCCTCTTGGAAACTGCGGACGTTGTGGCACTGTGCCCAGGCCGCGTGACCTCGAGGTGCACCCGCGAGCGTCCAGGTCCGCGGATTCCGATCGCGATGACCGGATAAGCAGGCTGCTGACGCGTCCACACCGAATGCTCGAACCGTTCGCCGACGCAGCCTGATCTGCTGACCCCGCCTCGCGTGCCTCGTCACAGAAAAACTTCGGAACTTCTTATAGAAGTTCATTCACTGAACTTGTACGGTGAAGTTGATAGGCCCGTACGCCCAAGACATTTCGACGTGCGGCTCGGTATGTGGTGGATCAGCCATGCTTCGCCACACGAATGCTCGCGGAAGGAGTACACGAAGAATGGGACAGGTAAATCTCACCGAACACCTGATACGGCGATTACATCTGCCACTTGGCCGGGCGTTCGACGACGCCATCGCAACCTTCGAACGCGTGGTACCGCCGATCGAGCCCGAACGCTTCCACTCCTTGGAAAGCTGGTCTGAGAACATCGCGCTCTTCGACACCCTTGCGCCATTGGGACTCATGCGGTTCGGCTCGATTGATGCACGGGCGTATATGCGCACATCAGGCACCGACCGGCCGGGCGTCGAGTACCTCATGGGCAATCACACGATCGCCGAGCGGATGTATCGCCGCGAGCCCGCGGCGATGCTGTACGCGCCCCTACGGCTGTTCATCTACGCCGACGACGACGGTCAGGGCGTATTGGTCATCGACCAGCCAAGCATGCTGTTCGGCAGCTTGGGCAGCAGAGTAGAAGTCGCCGCAGTCGGACGAGAACTGGACCTCAAGGTCGCCGCGGTGTTGTCCGCAATGGGCGTCGACGTGCCACGAGTTCTGACGCACATGCCGACCCCCTGAAACCGAACCGAAGGATCTGGTGATGCATCCATTACGCGCACTGCGCGAACGGGGAAACAACACCCCAGAGGAAGTTTCAGCTCTGCTGTCCGACGACATCGAGTTCCACACTCCGATCTTGACAAAGGTCGTCACCGGCCGCGAACTCATCGGCCGCATCTGGGCGCTGTCGTCGCACGTCCGCTCCGGCCACTACGTGCGCGAAGACAGACTCGACGAAAGCACTACGTTCTTGCAGTGGCAGGGCCAGATCGATGGGCGCGACCTCGAAATCCTGGAACTCATCGAGGACGACGACCACGGACTGATCAGGAAGCGGATTGCTGCATATCGGCCGCTACCAGCGGTCGAAGCGTTCCGCGCGGCGATGTACCCCACCGTCAAGGACTGGCTGGGTCCCGAGTACTTCAGCTATCCGCCCGAAAGGCCGTGACACCCAAAGGCAGTCCGCACATCCGATCATGTCTTCCGGCCGGGTCGATATTGCGCAATAGCCTGCAGCGTTGCCGGGTGGGCGAACACATCAGCGAAAACATCGACGCTGGTGTCGATTCCATGCTGTAGACCGTAGTTGAGCCAGGTCTCGAACAATCCTTTCTGCGCCGCCATCACCTGCGGTGTATACGAGCCCAGCTGGTTGGCAAGTTCGAGTGCCGTCGCACGCAGCTCGGACAGAGCGACGATGCGGTTCGCGATTCCGGTGTGCGCCAGGTCCTTCAACGGATACATGTCGCCGGTGAGGATGATCTCCTTGGCCTTGGACAATCCCACGAACTGCTGCAGCAGCGCCGCGTCCACAACTGAGGGGATGCCGAGCTTTATTTCGGGGAGGCCGAATTGCACTTCTGGGTGCGCGACCCGAAGGTCGCACGCCAAGGCCATCTCGAAGCCCGCCCCCAGGCAGTATCCGTTGATGACGGCGACCGTGGGTCGCGGACACAGTCGGATGGCGCCGAGGCAATCACGCACCCGCGTAATGCTCGTTCGCGCACTCTCCGGTGTCGCATCGGCGAAGGTGTCCACGTGCATACCCGCCGAGAAGGCGCGATCTCCCGCGCCGGTCAGGACGATCGCGCGAAGATCCGGTCCGGCCGACCGAACCGCCTCGGCGATATGGTCGAGATCCTCGACCTGCAACGCGTTCCGGATCTCGGGCCGGTCGATGGTGATCCAGCGGATCCCGTTGTCGTCATCGATCAGCGGCAGTCCCATTTCGAGCTCCTTCCGTCGCTCACCCGCCCGCCGGTCCGAGCACGTAGTCGCCGCTGTACGGATGGTGATACCACCCCGACGCCGCCTGCGTGCCGCCGTCCACATGGATCGTCTGCCCCGTGATGTAGCTCGACAGATCCGACGCGAGAAACACTGCCGCACCGGCCATCTCGTCGACATGGCCCGCGCGTCCCATCGGCACTGTGCGGCCGAACCGGTCTTCCGACCCGACAGGGGCCATCGCGATGATGCCTTCGGTCAACGTGATGTCGGGTGCCAGCGCGTTCACCCGGATGCCGTGCGGCGCAAGCTCGAGCGCCGCTGTCTTGGTGTAGTTGATGACGCCGGCCTTGGCCGCGGCGTAGGTCGCGTAACCCGGTGCGGCCCTGACCCCCTCGATCGATGTCACGCTGATGATGCTTCCCGGCAGCTTCTTCGCGACAAGCTGTCGCGCCACTCGCTGGCTGCACAGGTACACGTGGCGTAGGTTCGCCTTGTACATTGCGTCCCAACCGTTCTCGCTGGTGTCGAGCAGTCCGGAGTGAAACACCCCACCGGCGTTGTTCACCAGGATCGTCACCGGGCCCAATTGCTCGACGGTCCGCGCAAGCGCGTCATCGACCTGCGCACCGTCCCTGACGTCGACCGGGATGCCGAGCGCGCCGATTTCGTCGGCAGCGGCCGCGCAGGTTTCGGGGTTTCGCTCCCAGATCGCGACGTTGGCGCCGAAGGCCGCCAGGCCTGCCGCGACGCCGCGGCCGATGCCCGCACCGCCGCCGGTCACAACAGCGACGCGGCCCGTCAGCAGGATCTTCGAGGGGTCGATGCTCATGGCACGACCCTATAAAGCCCCGCCCTATTTGATGATCGTCTTGTTCCTGACGGCGCCGAGCCCCTCGATGCTCACCTCGACGGTCTGCCCGTCGCCGATGTAGCGAGCGGGCTTACGCGCATGCCCGACGCCTCCGGGGGTGCCGGTGACCACGACGTCGCCGGGCCGCAGCGTGACGATGTGGCTGATGTAGGACACCAGCGCCTCGGGGCCGAACACCAGGTCATCGGTGGTGGCGTGCTGCATGACCTCGCCGTCGAGGCGGGCCTCGATCGTGGTGCCGAGTTGATAGTCTGTGACCAGGAAAGGTCCGAAGCCACTGGCCTTTTCCAAGTTCTTGCCCTGATCCCACTGCAGTGTGCGGAACTGATAGTCGCGCATCGTGTAGTCGTTGAACACCGAGTAGCCGGCGATGTAGTCGGCCGCATCGGCCTCGGCCACCTGGTAGGCGGTCTTGCCCATCACAAACGCCAGCTCTGCTTCCCAATCCAGTTGCTGCGCAGCGTATTTGGGCACCACGATGTCGTCGTACGGGCCGGTCAGGGCGTCGGCGAACTTCGCGAACAGCGTCGGATACTCCGGAAGTTCGAGACCCAACTCCTTGATATGGCTCGTGTAGTTCAAGCCGACGCAGACGATCTTGCCGGGGCGCGGTACCACCGCCGCATACTCGACCGAGTCGAGGCTCACCGAATCACCGTCGGCCTGGTCGGCGATGGTGCGCCAGTTGGGCTCATCGAGCAGTGCGGAGAGGTCCGCGTAGCGGGGAATGACGGTGGCGCTCTCGGCGCTGTCGACCCGTGCGGCGACGGTGCCGCCTGCGGTGCGCAGGGTGGCTAGTTTCATATCGGGCTCCTTGGCGGATGTGGGCGGGCACGGGCGACCGAAGCGCTGTTCGAGTCGTTCAACGGTATCCGTCAAACGAAACTTCCCTTTGCCGACACACACCCCCGGCCGCCGACCGGTGGCAGGTCCGTTTGCCCGCGTCGATACGCTCCCGACGACGCTGTCGCGTCAGCAACGAGAGGGGACAGGGGAATGGGCGTGTACGCGGTCACCGGATCGGCGTCGGGCATGGGGCGGCAGGCCGCCGAGAAGCTGAAGGCCGCGGGCCACACCGTGATCGGCGTCGACGTCAAGGAAGCCGACGTCGTGGCGGATCTGTCGACTCCCGACGGTCGCCGATCGGCGGCGGACGCGGTGCTGACCGCCGCGGGCGGCCGACTCGATGGCGCCGTGTTGGCGGCCGGTATCGGGCCGACACCCGGCCCGGACGGCCCGCGCCGCATCTTCGAGGTCAACTACCTCGGCGTGGTGGACCTGCTGCAGGTGTGGCGGCAGGCGCTGGCCGCGACCGGGCGCGCCAAGGTGGTGGTGATCGGCAGCAATTCAACGACCACGACCCCGGTTGTCCCGCGGCGGACGGTGCGCGCGTTGCTCGCAGGCGATGCCGACAGGGCCGCGCGCTCGGTACGGCTGCTCGGGCCCGCCGCACCGTCGCTGTCGTACGCGGCGTCGAAGATCGCGGTGTCGCACTGGGTCAGGCGCACCGCGGTGACACGCGACTGGGCAGGCCAAGGCATTCGACTCAACGCGCTGGCGCCGGGCGCCATCATGACGCCTCTGCTCGAGAAACAGCTGTCGATGCCGCGCGAGGCCAAAGCCGTCCGAGCGTTCCCCGTCCCGATCGGCGGATTCGGTGACCCGGGCCAGCTCGCCGACTGGATGCTGTTCATGCTGTCGGACGCCGCGGACTTCCTCTGCGGCAGCGTCATCTTCGTCGACGGCGGATCCGACGCCTACTTCCGCGCGAACGATTGGCCGCGAAGTGTCCCGGCGCGGCGCCTGCCCACCTACCTGTGGCGGTTCGCCAGATCCGCCCGCTCGAACTGACACCGGCGCGGCCGCCAGCGTCTTCCCAGGAAGTGCTCCGAGACTGGCGGAGTGCCGCCGACCGGTCCCTCGATCACGCCTCCGACGCCGACCCCGATGCCGCCGCTACCCGACCCGGATTTCAGCAAGTTCGGCCACGGCGTCTCGCTGTTGGCCGGTTGGCTGCCCCTGACCGTGGAAATCGTCGCGGTCGTCGTGCTGGTGATCGCGATCGGCTGGCGAACCCGTCGGTGGCGGATCATCTGGGTACCGGTCGCCGCCGCCGTCGGGGTCGCGGTGGCGCTGGGAGCCCGCGCATACATGAATTCCGAAGGGCTTTCCTCGGATCCCGCGCCGTTGCGGCTGTGGGTGTGGACGGCGGTGTTCGCGGCGTCGATGGCGGTGGCGCTGTTGGGCTTTCGCGGTGCGCCGTGGTGGCGCCGGGGCGTGTCGCTCCTGGCGGTTCCGTTGACGCTGCTGTGCGCCCTGCTGGTGCTCAACAACTGGGTCGGCTATTACCCGACCGTGCAGAAGGCGTGGGGAGACCTGACGTCCGGTCCGCTGCCGGACCAGACCGACGTCTCCGCACTCGCAGGCCTGCGCAACACGCACCCTGACACGGGGAAGCTTGTCGGCGTAGACATTCCCGACGACGCAAGCGAATTCAAACATCGCCGCGAATTCGTCTACCTCCCACCGATCTGGTTCGCAGGCGCGGCACCGCCACAGCTTCCGGCGGTGATGATGATCGCGGGCGAGTTCAGCAACCCGACCAACTGGATGCGGACCGGCAACGCGATATCGGTGATCGACGACTTCGCCAAGGCCCACAACGGCGCTGCCCCTGTCTTCGTCTTCGTCGACTCCAGCGGGAACTTCAACAACGACACCGAATGCGTCAACGGTCCGCGCGGCAACGCCGCCGACCACCTGACCAAAGATGTTCGCCCGTACGTGGTGTCGCACTACGGCGTCTCGCCGGATCCCACCCGGTGGGGCGTGGTGGGCTGGTCCATGGGCGGCACGTGCGCCATCGACCTCACCGTCATGCATCCCGACCTGTTCACCACGTTCGACGACATCGGCGGCGATCGCGGGCCCAACTCCGGTACCAAGCAACAGACGATCTCGCGACTGTACGGCGGCGACGCCGCGGCATGGGCGGCGTTCGACCCGCGCACCGTGATGGCCAAACACGGACCGTACACCGGCATCGCGGGATACTTCGACGACTCGCAGGAGCCTGCCGACGACAAGACGAAGAACCTGCCCGATCACCACGTAAAGCGCGACGCCCCAGTGGGATTCGGCGGCCACGACGACGCCGACGTGTTCCGGGAGAAGGGTGCGTTACCGGATCTGTGCGCTGCCGCGGTCGCGGTGAACATCGGATGCTCGTTGCGGGTGTATCCGGGCTATCACACTTGGCAATTCGCCGCCACGGCCTTCTCCAACGCGTTGCCGTGGCTGGCGCAACGAGTGCACTCGCCAGGGGCCTAGGCCGAGACGTCGGCCGCGTGCGGCGGTGTGCGCGGCATCGCCAGCACGGCGACGGCGGTGGCCACCGCGACAACGAGCACGCCGGCGAACACCGCCGCCGAACCCGCCTTGATGGCCGCCGGGCCCACCGAGTGCACATCGCCGGGGCCGAAGATCGAGTTGGCGATCGCGCCGTAGACGGCGACGCCGACGGCGCTTCCCAGCGAGCGGGCGAACATGTTGTTACCCGTCACGACGCCACGCTCACTCCAGTCGACACTGGACTGGGCCGCGATGAGGGTCGGCACGGCAAGCAGACCCATGCCGCAGCCGATGACCAGACACACCACTGCCGCGACCGCCACGTTCGGTCGGTGTGCCGCCGCCGCGAGCACCGCTGCTCCGATGATCACCAGCACGGCCCCGAGGACGGCGGTGTTCTTGAATCCCCACCGCAGATAGAACCGGCCCGCGACGCTCGCCGCTGCAGGCCACCCCAGCGTCAACGCGGCAAGGGCCAGGCCGGCGATCACCGGTTGGACCCGCAGCGAGCCCTCCAGAAACGTTGGCACATATGACGTCAACCCCATCAGGATGGCCCCGACACCGAACGCGACGATCGTGGTCGCGCACAGCAGCCGACGGGAGAAGACCCACAGCGGCAGTATCGGCTCGGCAGCCCTTCGCTCCACGATGACGAACGCCACCAGCAGCACCGCGCCCGTCGCGAAGGCGGCGATGCTGGGCGCCGACGCCCACGCCCACGTCTGGCCGCCGCCGAGGATCGCCAGGATCAGCGCCGTCATCGCGCACGCCGACAGCACCGCGCCGACGACGTCGACCTTCCGACGGCGGTGGGCGACCTGCTCGCGGAAGTGCCTGCTGAACATCCACGCCGCCAGCAGACACAGCGGGATGTTGATCAGGAACACGCCGCGCCACACACCCAGTTGCGAAAAGATGCCGCCGAGAAGCGGACCGATGACCGACGAGATCGCCCACACGCTCGCCAGATAGCCCTGCACCCTGGCCCGCTCGGCCACGGTGTAGATATCGCCGACGATGGTCATCGCAGTGGGCTGGACCGCGCCCGCGCCCAGACCCTGAACGGCTCGAAAGACGATCAGCGCGGGCATGTTCCACGCCGCCGCGCACAGAATCGACCCAGCGAGGAACAGCGCGATCCCCAACAGCAGGATGGGCTTGCGGCCGAAGATGTCGGAGAGCTTCGCGTAGACCGGCACGGTGACCGCCTGCCCCAGCAGGTATGCCGAGAACAGCCACGGGAACTGACTGAAACCACCCAGTTCACCCACGATGGACGGCACCGCCGTTGCCAGCACAGTCGAATCGATGGCGACCAGACCGGTGCTCAACATCACCGAGATGAGAACAGGTCCCCGTTCGGAGCGGAAGCCGACAGCCTCCTTCCCGGGGATGTCACTCTTCAGAGACAACGCCGAGGTCCCTTCCACCAGTAAGCCGAAGCGCTCAGCCTAGTGCTCGTTACCTGACGGTTTCCTGGGCGGCGCAGCCGTTGGGGCGGGCCGCGAATTATGGTGTTCCCGTGAAACGCGTGTTCGTATCGTTCGTGGCCGCAGCGGCCATGGCGCTGGCGTTCGCGGGACCGGCCAGCGCAGATGCCACTGACGACAACTACCTCGGATTGATCAAGTCCAGCGGGCTCGGATGCGGCCAGGGGCCGTTCGAATGCCCGACCGGCGACAGCGACATGATCCAGATCGGGCGCGCGATCTGCCGACAACTCACCCATGGCAACTCGTCGATCGCGGTGTCGCAGGCGATCCTGCGCCAGAAGCCCGGTGTGCAGCCCGAAGTGGTGGCCCGTCTGGTCGCCATCGCCAAGGCCAGCTATTGCCCTAGCTGATCACCGCTACCTGGGGGCCGCTGATTCTCGACGGGTGTCGAGTTTCTATCGTGACTGGCATGAGCAACGATGCTGATGCCGAACGGGTCGCCGAGCTGGCGCGCACGGTGGTCGCGGATCACGACCCCAAGAAGGTGCCTGTCCAGGAGTATCTGGGCGCCTGTTACGACGCCGGGCTGTCCTGGGTGCACTTTCCGGAGGGACTCGGCGGGTTGGGGGTGTCGCGCGGTCTGCAGGCGGTCGCGGACCGCGTCCTGCAGGGCGCTGGTGGACCGGTGCCGCTCGGGCTCAACCCGATGGGATACGGCATGGCCGCGCCGACGATCCGCGAGCACGCCCAGAGCGAGGACGTGAAGCGGCAATGGCTGCGGCCGCTGGCGACCACCGAAGACCTGTGGTGCCAACTGTTCTCGGAACCGGGCGCCGGGTCCGACCTCGCCGGGCTGGCCACCTCGGCGGTCCGTGACGGGGACGAATGGGTGGTCAACGGTCAGAAGGTGTGGACCAGCCTCGCCCACCGCGCGCGCTGGGGACTGTTGCTCGCGCGCACCAACCCGGATGTGCCCAAGCACAAGGGGCTGACCTACTTCGTCATCGATATGCACGGCGCGGGCGTCGAAACGCGGCCGCTGCGCCAGTTGACCGGCCAAGCCGAGTTCAACGAGGTGTACTTCTCCGACGCTCGCATCCCGGACAAACACCGCCTCGGCGACGTGGGCAACGGCTGGAACGTGGCGATGACGACGCTGATGAACGAACGAACCGCCCTCGGCGGCAGCGGCAGCCGTCGCGGTGCGGGGACCATCGCCGACGCCACCGCGCTGTGGGCGTCGCGCCCAGAACGGCGCACACCGGTGCTGCGGGACCGGCTGACGCAACTGTGGCTGCGTTCGGAGGCGCAGCGCCTGACGTCGGAACGCTCGCGCGCGGCTGCGACGGTCGGCGGACCCGGTCCGGAGGGCTCGATCGGCAAGCTGGTCGGGGCCGAGCTGAATCAACACATCTACCAGTGGTGCATGGATTTCCTTGGCCCAGAAGGACTTCTGTATCGCGGCTATGGGCAGGGCAGCGCTACCGGCGAGCGCGACTGGCAGGGGCCCATCCAACAGAAGTATCTGCGCAGCCGGGCCAACACCATCGAAGGCGGCACATCCGAGGTGATGCGCAACATCCTCGGCGAACGCATTCTCGGACTGCCGGGCGATCTGCGCGCGGATGCCGGGATGCCGTGGAAGGAGATCCCCCGTGGCTGAGAAGCTTGCGAATCAGCCCAATAGCTCGGCTGATTCGGCTGAGTTCAGGTTCACCGACGAGCAGCACCAACTGCGTGACGCGGTGCGCAAGTTCAGCGCCGAGTGCTTCGCGGAAGAGAAGATCCGGCGGCTGATGGAGTCCGACCCACCGTTCGACCCGAAGGTGTGGGCCCGACTCGGCGGCGAACTGGGTGTGCTCGGCCTGTCCGTACCCGAGGCCGACGGTGGCGTCGGCGGCACCCTCGTCGACCAGGCGGTGGCCATCGAGGAACTCGGCGCCAAGCTGGCGTGTGGGCCGCTGTTCGGCACGGTCTACCTGGCGATTCCCGCCCTGGTCGCCGCGTCGCCGGGCGCCGAGCGTGACCAGTTGCTCGGCGACTTGGTCGAAGGGCGGCGCACCGCCGCCGTCGCGGCGGCCGACAACGGCGGGGTGTTCGATGCGGACGCGGTGACCGTGACCGCCGACGGCGACGCGCTGTCGGGCACGGTGACGCAGGTGGTCGACGGTGGCATCGTCGACGTCTTGCTGGTCGCCGCCCGCGGGTCCGACGGTGTCGCCCTGTACGCCGTCGACGCCACCGGCGAAGGGGTGCAGCGCACCGCGCTGGCCACCCTCGACCTGACCCGGTCGCAAGCCAGCATCACGCTGTCCAACGCCCGCGGTGTGGTGATCGCAGATCCGGCCGAAACCGCGCGCGTCGTCGATCACGCGCTGCAGGTGGGTGCCGCGCTGCTGGCCGTCGAGCAGGTCGGCGCCGCGCAGCATCTGCTGGACCTGTCCGTCGAGTACGCGAAGTCGCGGCTGCAGTTCGGCAGGCCGATCGGATCGTTCCAGGCGGTCAAGCACCGGCTGGCGGATCTCCTCGTCGACGTCGAACACGCCAGATCGACTGCCTACCATGCCATTTGGGCGTTGACCGACGGCTCCGACGATCCGGCGCTTGCGACAGCCATCGCGCAGGCGGTCTGCTCGGCGGCCTTCAGCCATGTCGCCACCGACACCATCCAGGTGCACGGCGGCATCGGCTTCACCTGGGAACACCAGGCGCACCTCTACTACAAGCGCGCCGCCACCGACGCCGTGCTGTTGGGTGGCGCCGAGCAGCATCGGGACCGGGTGGCGGCGATGGTGCTCGACGACGCCACCGTGGACCGCGTGCCATGGGTGGCCGACGGCGTACGGGTCTGATCGCTAGAGCAGCGAAAAGAACTGGTGCGACGGATCATCGGGCCCTGGACTGCCGTGCAGTGTGCCCCTGGTGATCGGATGGCTCAGGTCGACTGACGACGGGTCGTGCACGTGTGCCCAGTCGGTCACGATGGCCCGTTCGAGGATCTTCCAGACGCCGTCGCGCTTCGCGTACTTGTCGAGGTAGCGACCGCCGACGATGACCTCGACATCGCGGTCGCCCGCCGCGAACGTGTGCGTCGCGATCGTGTAGATCTCGCCCTCGGCGCGGGCACCGTCGACGGCGAAATTCACGGTGGTGATGTGGTGCTGCATCGAGCGCAGGTGCGGGCGGGACGCCTCGAGCGTGGCGAGGAACGCGTCGACGGACCCGGTGGAGAACGTGCCGTGCGCATCCTGGGCGTCGCGATGGTAGAGGCCGCGTAGCGTCGCGAAGTCGCCGCGATCGACCGCGCGGCAGTAGGAGTGGACGAGTTTCCGCAACGCGAACTCGTCGAGCATCTCGTCGGTCGCAGGCATCTCGTCAGTCAAGCAGGTCAGGGGCGGCGACCCGTCGACGGACCGTAAGATTGCCGCTCGTGGAAGCGGGATCTGGCATCGAGCCACCCGTCGACCGGCGGGTGCGCCGGGCGTTGGGGCTGCTCGAGCGGTTCGCGCCCGCGATCGGGTCGCGGTGGGCCGTCGGGGTGTGGTGCACCCCGCCGGACGTGGACGCCAGTCTGCGGATGCCGCCGGGGGTGCCGCCGAGTGAACCCGTCGAGGCGACGTGGTCGGGCCACCGGGTCGCGGGGGAGGCCTGGGGTGAAGGCCCGACGGTGTACCTGGTGCACGGCTGGGGTGGGTGCCGCGCGCACCTCGGTGTCTTCGTCAAGCCGCTGGTCGAGGCGGGGCACCGGGTCATCGCCTTCGACCTGCCCAGTCATCACGACTCCGCGCCCGGTGACCTCGCGCCAGGACGCACGACGATCGTCGAGTGCGCCGAAGCGGTGAAAGCCGTTGTGCGCGCGCACGGACCGGCGCGCGCGATCGTCGGCCATTCCCTCGGCGCCAAGGCGGCCGCGTTGGCGGTGGCTCGCGGCACCGAAGCCGAACGCCTGGTGTTCCTGGCGCCGATGGGCGACTTCTCCTGGTATCTGGACATTTTCGCCGACCGTCACGGATTCGGCCCCCGCATTCTCGGCGGCCTGCACCGCCGCCTCGACCGACGGCTGAACATGCCGCTGTTCGACACCGACATCGCACGCATCGCGGCCACCCTCGACGATGCGCCGCCGCTGCTGGTGGTCCACGACCCCGACGACCCCGACAGCCCGTATGACATGAGCGAAAAGATCGTTCAAGCCTGGCCCGGCGCGAAACTCGTCACCACCCGCGGGCTGGGCCGGTTGGCGCACTACCGCATCCTGCGGCATAGGCCGGCGATCAACGCCGGCCTGCAGTTCATCGGGCGCGCGGCTCACACCTCGACGATGCAACCCGAGGCAGGGTCCACCTTACCGTCGAGCAATTCGAGGTAAGCCCGCTTGATATCGTCTTCGCTCGAAATCCTCTCGACGCGAAGCCAATTCGACGACCAGGCGGCGAAGGGTTGCCACGCCTCGGCCAGGCTCTGATCCAGGCGCGCCGGACCCCAATCCGCGCCGCGCTTGACGATGCGGTCGGGTGCGAAGAAGAGCACGGGGCTCGGCCCGACGAGTTCGCCTGCGCCGGCGCCCATCTCGGTCCAATGGGTCGCGCCGACGATGGCGCTGTGGCCAAGACGGTCGCCGTACCGCGTATGGACGGCCGCGCGGACCGTGCCGCTGCCCGAGATGTCGATGTAGACCGCACGCTCGCCCGGCAGCGCCGAAATGTCGTCGTACACCATCACCGAGTCGTAGACGTCCAAACTCTCGACGAACTGTTTGTTGCCCGCAGAAGTCAGTCCGACGGTTGTCACGCCGTCGCGCTTCGCGAGAAGGTAGGCCGCGATGAGCGCCGTCTTGGCCGAGGCGCTGGAGATCACCACGGTGTCCGCACCGAAGAAGTTTTCGTCGGCGAGGAAATCGTCGATCAGGAACGCGGTGAAGAACAGCGGGAAGAACACTAGGTGCGCGGCCTCGTGGTCGGCCGAGTAGAAGGCATCGGCAGCGAGGTTGCGGTAGCCCTGATACACCGACGGAAGGCCGGCGCGGTGCGGGGCGGCGTCGACGAAACCCTTCTCGTCGACCCGGTCGGGTTGTACGAGCAGATGATCCCCACAGGGCAGATACCCGTAAACCCGCGTGCCGGTCGGCAGATCCGGATGCCGGGAATCCTCGACGTGGGCATAGCCCCACACGTTCAGCCTGCCCCAGTCGGATTCGGAAGCCGGGAAGAAGTCCCAATACCTCATCGCCTCGCCGAACACCGCGTAGGTGATGTTGTTCGACGTCAGTCCGAAGGATTCGATGCGCAGCAGAGCCTGCCCGTCCGCGGGCGTCGGCGCGTCGTTGTGCAGGAACCGGGTCTGATGCAAGTCCTTGCGGTGCAGTTCGAGGATCACCCGTCCAGCCTATTTGGCGGCCTGCAGGGTGATCTCGGAAATCGAGGTCCTGCTCTGGCCGTCGGTGGTGCCGAGTTTGGTGATCCACACCAGCACATTGGACGTCTGGGTGTCGTCGTGCACTTCGATCCGGTTGTGTCCCGGTTGCAGGGGCGTGGTCGGCGTCAGTTCGGTGGTGTCGGCCAACTTGGCGGGGTGTTCGGACTGCGACGCGCGGATCTGCACCTCGGTACCCGTGCTCGACAAGTCGATCGTCACGGCGCTGAGCGCGGTGGGCTGTTCCAGGTGCAGCAAAAGCCCTTCTCCCTCAATGAAAGTCGGGAAGGGCACCGGGTCGCGATAGGTGACGGTGGACCACGCGGTGTCCGGATTGCCGTCGATCGCCAAGCCCGCCTTGTCGGGATTGTCCGGTGCGCCGCTCGGCGAGAACACCGTCGCACTCACCGGTTTGACGATCGGTCCCGGGCCGCCGGTCCAGAGGCCGAAGCCATTCGTGAGCCACAACGCCACGGCCAACGCCACCACGAGCACACCGGCGAGCGCGGCGAGCGCGATAGTGCGCATTCTGCCGCGATCATGCGACCGCGTCGGACGCTTGCCCGCCGAGACGTTGACGACGGTGTCCGCGTCCAGGGTGCCGCCGTCCCAGACGCCGCTGACCTCGACTTGATCCCCATCGGCGAGTTGGCCCGAGACCAGCTGGGTGTGTATCTCGACGGGGATCGGGGCGCTCGGCGTGTCGATCGAGTCGTGCGGCACGACATGAAACGACAACGTCCCGACCTCGCCGGGTGCGCCCGCGCGCTCGCGGATCCCGCGGGCGGTGCCGTGCAGCACCACCCGCTCGAGTCGCTGGGTGACTGGGCGGTCACCCGGGCTCGGCGCCGCACGCGGCGGCTGCTGGGTGAGGGCGCGGGCGAAGTCCAGGCACGTCGGGTACCGGTCCGCGGGGTCCTTGGCCAGCGCCCTGGCCAGCACGGCATCGAGGTGGGCAAGTTCGGGTCGCCGCTGCGAGATCGGCGGCGGAGGCGTGAACAGGTGGTGGCTGATGACGACGGCGCGATTGGAATCGACGAACGGCGGCGCGCCGGTCAGCAGGTGAAAGGTGGTTGCCGCCAGCGCGTACTGATCCGCCCGCCCGTCGAGCGTCTTGTTGAGAAGTTGCTCGGGGGCGATGTAACTGATCGTCCCCAACGCGACGCCGTCGTCGGTGAGGTTGCTGACGTCGTCGATCCTGCGGGCGATGCCGAAATCCGTCAGCAGCACCCGGCGCCGGTGCCCGTCGGACGCGGCCACCAGGATGTTCTCCGGCTTGACGTCGCGGTGCAGCAGACGGCGTTCGTGGCCGAAGTCCAGCGCATCGGCCACCGCGGTGACGATCTCCGCCATGTCCTGTTCGGGCATACCGCCGGGATAGCTCTCGCGAATCAACCGGCCTGCGTCGGTGCCGTCGACGTATTCCATCGAGATCCACAGCCTGCCGTGGAACTCGCCGCGATCGAGAACACCGACGATATGCGGGTGCCACAGCGACGCCGCCAACTCGGCCTCGCGATTGAATCTGGCCCTGAATTCGTCGTCGTTGCCGGTGGCCGACAAGATCTTGAGCGCGTCGTATCGCGGCAGCCGGGGATGCTGGGCGAGGTAGACCTCGCCCGCACCGCCTTTTCCGAGCATCCGCTGGATGACGTAACCAGCGAAAACCTCGCCGCTGTTGAACGGCATCCCCGCAGCCTACAAACCGGCGAGGCGAGGCCGCGAATTCCGCTCTCGACGGCGACACCGACCGGACACGCCGCCTGGTTAAGATCCCGCTCCATGTCGGCACCCCGAACCATCACCGAGCCAAGCCGCGAAATCGACGTCATCCACGAGACCGACGTGCTTGTCGTCGGCTCTGGCCCCGGCGGCCTGGCCGCTGCGCTTTCGGCCGCGCGGGCCGGTGTGGACGTCGCGCTGGTCGAGCGCTTCGGCTGTTTCGGCGGGAACATCACCGCCGTCGGCGTCGAGGGATTCGCCTGGTACCGCCATGAGCAGACGGTGGAAGCAGGCGGCATCGGATGGGAATTCGAGCAGCGCGCCAAAGAGATGGGCGCAGCGGTGCCCGAAAGCCAGTCGCTGTCATATGAACTCGACTCCGAGGGATTCAAGCTGGTCGCGGACCGGCTGGTCGAGGAGGCGGGCGTTCATCCGATGCTGCACCGGCAGTTCGTCGCACCGTTGATGGACGGCGACGAAATCATCGGCATCGTGACCGAATCCAAGGCGGGCCGCGAAGCGATCCTGGCGCGCCGCGTTGTCGACGCCACCGGTGACGCCGACGTCGCGACGCGCGCGGGCGCGCCGGTGCACAAGACACCGGTCGAGCAGATGATGGCGGCCTCGGTGATGTTCCACCTGGCGGGTGTCGACAAGACGGCGTTCCTGGCCGGTGTGGCAGAGGATCCGCAGACGTATCGCGATTGGGCCGCAGGCGAATTCGCCGCCGACACCGACGCCAAGGATGCCGACCTGTATTCGCCCTACCTCGGCAAGCCGTTCGCGAAAGCCATTGCCGACGGTCTGCTTCCTGACCACCTGAATACCATCGGCGGCACCTGGGGCGCGATGCACGACACCGGTGAACTGACGTACATGAATCTGGTCCACCTCTCAGGCTGCGACGGCACCGACCCCGACAGCCTGACCCGCTTCGAGATCGAGGGCCGCAAACAAGCCATGCTCGCCATCGAGGCGCTGCGGCGCTACACACCGGGCTGTAAAGGCGCGCGCCTGCGCAACTTCGGGATGACCATCGGCATCCGCGACACCCGCAAGATCGACGCGGTCTACAACCTCACCGAGGCCGATGTGCGCGGGCAGGGCCGATTCGACGACAGCATCGGCATCTACCCGGAGTTCATCGACGGCTACGGGGTGCTAGTGCTGCCGACTACGGGCCGCTACCTGCAGATCCCATACCGGTCGTTGCTGCCGCAGACGGTGCGCAACCTGATCGTCGCCGGGCGCGCGACCGGTGGTGACCGCATCGCGCACGCGGCGACCAGGAACATGTCCGCCTGCGCGGTCACGGGTCAGGGCGCGGGTGTGGCGGCCGCGTTGTCCGTCCGCGCGAACCGCGCCCTCGACGACGTGGACATCTCCGCGGTGCAGGCCGAACTGACCCGTCAGGGGGTCCGGATCAGCTGATCACCTTCGACCAGTTGGCGCCGAGGTACTCCGCCATCTTCTTGCTCTGCGCGTCGGTCGGCAGTACGGGCGTGCCCTGCACCGACGGGAGCGCGGCGAGCAGGTTCTTGTCGACGGTGCCCGCCTTCTCCATGGCGTCGGCACGCACCGGCCTGGCGAGACCCTTGAGGTAGAGGTTCTGCCCCTCGTCGCTGTAGAGGAACTCCTGCCACAGCCGTGCCGCGGCCGGATGCGGTGCGTCCTTGTTGACGGCCTGGAAGTAGTAGCCGCCGACGAGCGCGTTGGACGGGACGAACACCCGCCAACTCGGCAGCTTCTTGGTCTCGGCGGCATTCAGGTAATCCCAGTCGACGACGACCGGTGTCTGGCCGGATTCGATGGTCGCGGGTGTCGGATCGACCGGGACGAAGTTGCCCGCCTGCTTGAGCTTGACGAAGAAGTCGACGCCGGGCGCGATGTCGTCCACCGATCCGCCGTTGGCGATCGCGGTCATCAGCACGCCGTTGGCCGCGGCGCTCGCCGTGGTGGGGTCACCGTTGAGCGCGACCTTGCCCTTGAACTCGGGCTTCATCAAATCGTTGAGGTCTTTGATCTCGGGCACCTTCGACGAGTCGTAGCCGACGGACATGTAACCGCCGTAGTCGTTGACCCAGGTGCCGTTCGGGTCCTTGAACTGCGCGGGGATGTCGTCGAACGTCGCCACCTTGTACGGCGCGAACATCGCGGTGTTGGCCAACGCGATGGCCTGACCGAGGTCGAATACGTCCGGTGCGGTGCTCTTGCCCTTCTGCTGGTTGGCGGCGTTGATCTCGTCCTGGCTGTTGGCATCCGGTTGCGCCGAGTTCACCTTGATGCCGTACTTGCTGGCGAAGGTGTCGATGATCTCCTTGTAGTTGGCCCAATCCGGCGGCAGCGCAATCACATTGAGCTCACCCTCGGCTTTGGCGGCCTTCACCAGACCGTCCATGCCGCCGAAATCGGCGGCTGAGGTGGCCTCTTTGGCGTTCACACCGGATTCCGTCTGGCCGCCGCTGTCCTTCTTTTCGGGCGGGGCGCATCCCACCAGTCCGATGACGACGAGAGCGGATGCTGCTGCGGCTGCGAGGAGCCGTGATGTGGTCATAGCCGAACCTTCCAATGGCAGAGGCACCGTGGCGTTGGAACACTATCGCGACGACTGCATGCAGGCGTCAGAATTTGGCGACTGCTCCGGCGTCGACCGGCAGCGCCGCTCCCGTGATGTACTGCGACTCGTCGGAGGCCAGGAACAGCACCGCGTTGCTGACCGCGCGCGCCTCGATGATCGGCTTGGGCAGCATGTGGAAGTGCCCGATCACCTGTGTCGCGTCGGCCATCGTCGGCTCGGTGAGGTCGGGTCGCACGGTGCGGCGGAAGTAGTCGTTGTCGATCATCGGTGTCAGAATGTTGCCGGGATGGATGGAGTTCACCCTGATCCACTGCGGGGCAAGCTCATTGGCCAACGAGTTCATCAGGCCGACCACGGCGTGTTTCGCCGACGCGTAGCCGGCCATGTAACCACCGCCGCGTAAGCCAAGCATCGAGCTCACCAGGATGATCGAGCCGCCCCGGCCGTCCGACATGTGCGGTAGTGCCACCTTGACGGTGTGCATGACACCGGTCAGGTTGATGTCGAGCATTGTCTGCCAAGCGGTTTCGTCGATCATCGAGGCAGGTGCAGGCGATCCGGAGATGCCGGCATTGGCGATGACGATGTCGGGTCTGCCCAATGCGTCGACGCCCTGCTGCAGCGCGGCGCGCAATCCGTCGAGGTCCCTGACGTCGGCCCGTGCGGTGACGATGCGCCGGTCCAGCTTCTCGACGAGCGTCGCGGTTTCGTCGAGATCGGCTTCGGTGGCGCCGGGATAGCCTGCGGCGTCGATGTCGGCGCACACGTCAACGGCGATGATGTCGGCGCCTTCCTCCGCCAACCGGACCGCGTGTTCGCGGCCCTGGCCACGCGCTGCGCCGGTGATGAACGCAACTTTGCCCGCCACCCTGCCAACTGTGTTCGTCATCGTGACCTTTCGCGCGCGGAGTTTTGGCTTCTATATCTTGCGCGAAGTGATGCCCGGGTAGCGTCGCATCGATGGAGCTGATTTCGCCGACCGATTCGATGTTCCTCATCGGCGAATCCCGGGAACATCCGATGCACGTCGCGGGCCTGCAACTCTTCGAACCGCCGGAGGGCAGCGGCCCGGACTTCGTCCGCGATCTGCACCAGACGATCGTCAAGAACGACGACTTCCAACCGACGTTCCGGAAGCACCCCGGCAGGCTTCTCGGCGGCATCTCCACCGTGGCGTGGGCGTTCGACGACGAGGTCGACATCGACTATCACCTGCGCAGGTCGGCGATTCCGCGGCCGGGTCGCGTCCGCGAGTTGCTCGAGTTGACGTCACGCTGGCACGGGACGCTGCTCGATCGGCACCGACCGCTGTGGGAGACGCACCTCGTCGAGGGCCTCCAGGACGGCCGCTTCGCCATCTACTCCAAGATCCACCACGCGCTGCTCGACGGTATCTCCGCCCAGCGGCTCACCATTCGGTCGATGTCGCCGGATCCGGACGACCGTGAGATCCGGGTGCCGTGGGCACTGGGCCCGAAGCGCAGGAGTAGGGACGCCGCAGCGCAGCGGTCCGTCCTGCAGACGATCACCGGGGCAGTCGGATCGGTCGCTTCGCTGGCCCCTTCGACACTGTCGGTAGCCAGGGCCGCGCTGCTGGAACAGCAGTTGACCCTTCCGTTCCGGGCGCCCAAGACCATGTTCAACGTGCCGATCGGGGGAGCGCGCCGCGTCGCGGCGCAGTCGTGGCCGCTGACGCGCATCCGGGCGATCAAGTCCGCGGCGGGTGTCACCGTCAACGACGTCGTGCTGGCGATGTGCTCGGGTGCGCTGCGCGCCTATCTCCTCGAATTGGATGCGCTACCGGATACGCCGTTGGTGGCCATGGTTCCGGTCAGCCTGCGCGCCGAGGACGAGCAGGATGCCGGCGGCAACATGGTCGGCACGATCCTGTGCAACCTCGCCACTGACACCGCCGATCCCGCCAAGCGGTTGGCCGCGATCAACGCGTCGATGCGCGACAACAAGCAGGTGTTCGCCGAGTTGCCCCGTACCCAGGCGCTCGCGCTGTCGGCGTTCCTGATGTCCGGTATCGCGCTTGGACTGCTGCCCGGGTTCGTGTCGTCGGCGCCGCCGCCGTTCAACATCGTCATCTCCAACGTCCCGGGTGCGCGAGAACCGTTGTACTGGAACGGCGCCCGCTTGGACGGCAACTACCCGCTGTCCATCGCGCTGGACGGACAAGCCATCAACATCACGTTGACGAGCAACGCCGACAACCTCGACTTCGGCCTGGTGGGATGCCGGCGCAGCGTTCCTCATCTGCAGCGCCTGCTGACGCACCTGGAAGACTCGCTGAGCGATCTGGAACAGGCCGTCGGAATCGCGAACTGATGCTGTCGGCCTCCGCCCAACGGGAGTTCACGGCCTACGGCCCATCACATCTGGTGGTGCTCACCGTGTTCGCGGTCGGCGCGGTGCTGCTCGTCTGGATCGGACGGCGACAGACCCAGTCGCAGGCGCGGCTACTCGGCCGCGTGCTGGCGGTGCTGCTCGTCGCGGCGTTCGCGGTGGCGTTGGTGTACAAGCTGATCCGGCCGGACATTGCGACCTCGGTGCCGCTGCAGTTGTGTGACGTCGCCGAACTCACCGCCGCCTACGCCTTGTGGTCGCAACGGCATTGGGCTTTCGTGCTCGCCTACTACTGGGGCTTGGTGCTGAGTTCGCAAGCGTTGCTGACCCCCGATGTCGGAACACCGGAGGAGGGTGCACCGGATTTCCCGCACCACCTGTTCCTCACGTTCTTCACGCTTCACGTTCTGGTGGTGTGGGCCGCGATCTATCTCACGTGGGGGCAACGGAATCGGCCGAGTTGGCGCGACTACCGCTTCGCGGTCATCGTGACCCTCGGGTGGGCGGCGTTCACGTTCGTCTTCAACGTCATCGCCGGCACCAACTACGGCTATCTCAACTCAAAGCCGCCCACTGCGTCAGTGCTCGACGTATTGGGCCCGTGGCCGATCTATCTGTTCGCCGAGATCGCGATCGTGCTCGTCGTGTGGGCGCTGATGACGTGGCCATGGGAACGGCGACGGGCAACCGACTTCTCAACAACCTGAACACCCGATTGCGGCGCAGAGTCGTCCCCGCGATCAGTCCGGCCAATACACCCAAGAGGAAGTACCCGCGAGCACGCTTTCGCCGACGCAGCATCACCGCCGCGGCGATGAAGCCAGCCATCGCGCCCGCGCCAGCAGTCGCCGCAAACAAAATCAGGTGCAGCGTCCCGGCCGCGGTCATGGTGCCCGATACAACCACCGGCGCCATCGGACCGGAAGTGCTCGCGGCCTGTCGTGACCAAACCGAGGGCGCGGCGTTACCTCACGCGACCGCGACCCTTTCGCGGCGCGCAACACCGATGTTCACGCCCAGTCCCAGCGTCAGGACGACGACGACCGCGCCGCATGCCGCCGCGAGATCCTTATCGACCAGGTGGCCGACCACCGGCAGCGTCAACGCGGTCGTCAGGCCGATGACTGCTTGCCGCAGTGCACCGATCCTGCCCAGTGTCGACGATTTGGCGCCGACCTGAAGAATGCTCACCTGTTCGCTCGATGACACCGCTACGCCGAGGCCCAGCAGCACAGCGCCGACGGGAACCGCCGATTGGCCTGGCGTACCGCCGAATCCAAGACCGATCGCGATGGTCGTGAAGCCCAGGATTTGGGTCGCGAAGCCCGCTGTGACGCTCCCTCTGCTCGATACCCGCGACGAGTACCGTCCCCACACCGCAGGCGCGGCTATCGCGCCGACTGCGAAGCAGACATCCAGGATGCCCAGCCAGCTTTCATTTCCGTACAACTCGTGCACGAGCGGCGCCAGCGCGACGTTGAACGCGGCGATCGTCAGGAAGTCGACACCGAGGAGCAACAGGGAAAGCACCGACCACGGGCTGTTGAGCGCGTCGCGCAGTACGGAGATCCAAGTGTCTTTGGCGGCGTCGTCGTCTTCGTGCAACGGCGACACCGCCGAACGCGCCGACGCCAACGCATATGCCGCGAGCGCGTACGCCGTCGCGGCGGCGAAGAACGCCCACTTGGGTCCCGTCGCCCACAGGAACGCGCCTGCCACCGCGCCGCCGGTGATCTGTCCGGCCTGCACGGACACGGTCCACCGCATGTTGTACCGGGGCAGATCAGTCTGATGCAGGGAGCGCGGGCCCACCGCGAAGATCCCGGCGCGGTAGAACGGGCGAATCAGGTTGACGATCAGGCCGACCGCGATGCCCATCACCATCAGACCCGCGGGCGCGACCAAATACCCCATCAGCGCCAGCCCGGGAACGATCGATGCGACCGCGCAGACCACCGCCGGGTTGACCCGATCGGCCACGCTCCCGGCGAGCGCCCCGAGCAGTACCGGCACCAGGTATTCGATCACCACCACACCGGTGAACGCCGACACCGAACCAGACCTCTCGAAAAGCGCCTGCCCCAAGGTGATCGTGAAGCAACCCGACGCCAGATTGAACAACATCGAGCCCGCTAGTACCCGCATCCCGGGCCAGTGGGGAATCACACGGGCTCCAGCATCGGCATCGGTGTCAGCGCGGCGGCACGGGCCCGCTCGCAGGCCTGCTGCGGATCGGGGGCGTGGGCCATCGCGCCCACCGAACGGCCGTAACTGGAATTGACCTGCGGCACCAGATGGTCGCCCTGATTGAGAAGGGTGGTCACCGCATCGACCCCCGGCATCAACCGCGCTGCCTCGACTCCGTCCCATCCGGCGATGACGCCGAACTCGACGGGAAACACGAATTGGCTACTGGCATAACCTCGTTCGGTCGCCGCGGGGATGTGCTCGAGACCTTCGATCAGATCCAGGACGAACAGTTCGGCGAGATCAAGACCGGTGGCTGACCGCACCAGGTCGAGAATCATGTCGCCACCGCCGCGTAGATGTGTTTCGACGATGTGAGCCGTTCCGGTGTCGTCGAGAATCACCTCGGTGTGCAGCAGTCCGCGCCGGATACCGAGCGCCGCGATGCACGCGGTAGCGGCGGCCACGATGCGTGTGCGCTCGTCCTCGCCGAGCGGTGCCGGGTGCAGGTGGCCGGACTCGACCGCACCGATGGTGGTCTTGGCCGTCACGCCGTGCCACGAGGCACCGGACCGCACGATCAGCGATTCGACACTGAACTCCCTGCCGAACTTTCGCTCCTCTGCGAGGTAGCCTTCGAATTCGCCGGGACGGGTGTCGAGCCAGTCCTGGAGTTCGTCGGCCGACCGGTGGAATGTGACGCCCCTGCTGGCGCGCCCGTCGACGGGCTTCAACACGATCTCCGAGGCCGGGGGTGCGTCCGACCATTCGACCCTGCCGTCGACGACGACACCGTGTGCGACCGAACCCAAGCCGGCACTGGCCAGTTGGGTTCGCATCGCCGACTTGTCGACCGTTCGATGCGCCACGTCGGGACTCGCGAAGTCCACTCCCAGTTTCTGCGCGATCAGCGCGCCGAGTTCGACGGCCTCGTCGTGCAGGCAGAGCATGCCGTCGAAGTTCGTGCCGTCGACGGCCCTGATCACCCGCTCCGCCAGTATGATTCGGTCGGTGGCTTCGATGCCGGACACGTCGACTATTCGTGCGTACGCGTCTTCGGCGAGCATCGTTTGCGTCGGTATCGTCTTGACGAGCGTCAGTTCCGCGCCGAGTCGGCGGGCGATGTCGTGGACCGTCGCGATGCCGCCGACCACAAGAAGATGCGTCATGCCGCCGACCCCCTGGCACCGACCACCATCAGCGCGCTGGCGCCGACCGGCAGCAGGCGATGCCCCGCCCTGGCGGCGGTGAGTTCGCGGGTGATGCCACCGAAGTCGTTCATGTCGACCAGCGCGACGTCGTCGATAGGTGTCGTTTCGACGTCGCTGACGAGGTCGCGTTCGAGCAGCAGTCGACGTCGGCCGTCGGGATACGTCACAGCCTGTGTGCAGCGGAAGCCGTGAGAGAAGTAGTTCCGAAGCGAGCGGTGGTTACGCGGTGAGATCTGGGCGAACCCGCGACGAGCGCCGAGTTGTCGCGCTATCGCCACATGGCGGGTGATGCCGGCACGATGCAACGACCGCCCCTGATGCGACGGCAGCACCATCGCGGCGGCGAACACCACATCGGTGGAAGTCGGCGTGCACGCTTCGAATTCGACGTCCTCACGGGAGGTTGCGAGGTCGGTGGTCAGCGCGAGGTAGGCCACCAGGTCGTCACCGTCGAAGTAGCCGATCGACTCGCCGAAGACGTTGAGGTGTCCGCGAACGAACATCTCCTCGTCGTCCTCACGGACGTAGTTGTCGGGGTGCGCGAGGTTGCCGAGCACGACATCGCGCAGCGCGACCACCGCCTCGTAGTCCGCCATGTCAAGCTGACGCCACATGGTCCAGTTCCTTCCATTCGGTCGTTGTGTTGATGTGGTGCAGGAGTTTCGAGATGGTCGAGAGGCCAGACTCGACTGAGTCGGCGCGGAACACGACGCGAGCGAACTCGGCGTTGGTGTGCGTCATCGCGGAGAACCGCCTGCCCGGTTCGGCGATCTCCGAGAGCACTACGTCCGGGTGCTCGAATCGGTCAGGAGCGTCGGCGAGCAACCCGGGCAGGGGAGAGATGTTGAGCTGGCCGGCCAGGCTGCGCTGCGTCACCGCGCCGTGCCGGAACGGCACGCCGCGCTGGGCCAGGATCGACTCCTCGACGAGGTTGACCCCGTAGGAGAACTCGACCTCTTCGGGGATCGATCCGCCACCGATCCGCGATCCGACTTCGCTGAAGACCGGGCCGTCGGGGGTGAGGAACGCCTCCAGGTGGAACCCGCCGTCATATCCGGGGAGGGCGTCTTCCATTACCGCCCTTGCCAGTTCGCCGATGGTGCGCGCCTCGCGACCGTCGGCGGGAAGCATGACCGAGCCCATGTGACCGCCGCCGAGGAAGTCCAGGTGTGTGTTGACGTACAGCGCGACAGCGGAGAACACGACGCGGCCGCCGCGGCATATTCCGTCCACCCGGTATTGCTCGCCGGACTGGAACGCCTCGACCAGCCACGGATAGGTACGTCCCTGGTCGCTGAACGGGCCGGTCCGCAGGAAGCTGACCAGCTCTTCGACGTTGGCCAGCACCGACACTCCGGACGAGCCGCGGCCGTGTGGGGGTTTGACCACGCACGGGTAGCCGAACTCGGCGACGGCATCGTGCAGTTCGAGGGCCGAGGTGACCTCACGGTGCGGGGCCACCGCGATGCCCGCGCCGCGCACCGCCCTTTTCATCAGTGTCTTGTCGCGGAAGTGCAGCGCCTCGGCGGGCAACTGTCCGGGGATCGAAAGCCGGGACCGGATTTCGGCTGCGCGCAACACATCCGCTTCGGCCAGCACGACGATGCGCTGCAGCCCATGCCGGACCACCGCTTCTTCTGCGATGAGCGGGATCTCGTCGTTGGTCGTGTATTCGGGGACCTCGATCAGGTCGACCAACCGGCAGGCGTCGACGTCCACCGGCCCGGATGTGATCAGGACTGATCCTTGTGGAACCACGGAGGCGAACCGTTCGCGCCCGAAGTGGTTGATCACTTTGGCGGGGCTCATCACCAACACCGGCGCGTCCCCCTTCGCCGTTGCGCTCGCCCCCTCCGCGCGCGACCAGGCCTGCGTCATGTTGACGCCGACGGTCAGCACGTACCCGTTCAGGTCGGAGGAGTCCGTGATCGCGGTGACCTCCTCACGCCTCTGCCGGGTGGGGGCGGACACCCGCACCACACCGGTTCGACTGCGCGCTGCGTCGAGGTGAACGGGATTGGCCCAGTCCAGCTTTCGCATCGCGGCCGCGCCGTGCCGGACGCCGGGCTCGGGTGCGGGCCGGTCCAGGAGCGCGAAGATGGTTTCGGTGGCGAAGTGTCGCCCGGTCGTCAGTTGGGTGAGTTCCCAGATCTGGTCGCCGCCGAAGCGGGTGTGGGTCTCGACGACCCCAACCGTCAGCCCGTCGACCATCACCTCGGTGTGACTCGGTCCGGTGCGGTGCCCGATCGCGTCGAGAACCTCGACGGTGCGGTTGAGCACCGCCTCCCGTTGATCGGGGCGTAACACCGCGGGCTGCCAGTGTCCGAGTTCCACGAACTCCGGTTCGCCGGTGGTGAGCTTGCCTGTGACCGCCAGGATTTCGTGGCGCCCGGCGACGCTCATCGCTTCGACGCTGAACTCGTCACCGGTCAGCACCGCCTCGGCGATCACCGAGTGGTCCGGATTGTCCAGCAGTGCCCACCATTTCAGCCCGCTGATCGAGTCCCATGCAGCGTGCAGGTCGGCGTCGTCGCGGATCAGACGCACACCCGCACTGCCTGCACCCGTCACCGGCTTGACCACGATCGGGGCGCCCGCCAGCGCATCGCGGAACGCGAGCACATCGTCGAGGCTGCTGCACAGCCGCCACGGTTGTTGAGGGACACCGTGGCGTTGCAGTGCCAGGCGGGTGAGCGCCTTGTTTTGGGCGGTGCGGACAGCGTCGAGCGGATTCGACGGAATGCCAAGTGCGTCGGCGGCAACCGCTGCGGCCAGGATGGCGGATTCCAGGAAGCACGCCAGCGCCGTGACGGGTGATCGCCTGCGAATCGAACCAAGCAGATCGATCAGGGTGTCGGCCGAGATCTCGGGCACCTCGATGAATCGATCCACCGAACGACGCTGGAAATCGGTTGCCCTGTCCGGGGTCTGGATCAGTGTGATGACCGTGTCCGACGGACGCACGATCGGAAGGCTGGAGTCGTTGCCGCTGACGATGACGACGTGTGCGGTCGGTGTATTCACGTTCAGGCTGCCTTGCTGGCCACCGGGACACGGCGGCCGGTTCGAGTGGTGATGAAATCGGCGACGGTCGACGCCGCGTTGCGGGCCTGCTGCACAACGACGTCGAGCGCGGATACGGTGAAGTAGCTGCCCGCCGACACCTGGCCGACCAGCAGCAGGTCGTCGCGCGGATGGCCTTCTGGCGTGAGCGCCCGGCATGTCGCGGGGTCCACCAGACCCCGGCCCGCCTCGTCGCAGCCCACCAGACCCGAAGTCGCGAGGGCGGCAACCAGTTCCGGGCCCTCTTCCAGGTCGGTCGATTGCCCGATCGCGGGGATCACCTGGTCGGCGCCCAGGTCGGTGAGGATGTCGCCGAGGCGTCCGTCGCGGGCGTCCACGCCACCGTGCACGATCAGTCGGCCGTCGGCCTGCATCGTGCGCAGTTGGCGCCACCGGCTCAGCGGCACCCGCACCCGGTAGCGAAACCATCTGGGTCCCAGCGCCTCACGCAGTGCGGTCCGCTCGCTGTCGGACAGCAGGGTGAACGCGGTGTTGAGCGCGTGGTTGGTTCCGCTCAACGTGTGGTGGCAGGCGAGGTCGGCCGGATCGGCCAGCGGATCCGACCAATGCTCGGCGTGCGCGGCGTCGTCGAAGATATCGGATCGGGTGAAGCCGAACCGCGCGAGTTCGCGGTCGAGCAGTGTCAGCACGGAGTCGGCCGTCAGCTCGGTCCACACCGCAAGGCCGATGACGGCGTCCTCGGTGAGGTGTTGGGGCGCCTCAGCATTGGCGGACTCGACCTGGACACGCGGCAGCGTGCCGGACCGCGACAGCAGATGGACCCGCTTCTCGCCGTCGTCGAGTGCGCACGCCACGTCCACCGCGGAAAGGCCGGTGCCGAGAACCGCGACCGAGCGCTGCTCGGCGACCCGCGTCCGCAGACCGCTCAGCGGATAGGCGGCAACGGCGGGGTGGTTTATCGCGGGCCGAGGGGAGGACCACACGCCGGGCGCGACGACGGCGATGTCGGCTGCGGGCACATCGGCGGTCTCACCGAGCACCTCGATGCCGTCGAGGCCGGGCCGCAGCGATTTCGCGTGCATCGGTGTGAAGCGGACGCGGACGCCGCAATTCCGGAGACGGTCGATGGCCTTGCCGAGGGTGGCCGCCAGGTAGTCGCCGTACACCGACCGCGACATCGGTTGTTCGTCGAGACCGGTCCACCGGCTCCCGCCTTCCTCGAGCCAGCTGCGGAAGGAATGCAGTGACGGGGAGAGCGCCTCCAGCCGGTACTGGGAGGTGTTGACCGCGGCGGCCGCGATATCGCTGCCGAAAGCGCTGCCGCGGCCGAGGTTCTCCGGACGGTCGACGATGTCAAGGGTGGTGCCGCTCCACGAGCGGTCGGCCTGCTCCGCGAGCCGGCTGACCGTGAGGGTGCCGCCGACGCCGATGCCGACCAGTGCGATGCGTGCCATGACTTGAAATAGTCGTGATCAGCGACTTCCGCCGGAATCCTCGCGAAGCCAGATTCCGCTCCGAAAAGGGAAGGGTTTTCTATCCCTTCGGTAAGGGACCGGCTACGCGGCGGCCTTCAGCCGCAACCGCCAGCGGACAAACGCGGCGAACACCAAGCCGAGCACCGCGAGCATCGCCATGTTGGCCAACCACCGTGACGCGCTGTGCGCCCAGATCGGATCTGTCGCGGCCGGAACCAGATTCGGTAAGTCGATGGTCGATGCCATCGCCGCGACTCCCCAACGCGCAGGCGTGAGGGCGGCGATCGCCTCGAGCACCGGGCGACCCGTCACCGGAATGACGCTGCCCGCGAGGACGAGTTGTGCGGTGCAGACGACCGCCAACAGCGGGATGTACTGATCGCTTGACCGGCACACCGAGGAGACCACCAGGCCGAGGATGACCGCCACCACGGCCGTCGCCGCCACGTCGACGAACAATTCCAGCATCGGGCTGCCCAGCACCGCGGCGGTCGACGGCCCAGGTTTCCCGATCACCGGCGCCGTGACGACCATGACCAGCAGCACCGACTGAAGCGTCGCGACCGCGCCGAACACCACGATCTTGGCCAGCAGGTACGCCGAGGCCGACAATCCCGCAGCCTGTTCGTGGCGGTAGGCGGGCCGCTCGTTGATCAGATCGCGCACCGTCAGCGTGATGCCCATCAGGATCGCGCCGAAACTGAGTAACACGATGATCTGGCGCGGTTCCATCGGCGCCGCCGTACCCGGTTGCGGCTTCCCGAAGCCCGCACTGCCGCCCACCGTCAACGGCAGCAGACCGACGAGAACCGGTAGCGCAAGCAGGAACACGAAATAGCGACGGCTGTTCAGCAGGAGTCGAACCTGTCTGCGGGACAACGCCGAGAACTGCCGCCACAGGCTGGTGCGCGCGGGCTTGCCGACGTTGACGAACGGCACGGACGGGGCCGAGCGCTCGGCCGCCGCACCGTGGCGTTCCAAGTAACGCCGTTGCGCCCCATCCGGATCGGTGGTGAGGCTGGTGAAGATGTCGGCCCAATCGGTGCTGCCCATGACCTGACCGAGCGCCTCGGGCGGTCCGCAGTACGCCGGCTTGCCGCCGGGCGCCAGCAGCAACACCTGATCGCACTCGCTGAGAAACGCCAGCGAGTGGGTGACCACCACGACGACACGGCCCGCGTCGGCGAGCCGCCGCAGCATGGTCATCACCTGGCGATCCAGCGCCGGGTCCAAACCCGTTGTCGGCTCGTCGAGTACGAGCAACGACGGTTCGGTCAACAGCTCCATGGCGACCGACACGCGTTTACGTTGCCCGCCGGACAGCTGGTCCACCCGCTTGTCGGCGTGCGCGGTCATATCGAGTTCTGCGAGCACCCGCGAGACCACCTGCTGGCGGTCGGTTTTCGACGTGTCGGGCGGCATCCGCAGTTCCGCGGCGAAGTTCAGCGTTTCCGCGACGGTGAGTCCGCGGTGCGCGACGTCGTGCTGCGGCACCATGCCGATGCGGCTGCGCAGCGCGGCGTAGTCTGCGTGCAGGTCACGGGCGTCGAACGACACCGAACCGCTGCTCGGGCGGGCAAGCCCCACAACGGTTTTCAACAATGTGGTCTTGCCGGACCCGGACGGGCCGATCACCGCCGTCAGAGTGCCTGGCCTCGCGGTGAACGACACGCGGTCCAGCAGGGTCACGGCGCCGCGCTTGAGGGTCACCCCGACACCGTGCACCTCGAGTCCGCCGGTCGTGGTGGCCGGGGCGGTGCGCGGGACGAGGGTGCCGCCTGCAAATACCAGGTCGATGTTGCCGATCGTGACGACGTCGTTCTCGCGCAGCATCGTGTCCTTGACACGTTGTCCGTTGACGAACGTGCCGTTGATGCTGCGCATGTCCTGGATCCGCGTGCCGGACGGCGTCGGCAGCAGTCGGGCGTGGTGGCGCGATGCCAGCATGTCGGCGACGACGATGTCGTTGTCCGGCGCGCGTCCGACGGTGACCGCGTGCGGTGCTGCCGGTCCTCGCCGCCGTGGGCGTAACGCCGTGATGGCCTGGGTGGGCGCGGCGATGACGGGCCGCTTCGTTTGCGCCGTGGTCCGGTTGTCCGGTGCGACAGCGAGTTCGAACGTCAGTCGCGGCCCGTCGGGGTCGCCGAGGTTGATGCTCAGCCCGTCGGTCGCGGCGGTCGATTGGATTCGTTGTGCGCCGAGGAAGACCCCGTTGCGGCTGCTGTTGTCGATCGCGATCCAGAAGCCGTCGTGGTACCGCAGGATCATGTGTGCCCGCGAGATGGCCGGGTGCGGGATACGCAGATCGGCTCGGACGTCGCGGCCGACGATCACGTCGCGGCCGGGCGGGAACGTGCGCCGCACACCGTCGGAGCTGACGGTGAGCATGGGCGGGGGAGGCTGACTCGGACCGCCTGCCTCGTTCACCGGCTCACGATAACCAGCGCAGCGTCATCCTTTCGGGTCCAACGCAAACATCGCGCGCCGGTTCGCGGGTACCAGGTCGAGGTATTCGGGGTGCCGCTCGATGAAACGCTGGACGAACGGGCAGTAGGGCTGCACCGCCAAACCCTGCGCGCGCGCAGCATCCAACGCGGCCTTGACGAGCAACGTGGCCAGCCCGGCGCCCGCACGTGACGGGTCGATCTCGGTGTGGATCAAGGAGATCACGCCGGGGCGGCGCCGATACTCCACAAAGCCGGCGAGGTCCCCGTCGACTGCGATCTCGAAGCGCCGCCGCGCAGGCACATCCGTGACGGTCGGGGTCGCGGTGGTCATGGCTGCGCCTGCAGTAGGTAGCGGTGCACCATCGCGATGGCCACCCCGCCTTCGCCGACGGATGCCGCGACGCGTTTCACCGAGCCCGAGCGGATGTCGCCGACGGCGAAGATCCCGTCGGCGCTCGTTTCGAGTGCGAGGGGTTCGCGATCCGCGCTCCACTGGCCGGCCTTCATCGCGTCACTGCCCGTCACGACGAAACCGTGTTCGTCGCGCAAGATCTCGGGCGGAAGCCAGTCGGTGGCGGCCTCTGCGCCGATGAGCACGAAGACGACGGCGGCATCGCGGCGAGACGTCGTGCCGGTTCGGTGATCGATGATGTCGATCGCTTCGAGTTGTTCGTCGCCGTGTACGGCGACGACCTCGGAGCGCGTCTCGATGCGGATGTTGGCTTTCGTCGCGATCTGCTTGATGAGGTAGTGCGACATGCTTTCGGCAACCGACTCACCGCGGACCAGAAGCGTCACCGACCGGGCGTGCGTGGCGAAGAAGATCGCGGCTTGCCCGGCCGAATTGCCCGCCCCGATCAGATAGACGTCCTTGCCCTGCGCCAGTCCGGCGTCGCTGCGCGCCGCGCCGTAGTAGATGCCGGAGCCGACGAACCGTTCGACGTCATCGACCTGAAGTCGCCGCCAGTCCACGCCCATCGCGAGCACGATCGACTTGGTTCGCAGGACATCGCCGCCGTCCAGCCCGACGGTCATCGCCGAGGGGTCGATGGTCTCCACCCGCCGAGTCACGATGATCTCGGCGCCGAGCCGCTTCGCTTGCTGCAGCGCGCGGCTGGCCAGGTCGTCACCGGAGACGCCGAACGGGAATCCGGTGTAGTTCTCGATGCGGGTCGACGTTCCTGCCTGCCCGCCAGGAGCGAACGACTCGATGAGTGCGGTCTGCAGGCCCTCAGACGCGGCGTTGACGGCTGCGGTCAGTCCGGCGGGCCCGCCACCGACGATGACGACGTCATAACGGGACCGGCTTGGGGCGACCGTCAGTCCCGCGACCGTCGCCACGGCACGCATGGTCGGGTTGATCAGCCGGGTGCCGTCGCGCAGCATCACCACCGGATACGGCGGCCCATATGCATCGTCTGGATCCAGGTGCTCGTACGGAATCTGGTTGCGACGCAGGAAACTGTCGCAGGTGTGCATGCCCGCGTCGAGGCGCGGGCCGATCACGAAGACCGTCGGTTCCGGCGGCTGCGCGGTGGCGGCGCGCAGCATCTCCATGCGCTCTACGGCGGCGGCGCCAACCGACGCCGCGATGTCGGGCGCCATCGCCGCGAGGGTGTGGAAGTCCTCGACGGTCAGCTTCAATACGCGGGACGGGTCGACGGCCCGCATGCTGGCGGGCAGCGGCGTGCCGAGCGTCATCGGGACCTCGCCGCCGAGTTCTCCCGGTCGCCGCACGCCGATCACCTGTTCGACGCCGTTGACCACCTTGGTCAGCTCCGTCGTGCCCTCGACCACGACGGCCAGGAAACGGCCGTCCCCCTCGTGGGCCACATACTCCCCGGGGACCAGGTGGATGTCTTCGACCGCGCCGGCGAGGAACTCCAACTCCTTTTCCCCGAGCGCCGAGAACAGCGGAATCGTGGCCAGTTCGTCGATAGTGAACATGATTGCCTCCCAACCGATGCGGAAATGGTCGGCCCGGCACAGGCGTCGGCGCATGGGGCATCGGCCTCATCTTCCGAACTACAGATGCGAGTTCGCCAAGTCCTTTACTCTGGCGAACTAGTGCTGAATGGGTACGCAAGACGCATTGCGGCAGCGGCAGCTGTCGTCGTCAGTTCTGTCGTTTTCGGCCATTCCCACGCGTCGGCGTTGCCCGGCGATGCCCCTGGTCAGCTGGTGATCGGCGGGTTGCCTCGGACGTATCAGCTGCACGTCCCACCGGGTCCGCCTGCCGGTCTGGTGATCAACCTGCACGGCGCCGGGCAGAGCGGCGGTGAGCAGGCCGCGATCACGAACTACAACGCCGTGGCCGACCAGCACGGCTTCGTGGTGGCCTATCCCGACGGCATCGACTTCAGCTGGGCCGACGGCCGGAGCGCGTCGGTGCCCGACCGCCAGGGAGTCGACGACGTCGGCTTCCTCGCGGCGCTGATCGCTCAACTCTCCCGTGATCACGGCATCCCACCGGGGCGGGTGTTCGCCACGGGCCTGTCGGCGGGCGCGTTCATGGCGAACCGACTGGCGTGCCAACGCGCCGACCTGGTCTCCGCGATCGCCCCAGTGGCCGGAACGCTCGGTGCCGCGTATCCGTGCGCGCCGTCCCAGCCGGTCTCGGTGCTGCAAGTGCACGGCACCGCCGACGCCGTCGTGCCGTTCGGCGGCGGCACGATGCTCGGTCGCGGCGGGCACAGCGACATCGTGGCGGCGCCCGCGCTCGCACAGCGGTGGCGCGAACTCGACGGCTGCCCCGGTGCGCCGGTCGAAGACGCCGTCGGTGCCGTGCACCGGTTCACCGCCGCGGGATGCGCGGGCGGGACCGAGGTCGATTTCCTTCAGGTCGACGGCGGCGGTCACGCCTGGTTGATCGATGCATCGCAAGCGAGTGCGCAGTTCTTCGCCACGCACGGCAGGTGACCGCTACGCCCGGTGTTGCACGATGTTGATCACGTTGCCGTCGGGCGCCTTGACCATGAACCGGCGCACCCCCCACGCCTCGGTGGTCAGCGGGTACACCACCTCGTAGCCGAGTTGCCGCGCTTCGTCGTGCGCGGCGTCGACGTCTTCGGCGTGCACCGAGATGACAGGCAGCAGGTGCGCATCGAGGTCACGTGTGACGAGTTGGACGTGGGCGCCGGTCTCGGGTGCGGTGTAGCGGGCCACCCAGCCCATGTTGAACTCCTCGTCGCGCAACCCGAGATAGTCGGTGTAGAAGCTCTTGGCGGCATCGACGTCGGCGACTTGAAGATTCGCGGTGATGCGCTCTGCTCGCATGCTCAGTCCTTGTCGGCGTGCTCGGTGAGGAATTCGACGACGGCGTCGGCGAACAGGTCGTTGCGATCGCCCGCGACCATGTGCCCGGCGCCGCCCACGTCGACGAAGCCGATGTCGGGGAAGCGAGCGATGAACGCGTCGGCACGCTCGGCGGTGACCAGGTCGCTCATCTGGCCGCGCACCAGAAGCATCGGCACGCCGGTGCGAAGGATCGACTCGACCGCGTTGTACATCCGGTCCACCTCGGTCACCTCGATCGGGGGGAGCGCCGAGGTGCCGTCGATGAACTTCGGGTCCCAATGCCAGTACCAACGGCCGTCGCGCTGACGCAGATTCGTTCGGAGGCCGTCGAGATCGGTCGGCCGGGGCCGGTGCGGGTTGTACTCCTGGATCATGTCGGCGACCTCGTCGAGCGATTCGAAACCCGACTCCATCCGGTCGTACATGAAGTTGTGTATCCGCGACGCCCCTGAGGGGTTCATGTCGGGCACGATGTCGACGAGCACCACGGCGCGCACCGTGGCCGGTGAAAGCTCGCCTGCCAGAAGCATCGACGTGAAACCGCCCAGCGACGCACCCACCAACACGGGGCGTGGCGGAAGCAGGCGCAGCACTTCGAGCACGTCTTTGGCGAAGGTGGTGACGCGGTAGTCGCCGTCGTCCGACCAGTCGGATTCGCCGTGGCCGCGCAGGTCGACCGTGACGGCCTGCCAACCGCGTTCGGCGACCGCGGCCGCGGCGCGGCCCCATGACCGACGGGTCTGACCGCCGCCGTGCAGGAACACCACCGCTGGGGCGGCGGGATCGCCGTAGCGGTCTGCGACGATGCGGACACCGTCGATTCCGTTGGCGCTGAACGACACCGGAGCCGTCGTCATCGCCGTAGGTCCCACTGTCCGAAATCGGGTGCGAGCACGTCGTCGACGTCGAGGCTGATACCGCCGATCACGACGCCGGGGTCGGACGGGGTGACGACGACCGACTGGTACAGCACCGCCCCTGGCGCACGTTCACCGTGCGACCATGCCTTGGTCTGCCACGCCCACCAGTGGCCGGGGGACGTCGATTGCCCGATGACACCGTCGTCGATTGCCCATCCGCACGCTTGCGCGTGACCGTAGATACCTGTGCGGTTCACGCCGAGCACCGAGTTGATTCCGCGAAGCCATTGGACCGCAGTGCTTTTCCAGGTGTCCCGGTCGATGTCCTCGTCGACGCTGAAGAAGATGGGTGCGGTGTCGGGGCCCCCCGCCGCGCCGTGCCACCGCAGTGCGGTCTGGGCGTCGGCGACGCCGCCGTCGAAGCCGCGGGTGTAATCCGACGGTGTCGGCCAACCGGGTTTGCCGTACTGGTAGCAGCTGACGACGTGAAGACCGTTGGCGTGTAACGCGTCTGCGTACTCCCGGGTCACCGGTTTGAAGTCGAAGTCCGCGCCCGGCCGCAATTCGGACACGTACACCAGCGCACCGTCGAAGCCCGCCGACTTGATCGCCTCGGGCGGAACCAACCGGTGCGTGAAGTCGATCAGCCTGAGGTTGGCCGCGGAAGCCGGTGGCGCCAGTGCGCCGAGGCCGAGGACCACCGGTGCGGCGGCGGCCCACTTGAGGGCTTGGCGTCGGGTAACGGGGTTCAGCATGTCAGCACCATGCATCCTGCGATCGGTCCGCCTCCTGCTGCGGCGACCGCGACTTGCGGTCGCTGTGTCACCTGCCGGTCGCCGGCCTGCCCGCGCAACTGCAGACACGCCTCGTGCAGCAGCCAATAGCCGTGCATGCGTCCTGCCGACAGTTGGCCGCCGTAGGTGTTCAGCGGCAACTCGCCGTTGAGGGCGATGCGTGTTGCGCCCTCGATGAACGGCCCCGCTTCGCCGTCGGCGCAGAAGCCCAACGCTTCCAGCCAGGCGAGCGTCAGAAAGGTGAAGCCGTCGTAGATTTCGGCCACGTCCACATCCGCGGGTGTCAGATCCGTGCGTGACCACATTTCGGCCGCCGCTTCTACCGACGCCATCTTCGGGAAATCGTCGCGATGGAACCATCCTCCCGAACCGTACGCCCCGCCGATGGCCTCGACCGCGACGGCCGGGTTCGGGCAATCCGGTGCGTATTCGGCATGCGAGACGACCAACGCGATGGACCCGTCGACCGGCACGTCGCAGTCGAACAGTCCGAACGGTGTCGACACCGGCCGCGCCGCCAGGTAGTCGGCCATGCTCATCGGATCCCGGTAGGCCGCACGCGGATTCAGTCCGGCGTTGCATCGGCTGTGGATGGCGAGCCAGCCCAGTTGTTCTTTGGTCGTTCCATACAGATCCATGTGGCGGCGGCAGTGCATCGCCAACCAGTTCGCCGCCGAATAGGAATGCGCGGCCAACAGTTCGTCGAGGTCTTCGAACGGTTTGAGTTTGCGCCGGGTGCCGGGTTGGCGGGGTTCCACGGGAGGCGAGGCCAGCGGGTTGAGCATGGGCGACCCGGTCTGATTCACGGCGCCGCCCAGCATCGCGACGGTTCGGTACACCAGCACGTGACGCACCCGGCGCTCGGAGACCGCGCGGAACGCCGACATGACCGGGATGAGCACGCCGCCGGTGTCGAAGCCCGACGTCTGGTCGGTGGTGTCGATGCCCAGCGCGTCGAGCACCTCGCTGGGGGGCGTGTCGCCCAGGGTGCCGATGCCGTCGATGTCGGCAGGCGTCAGACCGGCGTCCGCGATGGCGGCGCGGGCCGCCTCGAGGGTGAGTTCCAGACCGGGGATGCCCGTTCGGCGGCCGATGCGCGAGATGCCCAGGCCGCTGATGATCGCGTCCTTCTCGAAATGGCTCACCGGCAGTTCTCACCTCATACGTCTATTTTTGTAATGACAGCCTTCTGGAATGTACTTTGCTTGTCATGCCCGACGCCGCCGTACCCGCGAATCCGGCGCGGATGCTGCCCAAGCTCGACGAGCGCAATCGGCCGTTCTGGACCGGTGGCGCCGACGGGCAACTCCTCATCGACCGATGTACGCAGTGCGCGCTGTGGGTCAGTCCGCCGGCAGCGGACTGCCCGGAGTGCGGCGGCACACTCGTCGCACGCCCCGTCTCCGGGGACGGCACCGTCTTCACCTACACCGTCAACTATCAGCCGTTCAATCCGGCTGTGCCGGTGCCGTACGTGATCGCGATCGTCGAATTGGCGGAACAGGCCGATCTGCGCATCGCGTCCAATATCGTTGACTGTGAACCGGACTCGGTGCACATCGGCATGCCCGTCGAGGTCCGGTTCGAACGCCATGAGGCCGACGGCGAGACGACCTTCGTTCCGGTGTTCGTCCCGCGAAAGGACAAGGCATGACCGGCGATTGGACGCCAGACATCACCGGGATCCATCACGTCTCCGTGACGGTGCGCGACCTCGAAACCAGCGTCGCCTGGTATCAGCGGGTGTTCCGCGCTGACCGGGTGCCCATGACGTTCCCGCACTATGAACGCGAGGACACCGGCTACGGCGTATTGCTCGTCGATCAGCGTTCGGGCCTGGTGATCGGTCTGCACACCAATGTCGGCAATGACGGTCGGGAATTCGATGAAGCGCGTACAGGACTGGACCATGTGGGGTTCAATGTCGCCTCGCGTGCGAAGTTGGAGGCGTGGGCGGCGTGGCTTGACGAACTCGGTGTCGAGCACTCCGGGATCCGTTCGGGCGATCAACCGTTTCCGTTCGCGACGTTGGTGTTTCGCGACCCGGACAACATTCAGCTCGAATTGTTCACGGTCTGCTGAGACGGCACCTTAGGCTGCAGGCTATGCCGATCGATCGCGCCGGCGTTGTGGCCGGCTGTATCCGACTCGCCTCGGGCATCTCATTTCTCGTCGACCCGGTGCGTGCGAACAAGCTGTGGGGTGACCCGGATGAGCCTGCGCCGACGGCGCGACTGCTGTTGCGTTCAATGGGATATCGCGACGCGTTGATCGGCGGTCTGCTGGCGACGGCGGCACTGCGCGGCCGCGATACCCGGGGCTGGTTTCTGGCGTCGGGTGGTGCAGATGCGGCCGACCTACTCGGCGGCATGAGCGTGCACAGCGAGATGAAGCTGTCGCAGCGGCTGATCGGACTTGGCGGCGCGGCCGTCGGAATCGGAGTCGGGCTGTGGGGCGGGACGCGGCGTAGGCCGCGGCCAAAATACCA
The DNA here is from genome assembly GCF_900240945.1 of Mycobacterium sp. 3519A. NCBI lineage: Bacteria > Bacillati > Actinomycetota > Actinomycetes > Mycobacteriales > Mycobacteriaceae > Mycobacterium > Mycobacterium sp. 3519A. The sequence goes on from NZ_OESG01000013.1 coordinate 1,300,221, forward strand.
GGCGCCGTAGACATTTGCCCGCGTTTATCCCCAGGCCCGAATTCATCCACAGATCCGGCCGGTTCGGGCTTTTGGTCGCGTGCGGTGTCATTGCTCGTGGTGATGATGGGGTTATGTTTCCGATTCCGTCTGCTGCTTCTTTTGACGGTCCTGCGGTGTCTCGCAGCGACCGTCTGGAGGTGCTGTTTGAGGAGTTGGCCGAATTGGCGGGTCAGCGCAATGCCATTGATGGGCGCATTGTGGAGATCGCCGCGCAGATCGATCGGGACAACTTGTGGGGGGCGACGGGGGCGCGGTCGGTGGCGGCGTTGATGGCCTGGCGGTTGGGGTTGTCGTCGACGACTGCGCACACGATCACGACGATCGCTGACCGCAGTGAGGAGTTTCCGCGCTGCACGGCGGCGATGCGTGAGGGCCGGTTGTCGTTGGATCAGGTCGGGGTGATCGCCGCCCGCGCGGGCGAGGGATCCGATGCCCATTATGCGGAGTTGGCGGCGGTGGCCACGGTGAGTCAGTTGCGCACGGCGGTGAAGTTGGAGCCGCGCCCGGATCCGGATCCCGCGCCGGCGCCGGCGGCGTCGTTCAGCAAGACCGCGGACGAGACGTGCACGAAGTATCGGATCACCCTGCCCACTGATCAGGCCGCGACCTTTGATGCGGCGCTGGCCTCACACCGGGATGCGTTGGTCAACGAGTACAAACACGACCACAGCGACAGCAGCGAGGAAGCCCGCCCGCCGTTGCCGACGAATTCACAGGCCTTCATGCGGTTGGTGGAGGCGGGGTGGGATGCCGATGTGGCGGCCCGCCCGCACGGGCAGCGCACCACGGTGGTGGTGCATGTGGATGTCGAGCAGCGCATCGCCAACCTGCACCTGGGGCCGCTGCTCTCGGATGCCGACCGCCAATATTTGACCTGTGATGCCACCTGTGAGGCGTGGTTCGAACGCTGCGGACGGCTCGTCGGCGCCGGGCGCACCACGCGCACCATCAACCGGCGACTACGGCGGGCGTTGGAACACCGTCATCCGACTTGTGCGGTCCCCGGCTGTGGGGCCACCCGGGGTTTGCATGCCCATCACATCATCCATTGGGAGGATGGCGGGTTGACCGAGTTGGACAACCTGGTGCTGGTTTGTCCGTACCACCACCGGATGCATCACAAGGGCGAGATCACCATCACCGGGCCCGCCGAGCGGCTCGTCGTCACCGACAGTGACGGCGACCCACTGACCTCACGGTCGCTGGCACCCTGGACCGGGCCGCTCGGCGAACGCGCCGACTGGTGGTGGTACGACCCCTACGAACCCCAACCACCACCCAGCGACAACTAACTCAAAGTCGCTCGTAGCCGGGCACTTTCAGATAGCAGGACACTGCCACCGCGCGGCACGCGCCTTGCGGCGTCTCTACTATCGCTGGGTATGGCCTCGCGATCGCCGAATACCGAAAGATCGAGCTGGCTGAGCCACGAGGAGTACATCGACGCCTTGCAGGAGCAGGCGCTTCGGTTCGCTTCGGCGTTGCGCGAGATCGCTTTCGATTCGCGCGTACCTTCATGCCCGGACTGGACTGCGCTGGATCTGGCGCGGCATGTCGTGCAGGTGTACGCCCACAAAGCGGCGGTCCTGCGGGCCGGCGAGGCCGTTTCAGGCCGCGATGTCGACGCTGCCGGCGAGGCGCCGTTTCCTGAGGCGCTTGAGCGACACGATGCGGTGGTCGCCGACCTTGCGGGTGTGCTGGCTGGCCTCGATCCCGAGGATGCTGCCTGGACGTGGATGGAGGGTGCAGGCGAGTCCACGGTCGGGGCGTGGGCACGGCGGATGGCCCATGAGGCACTGGTGCATCGCGTCGATGCCGAGCTCACCGCGGGCATGGCGATCAGTTCGGTCGATGACGCACTCACGATCGACGGGGTGAATGAGGTACTGACGTGGATGGCGGGTGACCCGGACGTGATCGCGGAAGAAGCGGGCACGTCGAGTTCGTCGGGCACCGTGCTGCTCGATTACGGCGAGGCCGCCTGGCTCGTCGAACTCGGCGACGGCAGGCATCTTGTCACTCCGGCACCCACCGGGTCGCAAGCAGGTGCGCGGATCAGCGCAGATCCGATGGCGCTCGACTTGCTGTTGTGGGGTCGGCCGTCGTCGGCGACGTGGCCGGCGATGGCTGAGGTTGACCGACTGCGCGCGCGCCTCGTGAAATCCCTTCAGTAGGAGCAGTCTTGGCGAGGACACATTCGTGATGTGCCCACCTCCGAGCGACAAAGTCGGCGGCGGCGTCACTGTCGCTCAGAGGTGGGCAATTCGGCGGCTCCAACCCCGCCGACCTACAGCGCCGCCAGCACCGCCCGCAGTTCACTGCACAGATCGCCGCTGCCGCGATGCCGCAGCGGTCCGTTCCAGTCGGCCAGCAGCCGGCGCAGTCGCGCGGTGCCGCGCGGGCTGACGCTGCGACGGCCCACTAGTCGCTTCTCCACCCGCTCGATCAGATCCGCCGCGTCCCACACGGCGGGGACCTTCGCGCTGGGCGCCGACATCACGCGGTCGCACAACACCGCCGTGCCGCGTCGCCGCAATTCGGCGGCGAGGAATTCGCGGTGCCCACGAGAGACCAATCGCTGCACGTGCACGGCCAGCGCGCTGCCTGCTTCGGTCCCGGCGCCGGACAGCACCAGGCGGTCATAGTGGCGCGCACCCAACCGAGCGGCGACCCGTGCCAGGACCGACGGGGCGGCGGCGACTGGGATGTCAATCGTGATCGTCATGCCATGAGTATTTCCCGCCGACCACCCGGCGCGGTTCCGGCGATCTGCCCTTTCACCGGGGGATTCGCGCATCCCCCGATCGGTGGACAACGGTCGAAAACTGCTCGGTCAACCGCCTCGCGGGTGCACGATATTTCTATGATCGACGGGGGAGTGCATTACGCGCGCAACGGGGACGTCCGCCTCGCGTATCGCATCCTTGGCGACGCCGACAACACGCTGGTATGGGTGCCGGGATGGGTCAGCAATGTCGATATGCTCACCGATCCCGATCTTCCGTTCACGCCGTTCTTCGAACAGTTGGCGCACGGCACCCGCTTCGTCGCCTGGGACAAGCGCGGCACCGGGCTGTCGGACCCGGTGACACGGGTTCCGCCGCTCGACGAGCGGATGGACGACCTGCACGCGGTGATGGACGCGGCAGGCGCGGACTGTCCCGCGCTCTGGGGAGTGTCCGAGGGCGGACCGATGAGCATTCTGTTCGCGGCGACGTTTCCCGAGCGGGTGCGCTCGCTGATCCTCTACGGGACACTTCCCCGGTTCACGCCCGAACCACCGGATTACCCGTGGGGTTTGTCCAAGGAGATGGTGGCCGCGTTTCGCGACGAGGTCGAGTCTGCTTGGGGCGAAGGCGCTTTGGCGACCGCGTTCTTCGGCCCGATCGCCGACGTGCCCGGCTTCCGCGAAATGTACGGCAGGCTCCAGCGCGTCTCGGCGAGCCCGATGATGGCGAGGATGCTGTGGGAAGCGGTCGCCGACATCGACGTCCGGCCGGTTCTGCAGAGCATCCGCACACCCACGCTTGTCCTCGGCAGGCGCGGCGACATCGTCTCACCGCCAGAGGCCGCCCAAGCGTTGGCGGATGCCATCCCCGGCGCCGAATTCCGGGAACTGCCGCCGGGACCGCACGGGCTGTTCGACGACGCGATGGCGTCGACCATCCTCGAATACGTCTGCGACACACCGCAAGAGGAACAGGGCGAGCGGGTGCTGTCGACGGTGATGTTCACCGACATCGTCAGCTCGACGGAGTTGCTCAGCGCTCACGGTGACTCGCACTGGCGCCACGAACTCGACGTCCACGACCACCTGGTCGACAGGATGCTGTCCAAGTACGGCGGTCACCGGGCCAAACACACGGGGGACGGTGTGTTCGCGCTGTTCGACGGGCCGACCAAGGCCGCCCGCTGCGGGCTCGAACTGGTGCCGACGCTGGCCGGACTCGGCATGCACGTCAGGGTCGGCGTGCACATCGGTGAATGCGAGAAGCGCGGCGACGAGTGGAGCGGCATGGCGGTCCACGTCGGTGCGCGCATCGGCGGCATGGCGCATGCCGACGAAGTGCTCGCCAGCAGGACCGTCCGCGACCTGTCGGCGGGCTCCGGATTGCACTTCGAAAGCCTTGGCGTGCAGCGCCTCAAGGGCCTGGCCGAGGAGACTGAGGTGTTTCGGGTCAGCAAGCCGGTCGGCGTGCCGTTCTGAGGTCTCGCTAGGCAGACGCCGCCAACGCCTTTCGATCCTCGTCGGCGAACGTGTCCTCGAGTTGGAGCGGCGTGTAGTCGAGATCGATCTCCTCGACCGGACGACCGCGGGCGCTGCTGATCGTGCCGAAGCGGCGCATCCCCTTGTCGGTGGCGTACTGCTGGAACTCGTCCTTCTCGAGGCCGAACGGGATCACCTCGTAAAGGGCGTAAGCGTCTTCGGTGTTCTGCAACGCCAACGGGATGAGCTGGTTCATCCGGGTTTCGAAGACACCCCAGAGTGAGTCGTCGGCGGCCACGTGACGTCGACAGGTGAACGTGCCCCACGCCATGTGCCGTCGCTCGTCATCACCGATCCGCTTCACCAGTTCCTGCATCCCGGGCAGGATGCCGCGGTCCACGCAAATCCGGTGCCACGCATAGTATCCCGTCAGCGCCATCATGCCCTCGATGACGTGGTTGTACGTGGCCGAAGCGCGGACCTGAGCCGCCGGCGACGGGTCGGTCGCCAGGGCATCCAGCGATTCGGGGAGTTCGTCGTAGAAGATCGTCCGATACGCGGGCAGGTCGTCGAGGAAGTGCTGCAGATCGCCGGTCATGCCGACGGCGTCGAGCCACATCCGGAACACTTGCGTGTGCTTGGCCTCTTCGAACGCGAACTGGGTCAAGTACATCTCGTCGCCGAGCCTCCCCTCGGCGCGCATCGCCGCCATGAACGGCTGGATGTCCTGGGTGACCGCTTCCTCGCCCGCGATGAACTGCGCGCACAACCGGGTCGCCCACTCGCGCTCGAGTTCGGTCAGCGACTCCCAGTCTTCCCGGTCGCGGGAGAAGTCGATATCGGCCGGATCCCAGAACTTGGCATTGCCGCCCGTGAACAGCTTGAGCGGCAGGCTGTCCCAATTGAGTCCGCCCGCGGCGAGCGACTGTGACCGTGTTCTTGTCATGGCAATGACCTCCTGTCGATCAAGCGGTGGTAGATGTCACCGACAGCGATGTGGCGAACGCGCTCCGCAGCACCGCGACCAGCCTGCGCACGGCCAGCGCCGGCTGTTCCGGGGTCGGCTCGTCGAGGCCGAGAATCGGGTCCATCCCGCGCACATACGGCGCCAGGGCCAGGTGCGGGAAGATCAGCAGCAGCAGCGACAGCAGCGCGTCGGTGTCCGCCTCGGCCGCGAGGTCGCCGCGGATCTGGGCGTCTCGCACCAGCGGGCGCAGCACTTCCAGATAGTGACGATGGATGACGCTGCGCACGCTGACGCGCGCATCGGTGTCGACCTCGAAACTCGCCGCGGCGTGCAGCGACCGTTCCTTCGGATGATCGGCGAAGTACGCGACCCAGGAATCCATCAGATCGGTCAGAAACTCGAAAAACGGCCTGCTCGGGCCGAGTTCGGCGATGCGGGTCTCCATATAGGTGCGCACCCGCTGGCTACCGACATCGGCGATGAATGCGTAGAGATCGCGCTTGTCCGCGAAGTATTGGAACAGGCTGCCCTTGGCGACTCCGGCGCGCCGTGCGATGACGTTCAGGCTGCCGCCGGAGAACCCATGCGCCCCGAACTCCGCCTCGGCGGCCTCGATCACCGCTGCCCGACGAGCCGGGTCAAGTCGCGCCCACGTCACTGTCGGCACAGGCACCTCCTCGCGCCGTGTATGACCACTGGTCATATTACTGTGAGGGCCGTCACAGTCAAGGCCGGAAACTGCCTAGGCTACTTGTCGAGATGCAACGAAAATTTACAAGCGGCACCCTGTTGTTTAACTGGAGGTCGTGTTAAAAGACTCGGCTGCTTCGACTGGTCGGATGACTGGTTTCTTCTCAGAGTTCGACGCTGCTCACCATGGCGGAATCCTCGGGCGCAGACAGGCTGTTGCTAACTACCGGACCTCGTCTGGCGACGAAGGTGCCGGCGCACGACAGTTCGCACGACGCGGCGTCGTGTGCGGGCAAGCGGACCGGTCGCGCGGATCTTGTGGGCGAATCGTTCGCCCGACTCCTGCAGCCGGTCTTTGACTTCGTCGATGTCCGTGTCGACCAGGGTGTGGTGGCGCTTGCGCCAGTGCCCGGCGATCATGACCGCTTCGATGTTGGCGATGCTGGCCTGCAACGCCGCGGCGATCGGATCGTGGGCCGGCCACAGGTTCAGTGCTCGGGCGTCGATGACGACGACATCGGCTTGCATCCCGGGGGCGAGGTGGCCGACCTTGTCGGCCAGGCCGAGCGCGCGCGCGCCGTGCACGGTCGCCCACGACAGCGCGTGCTTGCTGGTGAGCGCCGCGGTCGGTGCGCTCAGCCCGGTGCGGTAGAACTCCTGCTCGTGGGTTAGGCCTCGTTGGCAGGCCAGGGTGATGCGGGCGGCGGTGAGAACTTCGCCGGATACGGCCGTTTCGGTGTCGGTACCGAGTGACGGGGCCGCGCCGGCGCGCAACAGTTGTTCAGTGATTGCCGTGCAATGCCCTTGACCCAGTTCGTTTTCCGGTGTGGTCGTGAAGGTGACTCCGGCGTCGGCGAGTTTCTTGACCCATTCGTCGGTCAGCCCGGTGCCGTGGACGATGTTGGCGTGTGGACCCCACAGGCCAGCAGCGCCGACGGCATTCCAGCAGTGTCCGGGCGTTCCGGCGCTCTGGTGCATCGATGCAATCACGCCGCGTTCGAGGGCGGCCCGTAGGTCCGCGATCACCACGTCGGGAGCTGACAGTTGCGGACCCTTGATCGCCATTCCCGCGGTAAGCAGTGCGCTGTTGGCGATGGGTCCGTCGAGGAGGCGATCGATCTCGCGCACGTCGTGAGGTTTGGTTGGGCCGCCATGGGGCGTGCCGTGCAAGAAGACTGCTCGGATACCGGCGGTGGTCAGTGCGTCGATGGCGGCGTCGGTATGGTCAGGTGTCAGGCAGTTGTGACACCAGTCACCGAGTGTCGTTGTACCGCAGTTGATTTGGTTCAGCGCACCGGCCAATGTCCCGATGTGCATGTCGTGGTGGCTGTATCTGCGGGCGACGTGACCGTGGGTGTGGGCCAGGTATTCCAGCAGTGACCAGTCTCCGCCGGCGAACCGTAGCGCGGTCTGCCAGGTGTGCAGGTGGGCGTTGACGAGCCCGGGAATGACGATGCGGTAGGTGAGGTCGACGACGTCGGCACCGGTTGGGTCAAGGTACTCGCCCATCGCGGAGATGCGATCGTCCTCGATGAGGATGTCAACCCGTTCGCTATCGGGCCGATTCGGCGCCAGGCTCACCACCTGCGCGCCGCGCAACAGAATTCGGGTCACTGGTTGTCTCCTGTCACCCTGCACGGGTCGCCACCCGCATTGGTCCGGCCGCCATTATCGGATACATCGTATCCGATAATATGAGCATGCGTCAACGCCCCCGAGCCGGCGTCTAGGACGGGACGGCCGGGGCTGCCCAATCCCTTGCTTGATCTAGCCGCGCCGAGGGCGTCGATTGGACGCGCGTTTGCCGTCGTGGTGCGCAACCTGGTTCAAGCCGTTGATGAGGAGTTCCAGGCCGAAGGCGAACTCTTGCTCCAGCGGTACGGGCAGATGGTCGGCCACGCTGGCGGTAGCAGGGAATGTCTGAGGGTCCAGGGTCTGCCACACCTCGTCCTCGTCCGTAGCGCTGGCCCCCGGCGGGGACAGTTGCGTGGCGAACCCGAGGACGTAGCGCGCCAGCGTGGCGCACGCTTGCGCGGCCAGCGATGGCGAGAAGCCCGATTTGAGTAGCAGCGCGATCATCTGTTCGCGCTGAGCCATCGCATTGGGCCCGGTCGGCATCTGTTCGACCAACAGGGGTGCGACGTGGGGGTGGCGTCGGAACACATCAAATAGGCTGCGTGCCAACGCTTGACAGGCTTGCTGCCACGTCATACTGGCAAGTGCCTCGTCGTCGACATGCGCGTCGGCCAGCACGCTGTCGACGACCTGGGCGACCAGGTCCGCTCGTCCGGTGAAGTGCCTGTACAACGTCGCAGTACCCGAGTCCAGGCGCTGGGCCAGGTTGCGCATGGACAGGGCGTCGGCGCCTTCCTCGTCCAGGAGTGCGGTTGCGGTCGCGATGATCCGGTCCAGCGGCAGCCGTGGGCGGCCCCGGGATCGCCGCGGGCTCTGCTCCACTAGCTCAGGCCCCAAAGGTGACGTGCTCACGCGCTCAGTATGACCACTCTTGACAGCCACCACAATAACGGCAACACTGTATCCATTATGATGGTTCACGATATCGATGTGCACTCGGACTCGCAGTTCGCCACCGTCGACGGCATGCGGATCCATTACCGACGGTCGGGGAATGGCCCGACGGTGGTGCTACTGCACGGCAGCGCGTCCTCGCTGTACGGGGTGGAGGCCGTCGCCCAACGGCTGTGGGGGTCCTTCGACGTGATTCGCCTGGACCTGCCTGGTTTCGGCGTAACGGGGCCTCGCCCCGACCGCGACTACCGCGTCACCACCTACGCCGGGACGCTCGCACGATTCTTGGACACCATCGGCGTCGAGCGATGCGCCGTGGTCGGTAATTCGTTGGGCGGCAACATCGCCTGGAATCTTGCCCTCGATCACCCCGAGCACCTGCAGCTGACCGGTTTGGCGTTGATCAACGCGACTGGCTATCCGGATAAGGAACTGCCCGCCGCGATGGCATTGGCGCGCAACCCGGTAGTCGGGCAACTGCTACGGCGGTTCATGCCCCGGCGCGCCGTCGAGCGCAGCCTGCGGCAAGCCGTCGGACCGAACTCCGACACTGTCGACGACGCGATGGTGGATCGCGCGCACCGGTTGTGGAACCGGGCCGGCAACCGCTCGGCATTCGTGGATTTCCTGACCACCGACCAACCCGACCGCAGCGGTGAGATTCCCTACATCAGCGTGCCGACCCTGGTGCTGCGCAGCGCCGGCATGGATGGCCAACACTTCACCCGCGACATCGCAGGCAGTGTCGAAAAGGTCCATCCCGACGGCGGACATCTGCTGCCCGAGGAAGACCCGGCCTGGGTAGCGGACGCGGTCAACGACTTTCTGCACTCCCGTCCAGCAAGGAACGCCCAATGAAGTACTTCGTCGCAGCCGGAGAAGACCGCCGACTGGACGCCGCCACGCGGGGTCGTCTTCGCGGTAGTTACATTCAATTAAGCGATGGTGTAACGCATTACGAGCTGACTGGGCCTGACGGCGGTGACGTCGTCGTGCTGGCCGGCGGGCTGACCATTCCGTTGTTCTACTGGGACGAGCTGGCTGCCGAGCTACATGCCCGCGGACTGCGCACACTGACCTACAGCGGCTACGGGCGCGGCTACTCCGACCGCGTCGTCGCCCGCTATGACGAGGCGCTGTTCGTGCGCCAACTCCGCGAGCTCGTCCAGCATCTCGACCTACCCGCATCCAAGCACGTGGTGGGCACGTCGATGGGCGCGCTGATCGCCATGGCGTATGTGAGTCAACACGTCGGCAGCGCGGCCACCCTGACCCTGGTAGGCCCCGCCGGGCTGAGCCGTCAACCCGTTGCGCAGAAACTGTTGCTGGGCAACGACATCACGGCCAGCGTCCTCGCCAAGCGGTTCGGGCGACGTGTCCTCGAACAGCATCTGGGACACAATGTGGCAGACGCCGACCGTGCCGCCGCCCTGGCGGCCATGATCGGTGACGCCTCACGATACGAAGGTTCGATCTACGGCTTCTTCGAGACACTGCAACACTTTCCGTTGTTCAATCGCGCCGAGCTCTACCGGCACACCGGCACACTTCACCTGCCCACACAACTGATCTGGGGCCGTGACGACCACGTCACCCCGATCAGCAGCCTGGGCCAGGTCCGCGAACTGCTCCAGCCCAGCCAATGCCACGTCATCGATGACTGCGGCCATATGGCGCCGTTCGAACGTCCCCTCGTCGTCGCCGACCAACTGGCGACTTTCTACGACACCTTCCACAGATCGGCTTGACCCATGACAACAACGACCATCACCGACGTCTTGATCGTCGGCGCAGGGCCCGCCGGCACCGCGCTTGCGATCGACCTCGTGCGCCGCGGCGTGGCGGTACGCCTCATCGATAAGGCGCCACATGCCTTCGACGGTTCCCGCGCCAAAGGCATCCAGCCCCGCACCCTCGAGGTTCTCGACGATCTCGGCGCCTTGCCCGACATCGTCAACCAGGGCGCCCTGTACCCCCCGATGGGAATCCATCTCGGCCCAATCACGATCCCTTTCAGGATGATGGCCAAGGGAAAGCGCGGTCCCGATGTCCCATACCCCGATACCTGGCTGATCCCGCAGCACCGCACCGACCGGGCGCTGCACGCCCGGTTCGAATCCTTAGGCGACCGTGTTGAATTCGACACCGAGTTGATGGAACTCACCGACCACGGTACGCATGTCACAGCACAAGTCGCGACCTCTGACGGCGCCGAGGACATCACCGCGCGTTACCTTGTCGGCGCCGACGGCGGCGCCAGCCGGGTCCGCAAGATCCTCGGCGTCGAGTTCAGCGGCTCCACCGACGAGGCCGACCGCATCCTCATCGTCGACGCCGCCGTCTCGGGTGGATTGTCCCGCAAGTACTGGCACGTGTGGCCCGGACTCAAGGGACGCTTCGTCGGCGCTTGCCCGCTGCCACACAGCGACACATTCCAGTGGATGATCCGGCTTTCGCCCGACGAACAACCGCCGCAAGACCTGGCGCAGATCAACGCGCGCATCCAAGCCCACACCCACAACAAACGGCTCGCACTGCATGACATTCGGTGGCAGTCGGTGTTTCGCCCGAACATCCGACTGGCCCAGAACTACCGCCGCGGCCGCGTCCTGCTGGCCGGTGACGCCGCCCACGTCCACACCCCCGCCGGCGCCCAGGGGCTCAACACCGGGATCGGCGACGCCTACAACCTGGGCTGGAAACTCGGCCAAGTCCTGGGAGGAGCAGACGATCGACTCCTCGACACCTATGAACAGGAACGGCAACCGATCGCCGCAGGCGTGCTCGGGCTATCGACCAAGAAGTACGAAGGGATCGGAAAATTCGACCCGTCGAGCATCCGACGCGGCAAGGACGAGAAGCAACTAGGCCTGACTTATCACGGCGGCCCACTGGCGCCCCTGGCCGCCGATCACACCAAGACCTTGCGTGTGGGCGACCGCGCGCCCGATGCCGACCTCGTCACCGCGGACGGCCGCCGCGTGCGGGTGTTTGACGCTTACCGCGGACCGCATTTCACCGCGCTGGCCTACGGTCCACAGGCCGCCGACGGGTTGGCGGAACTCGACTGGCCCGCCGCCGGCGCGGAACTCACGCGTGTCATCGTCGACACCGACAGCAAGGGCGACCTACCCGAGGGCGTGCTCACCGACCCGACCGGACAATTCGCCGAGATCTACGGGTTGTCCCGAGACACGGTGTTGCTGATTCGGCCGGACGGCTACATCGGCCACATCGCCATCCACAACATCGCCGAAACAATCAGCGCCGCTGCGCAAATTATGACGCCGCACATCGTGACATCAGCGCCGTCGAAGCGGTCATGATTGCAGAGGCGCTTACCTCGGCGGGTCCAAACTCAAGGCGCCGTGGCGGCGTGGCTACCGTGCTGCTGGCATACGCGTTCGCCGTGATCATGGCCGGCACCACGTTGCCCACCCCGATGTACGCGCTCTACGCCACCACGATGCACTTCACGGTGCTCACCACCACGATGATCTACGCAGCCTATGCCGGTGGGGTATTGGCGGCGCTGGTGGTCTTCGGACGCTGGTCCGACGCGATCGGCCGACGCCCTGTTCTGCTCGGCGGCGTCGTCGTCGCGGTGGCCAGCGCCGCGATGTTCCTGCTCGCCGACACGGTGCTCGATCTAGTAGCCGCGCGCGTGCTGTCCGGGCTGTCGGCCGGTGTCTTCACCGGCACCGCCACCGCAGCGATCATCGAAGCCGCACCGCCGAAATGGCGCACCGCGGCCCCCGCGATCGCGACCATCGCCAACATTGGTGGGCTGGGCGCCGGACCCTTGCTGGCCGGTGTTCTCGTCCAGTACTGCCCCGCACCGCTGCAGCTGGCCTTCGTGATGCACATCGTGTTAGCGGTGGCGGCTGGCCTTGCCGTCATCGGCGTGCCCGAAACATCAACAAAAACCGGATACCTCGGGATGCAGCGGCTGCGACTTCCTGCCCAAGTGCGTGCCACGTTCGCACTCGCGGCGATCGGGACGTTCGCGGGATTTGCGTGCGTGGGACTGTTCGCCGCGCTGGCACCATCATTCCTTTCCACCATGATCGGCATCGACAACCACGCTGCAGCCGGGGTCGTGGCCAGCTGCGCCTTCCTCGCCTCAGCAGTGGCTCAGGTAGCGGTTAAGCGGATACAGCCCCAACGCGCGATGGCATTGGGCTGCGCAACACTGGTGATCGGCATGATCACCTTGACGGCGGCACTGGTCAGCACTTCACTCGCCGGACTCGTCGTGGCCGCAATGACTTCCGGTGCGGGACAAGGCATCAGCTTCAGCCGCGGCCTGGCTTCCGTCACCGAGGCCACGCCAGCCGATCGGCGGGCCGAAGTCAGTTCAGCACTGTTCGTGGTGGCTTACATCGCCATCTCCCTACCCGTCATCGGCGAAGGCCTGGTCGCCGACCGCTGGGGTCTACGCAGCGCTGGCATCGGCTTCGCCGTCAGCGTCGGTGTACTCGCCGCCGGCTGCCTCATCGCGCTACTAACTCGGCAGCCGCGCCGCCAGCCAGGCCCCGCGCGAAGCTGGTGTTAAGGCCGCACCCTTCGCCGAGGGCGGCGGAAGCCGAAGTGGGCTCCGTCGTCGTGAACTGCGCGTTTGCAACGAGGATTGTCAAGCTCTCGCGACACGCCGAAGTCTTGTCAAAGTAGCCAGGCGAGTCCTGTCAATCTTCGCTGCATCTCGACACTACTGCGTGGCGTCGGGTTCCCGGCGCCGGTCACGCCACTTCACGTACCCGCGGTGCGTGACGAAAGCGCCGACGACGGCCGTCACGCACCAGACCGCGACGGCGGAGTAGGCCAGCGGCGAGGACAGGTCCCCGATCGACGCGCCAAGCGCGGTATAGACGAAGGCCCGCGGCGCCGCCCCGATGAACGCTCCAACGGCCATCTGCCACAACGGAACTCCGAACGCCCCGAACGCATACGAGGCCAGCGCGTCGGAGACGCCGGGGATGAATCGCTGACCGACGACGGCCCACAGGCCTCGACGGTCGATCAGTCGGTCGAGACGGTCGGCGCGGTCCGCGCCCAGCAGCGCCCGTGCGCTGTCCCGGCCTGCGCGCCTGCCGATGAGGCTGGCGATGATCGCCGTACCGACCGTCGCGCCGAGTGTCACGAACACCCCCAGCACCGGGCCGAACAACACACCGCTGCCTGCGGCCAGGATCGGGCCGGGGACGAACAGGGCGGCGAGCACGGCCGCCACCACGATGTAGGTCAGCGGCGCGGCGGGGCCGGTGGCGGCGACCGTCTGCCGGATGTCGTCGACGTCGATGACGTGACTGACGGCGACCAGATAGAACAACCCGAGCAGGAATCCCGCGAACAGTGCCAGTCGCACGATGTGGCGGCGCCGGCCACCTGCGGCGGGTTCCTCGATATCGGTCATGCTGGCTGCGATTGTCCCGCACCAGCGCGGTGTGCCTGCTAGCCGGCGGTGTGCACGATCAGGATGTCGATCTTCGATTTGCGCGCGACGTCGGCGGGCACTGAGCCGAGCAACCGCCCTGCCACCGAGTTGAGGCCGACGTTGCCGACGACGATCAGATCCGCCTTGACCTCTTGAGCCAGGTGGATCAGGGCGTCGACCGGTGCGCCCTCGATGGCGCGTTCCTCGATGTCGTGTGCGCCCGCGCCTTTTGCCTTGTCGCGTGCGTCGCGCAGGATGGCGTAGACCGGCGCGTCGCCGTGCACCATGTAGCCCTCGCGGCCCAGGGTGTCGGCGGCACGCGGGTCGGCGACGTGGTCGTGCGTGGGCGCGTGTGACCAGCTACCCCTGTCCACGTGCGGGATGTGCGCGCTGGCGATGATCAGCTTCGCGTTCTCCTGCGCCGCGAACGCCCCCGCCCGCTCGACGGCCCGCATCGACGAGTCCGACCCGTCCGTGCCGACGATCACTGTCCGATAGCCGCTCATGTCGGGTCATTAAACGCTTGCCGGAGCGGCCGCGGATCGGTTTAGGAATCGAAGTCGGTAGAGGCGGTCAGGTTTTCCCACTTCGCGATTTCGTTGGCACGGGCTGCGGCGACGTTTCGGTAGGTGGCGAGCGCGTCCTGGCCGAGCAGCAGGAATGCCGGCGGTTCATCCGATTCGACGACGGTGATGATGGCCGCTGCCGCTTTCGCGGGATCGCCTGGCTGGTCGCCGTCCATCGTGTCGTTTTCCTTGCGCCTCCGCAGTCACCTGTGGCGGGTCGGTCACGTCGAGTGCCCGGTCGGGTGCGGTCGAGCAACCGCCCAGTCCGCGATCTGCGGCGAGATCCACCCTCTCACGGCGGTGGTTGGGCAAGAATTGACGACGAAGAAGGGGGCCACCATGACCGACGACCTTGCTTCCGGTTTCCAGAGCGTCGACCGCGCCCCGGATTTCGAGATGTTCTCGCGATGTCTGACGCTGATCGACTCGCTGCCGTTCTTCGCGGAATGCAAACGCGAAAGCTACGAATTGCTCGGGGCAGGCCCTGGCCGCCGGATCCTGGAGGTGGGCTGCGGGCTCGCGGACGACGCCGCGGCGCTGGCCAGACTTGTCGTCCCGGGTGGTTCGGTGGTCGCCGTCGACGGCAGTGCGGCGATGATCGACGCGGCGCGCGCCCGCCACGGCGACGTCGAGGGGCTGTCCTTCTGCGTCGCTGATGCCGCCGAATTGCCGTACGACGACGCTGATTTCGACGCCTGCCGAATCGATCGGGTGCTTCAGCACATCGCCGATCCCGCCCCCGCTGTCGGTGAGATGGTTCGCGTATTGCGCCCCGGCGGTGTGCTTGTCGCCTACGACAACGACTGGGAGACGTTGACGGTCGACTCGGCCGATCGCGTGACCACTCGCACCATCTTGAACGCCTGGTGCGACCGGTTCCCGTCCGGTTGGATCGGGCGCCAGCTTGTTCCGCTGTTTCTCGACGCGGGCCTTGCCGACGTCGTCGTCCACCCGAAGACGCTGGTGCTGCGCGAGTTGGGAGTGGCCGATCAGTTGTATCTGTTCTTCTCCACCGCAAACAGGCTCGCGGAGGCGACAGTCCTCGATCGCGCCGATGCGGAGCGCTGGTCGGATTCGTTGCGCACCGCCGACGCCGAAGGTCGATTCTTCAGTTCGTACACCGGCTTTCTCGTGTCAGGAACCCGCACCGGCCCGTGATGGCTGCCCGCTGAACTTCATGCAGTTTCGTTATCGTTTGTGCGTGCATCTCGAAGAATTGGAATGGTTCGTGGCGCTCGCCGAGATCGAGCATGTCACCGAGGCGGCTGCGGAGTTGGGCGTGAGCCAACCGACGTTGTCGCGGGCGCTGGCGCGTTTCGAGGCGCAGGTCGGCGCCCCGCTGTTCGACCGAGCCAATCGCCGGTTGCGCCTCAACCCGTACGGGCAGATCATGCTCGAACATGCCCGCCGCAGCCTTGCCGAGATGCAGTCCGCCGTCGACCGCATCGGTGCGCTTCGAGATCCGGACACCGGTCGGGTCCGACTGGCGTTCCTGCATTCGCTCGCCAGTTGGTATGTGCCGGAACAGCTTCGGCGGTTCAGAGAGTCAGCGCAACGAATTTCGTTCGATCTGTTTCAGGGCCCCGCGCGGGAAATCGCCCAACGGGTCGTCAACGGTCAAGCGGACATCGGGATCACGTCACCGCGGCCCGAGGGGCCGGAACTGGTGTGGCATCGACTGTATGAGGAGCGGTTGTGTCTGGTGGTACCGCGCGGGCACCGGTTGGCGTCGCGCGCTCGTGTGCGGTTGTCCGCGGCGGCGTCAGAGCCCTACGTGGCGCTGTTCCGGCAGGCCGGCTTGCGTCAACTGACCGACGAACTCTGGGCAGAGGAAGGCCTCGACCCGGACATCGTCTTCGAGGCAACCGAGCTCTCCACGATCGAGGGCCTCGTCTCGGCGGGCTTCGGCGTCGGGGTCGTCCCGGTTCCCCGGGTCGCCGACGAATCGCAGGTCGTGCACGTCCCGCTGACCAATGTCGGCGCCAAGCGGGAGGTCGGGTTGGTGTGGGACAGAAATCGGGAACTCGCGCCGCCGGGGCAGCGCTTCGTCACATTTCTGAAGTCGGCGGCGGGCTCACCGCCGCGGTGAAGTCGGGTGATGCGCGCTGAACATCAACCTAGCTCTATCTATGTATTAGACACATGATGGTACTGCCCTTAGCGTCCGCAGGATGTCAACCGAAAGCGCAGCTGCCCCGGTTTGGAACGGCCACGCGCGCGGCTCGTCCGCGTACGGGCGACTGCTCACCGCGCTGTTCTGCGCGGGCGTGGCGACGTTCGCTCAGCTCTATTCGCCGCAAGCCGTACTGCCGCTGATCGCTGCCGACCTCGGTGTCGGCGCGGCGGGCGCGGCGTTGATGATCTCGGCATCCACCGTCGGTCTCGCCATCGGCGTGATCCCGTGGTCGTCGCTCGCCGACCGGATCGGCCGTGTGCGGGCGATTTCGTTCTCGGTCATCGGAGCGACGACGGTGGGCGTGCTGGTGCCCTTCGCGCCGAGCTTTGACCTGCTGCTGGCCGGGCGTTTTCTCGAAGGTCTGCTCGTCGGGGGCGTGCCCGCCATCGCGGTCGCATACCTCACCGAGGAGATCGATCCCGCGCATGCCGCGCGGGCGGCGGGAACCTTCGTCGCCGGAACCACCATCGGCGGATTGGCAGGCAGGTTGGTGTCGAGTCCCGTCGCCGAGATCGCGGGTTGGCGTGTCGGTGTCCTCTCGGTCGCAGTGCTGTGCGGGCTCGCGGCGGTGGGCTTCGTGAAACTGGCTCCGCCGCCCCGCGGCTTCGTCCCCGGCAACCGGACGCACGCCAACGCCGAAGGGAGCCTGGCTCATCGGTTGTCGGCCAACTTGCGGTCGCGCCGCCAACTGACGCTGTTCGGCCAGGCGTTTCTGTTGATGGGTGCATTCGTCGCGCTCTACAACTATCTGGGCTTTCGGTTGGCAGGGGCGCCCTTCTATTTGCCGCCGTTCGCGGTCAGCCTGGTGTTCGTGGCTTACCTGGCCGGAACGTGGGCATCGGCCCGCGCCGGAGGGGAGGCGTCGCGGTTCGGCCGCAAACGGGTGCTGCTGGTGTCGGTGGCGATCATGGTCGCGGGCATCGCGATCACGTTGAGCAACAACATCATCGCGGTACTGGCTGGTCTGGTCATCGCCACCGCGGGCTTCTTCGGCGCCCACTCGATCGCGGCAGGATGGGCAGGCCGGTCGGCACCCATCGGTAAAGCGCAGGCCTCATCGCTGTACAACCTGTTTTATTACGGCGGTTCGAGTGTCATCGGGTGGCTGGGCGGACTGGCATTCGACGGATACGGTTGGACGGCTGTCGCGGTGCTGATTTCGGCGCTGGTCCTGATCGCCGCCGCTGCCGCCGCGGTGTTCCTCCCCGCCGACTAGTTGCGCCGAAACGGTATTCCAGCACGTCCGCACTCGAACTTTCCGTGCGAAGATGCAGTCTCGGCGAAAAACGACTAGCGAATCTCGTTGATGTCGTTCTTCAACGCCTCCGCGTCCGTACCGAAGACGGCTTGCACGCTGTTGCCGACCTCGATCACGCCCGCCGCGCCAAGACTCTTCAGTCGCTGCTGATCTACCTTGCTCGGGTCGGCGACCTCCATCCGCAACCGGGTGATGCACGCGTCGACATTGACGAGGTTGTCCCGGCCGCCGAACGCGGCGATGACCTGTTCTGCCTTGCTGTCGACCGCTGCGGGCGCTGTCTTCGTCGCGGTGGCCGCCCCGCCGGTCGTCACCGCGGTCGCCGATGTCGCGCCCTCGCCGAGGTTGGCGGCTTCCTCAGCCTCGAATTCGCTTTCCGGTTCGCGCCCAGGCGTTCTCAGGTTCCATCGCGTGATGGCGAATCGGAACAACACGTAGTAGACGACGAAGAAGACCACGCCCATGACCAACAGCAGCCAGATGTTCTTGGCCGCAGGCGCTCCGCCCCACAGCAGCAGGTCGATCAGGCCCGCCGAGAACGAGAAGCCGAGGTGGATGTCGAGTAGGTAGGCGATCGCCAGCGACAGCCCGGTCAGCACCGCGTGGATGACGTACAGCGGGAACGCCACGAACATGAACGCGAACTCGAGGGGTTCGGTCACGCCGGTGAGGAACGCGGTCAGCGCAGCGGCCGCCAGTATGCCGACCGCGACCTTGCGTTGTTTCTTGTTGGCGACGTGGATCATCGCCAGCGCCGCGGCGGGCAGCCCGAACATCAGAATCGGGTAGAAGCCCGACGTGAGGTGGCCGCCGGTGGGATCGCCCGCCGCGAAGCGGGTCAATTCGCCGGTGACGACCTTGCCGTCCGGCGCCTGATAGTCGCCGTAGAGGAACCAGATGTAGGAGTTCGGGATGTGGTGCAGGCCGAACGGAATCAGCATGCGATTGACGAAGCCGTATACGAACGCCCCCAACGCGCCCGAACCGCCGATGAACTTGCCGAGACCGGTCAGGCCCGCGTCGAAGATCGGATAGAAGTAGCTCATCGCGAACGCCAGGAACAGGCAGACCAGTGACACCACGATCGGGACGAACCGCCTGCCGCCGAAGAAGCCGAGATAGGAAGGCAACTGGATGGTGTGATAGCGGTCGAACAGCCACGCGGTGACGAGCCCGACCACGATGCCTGCGAACACGCTGTAGTTGATCTGGGCTTGGTCGCCCGCCTTGTCGACCTGACCGGCGAGCACGATCGGCGACATCGTCTTGAACACCGCCTGCACCACGAGGTAGCCGACGACGGCCGCCAGTGCGGTCGAACCGTCCGCCTTCTTGGCGAATCCGATCGCGACACCGACGGCGAAGAGCAGAGCGAGGTTGCTGAACAGCGCGTCACCGGCGGCGCTCATCGCCTGGAAGAAGGAGCTGATCACCGGCGCTTGGATCCTGCCGAGCACGTCGGGCTGGCCGAGTCGCAGCAGGATGCCCGCGGCGGGCAGCACGGCGATCGGAAGCATCAGGCTCTTGCCGAGTCGCTGCAGTTGCGCGAAGCCGGGGATGCGCCGACCCGACTTTGCCGTCGTCCCTTCGGGTTTCGCTGCCTCGCTCATATCCTGTGGACCTCCTTCGCCGAAGCTGACCGGAAGCCTAGACGAGAACCGGTGAACTTGAGACCGTCTTGCCCGCACGCTCGTATTGTTGGTGCGTGAGTACGACGTCAGTCCTTGCCCCGGTCGCGGGCCGCGCCGTTGCCCTGCCCGACGTTCCCGATCCCGTCTTTTCCCAGGGCATGGTGGGTTTCGGTGCCGCCGTCGATCCGCCGCGCGGGGTGGTCGAGGCCGTCGCTCCGGTCAGCGGGAAGATCTTGAAGTTGATGCCGCATGCGTACATCGTCATGACGGCGGACAACGTGGGTGTCCTGGTCCACTTGGGGCTGGACACCGTCGGGCTTCAGGGGGAGGGCTTCACCACGCATGCGAGTCAGGGCGATGAGGTCACGGCGGGGCAATTGATCATCACCTATGACGTCCCATCGGTGGAAGCCAAGGGGCTCAACCCCATTGTCCCGGTGGTGGTGATGGACGAACGCGAATCATCGAACATCACCCCGTCGGATGCGGTCTTCGAGGGTGCGCAGATTGCCGCAGGGGCAATTCTTTTCACCGCGAACAAGTAGATGGAAGTCGTAATCCTGCCGGACGCCGGACAGATCGGCGCGGTTGCGGCCGACGCCATCGGCGAACTGCTGGCCCGTAAGCCGGATGCCGTGCTAGGCCTCGCGACCGGATCATCGCCGCTGATGATCTACGACGAATTGGCGGCGCGCTGCGATGCCGGTTCGATCTCGTTCGCGAAGGCGCGGGGCTTCACTCTCGACGAGTATGTCGGGCTACCCGCCGACCACCCGGAGCGCTATCGCAATGTGATCGACCGGGTGTTCGTCTCGCGGGTCGACTTCGCCCCCGGTGCGGTGCTTGGACCGGACGGCCTGGCCGACGACATCCCCGCCGCGTGCGCCGAGTACGAGAACGCGATACATCAAGCGGGCGGCGTCGACCTGCAGATCCTCGGCATCGGCACCGACGGCCATATCGCGTTCAACGAGCCAGGGTCCTCGCTGGCTTCGCGCACCCGCATCAAGACGCTGACCCGGCAGACCCGAATCGACAACGCTCGCTTCTTCGGTGGCGACGTCGAGGCCGTGCCGACGCACTGTCTGACGCAGGGCCTGGCGACCATCATGGAGGCCAGGCACGTGATCCTGGTGGCGACCGGCGGCGGCAAGGCCGAAGCCGTCCACCATCTGGTCGAGGGGCCGGTGAGCGCGATGTGGCCAGCGACCATCCTGCAGCATCATCCGCACGTCACAGCGCTGCTGGATGACGCTGCGGCGCATCGGCTTCAGCTTGCCGGCTACTACCGCGAAACCTACCGCGCCAAGCCGGATTGGCAGGGCATCTGAGTGCTATTGGCTGCCGAGACCATCCTGACGGGGCGAGAGATGTTGCGGCCCGGGTGGATTGAGGTGTCGAACGGGACCGTGGCCGCGCTCGGCACAGGCGCCGCGCCGCGCGACGCCGATCGTGACCTCGGCGCGGTCACCGTGGTGCCCGGCTTCGTGGACACCCACGTCCACGGTGGCGACGGCGCGAACTTCTCGACCGCCTCGCCTGCGGACACGGCGACCGCCGCGACGCTGCATCGAAAGCACGGGACCACGTCGCTGGTCGCCTCGTTGGTCACCGCGGGTCCGGACGAATTACTGCGCCAGGTAACGGGTTTGGCCGAGGACGTGCACGCAGGCGTCATCGCGGGCATCCACTTGGAAGGACCGTGGCTGTCCGCCAAGCGGTGCGGCGCGCATCAGCCGTCGCTGATGCGCGACCCTGACCCCGCCGAGATCGACCGGGTGCTCGATGCCGGCCAAGGCGCGATCCGGATGATCACCGTGGCACCGGAGCGCGACGGTGCCCTCGCCGCGATCGAGCGGATCGTCGACCGCGGCGTGGTGGCCGCTGTCGGCCACACCGAGGCGACCTACCAGCAGACGCGCGCGGCGCTGACGGCGGGCGCGACGGTGGGGACCCACTTGTTCAACGCCATGCGGCCGATCAACACCCGCGAACCGGGTCCGGTCATCGCGCTGCTGGAAGACGCCAGGGTGACAGTCGAAGTGATCACCGACGGCGTGCACGTCGACCCTGCGCTGTACCGGCACGTCGCGCACAGCGTGGGACCCGATCGGGTGTCGCTGATAACCGATGCGATGGCGGCGACCGGGAAGCCCGACGGGGCCTACCACCTCGGGCCGGTGCGAGTGGACGTCGTCGACGGCGTCGCCAGGGTGGCGGGTACCGACACCATCGCGGGCAGCACCGCGACCATGGACCGGGTGTTCCGATTCGCCGTGGCGCACAGCGGATTACCACGCGACGAGGCGCTGATGCTGGCGGTGCGCCAAGCGACGGTCAACCCGGCGCGCGCGTTGGGCCTGCCGGATGCCGGAATCGTCGCGGGCGGTGCCGCCGACTTGGTGGTCCTGGACTCGAATCTGGCCGTCGCCTGCGTGATGTATCGCGGTGTGTGGGAGGAGCTTCGCAGCTGAAACGCAGGCGTTCTCCTGGTTGCGCGAGCACCGTGGACGGTATGGCAAAACGGTTTCCGGCCGCGACGACAGCGGTGGTCGGCTGCGCGCTGGCGCTCGCGCCGGCCGCCGCAGAACCCGTCGACACCGGGGGATCGGCCGAGTCGGTGGTCGGTGATTTGAAGTCGCAGGGCTACAACGTCGTCATCAACTGGTTGAGCGGCTACGACACCGTGCCGTTGTGGGCGTGCACGGTGCAGGACGTCAACAACCCCGACACAGCTCCGCCCACACCCGGTACGTTCTCGACGGTGTACGTCGACGTCACGTGCCCGAATCATCAAGACGAATGAGCGGCGAACGCGGGAGCGACGAACCGTTGCAGCATGGTGTGTTCCGCAACGGGATCGGAATCGGGCAGCAACAGTAACGACAACACCAACCGCAGGATCCATCTCGCGGCCTGCGGGTCGTCGTCGGCGATGCCGGTGAGTTCCGTCGCGAACGCGGTCACCGCGTCTGAGGCGGCCAACCAGTTCCATCCGCCGCTGCGTGCGGAATCGACGAACAGTTGGCCCGCGGGGTCGCCGCGGATCTCGGCGACAGCCACCTCGATGGCGGTCAGCACCCGATCAGACCCGGTGCGCCCCTCCACGCTGGCGCGAACGGTCTGCACGATCCGGGTCGCGGCACGGGCCAACACCGCTTCCCTGATGTCCTTCTTGCCGCCGACGTAGCGGTAGATCGTGGCGCGCGAGCAGTGGGTCCGCGCGGCCAATGCGTCGACGCTCAGCGCATCCATCCCCTCCCGGTAGATGAACTCCGTGGCCGCGGCGTAAATCCGCTCCGCGGCGGCGGACCTGCGCCCCTCATCGAACAGCCAGTCATCGCGGGACATGGACGCAAAGCTATCTCAGTGGTGAGACAAAATCGTGGAAATTCTCAACCGTTCTCGCTGGTCGCGGGGAGGTCGTGAGACACGCGCTACCACCTCGCTGCCGGGGCGCGTTTCGACTGTCGCCCGACCCGTTGACCACCTCCGTTTGCGCTGGCCAACCTGTACACATGACGGTGCTGCAGGATCCGCTCGCGTTCTTCGGTGCTGAGGCGCTGCAAGATCCGTATCCGCTCTACGACCGGTTACGCGCCGAGGGACCGGTGCATCAGGTCGGTGACTCCGGCTTTTATCTGGTGTGCGACTGGGCGGCGATCAACGACGCTGTCAACCGGGCCGACGACTTCTCGTCGAACCTGACCGCGGCCATGACGTTGTCCTCCGACGGCACCGTCGTCCCGTTCGAACTGGACCGCCTCGGCGGGCCCACCCAGATCCTCGCGACGGCCGACGACCCCTCGCACGCCCTGCACCGCAAGATGCTCGTACCGCAACTAGCCGCCAAGAAGATCCGTTCGATGGAGGCGTTCATCGGACAGACCTTCGACCGCTTGTGGAGCGACGGCGTGCGCGACGGACGAATCGAATGGATGAGCGCACTGGCGAACAAGCTGCCGATGATGGTCGTCGCGCGCTTGATCGGTGTGCCTGCCGAGGACGTCGACAAGTTGATCCGCTGGGCGTGCGCGAGCACCCAACTGCTCGACGGCTTGGTCGATCAGGAGCAGCTGACAGCCAGCGGTGTCGCGGCGATGGAACTGGGCACCTACATCCAGGGTCACTTCGCCGACGCGGCGGCCGACCCGCCGGACAACCTGCTGGGTGGCCTCGCGAGTGCTTGCACGGCAGGCGAATTCGATCAACTCACCGCCCAGCTGATGATGATCATCTTGTTCAGTGCCGGCGGAGAATCGACTGGCTCTCTGCTCGGCAACGCGATGGAGATCCTGGCCACGCAACCGGAGATCCAACGCCAGGTTCGGCAGGATCCGAGCCTGTTGGGACCGTTCATCGAGGAGGCGCTGCGGTACGAGCCACCGTTCCGCGGTCACTACCGCCACGTCGTCAGGGCGACGTCGCTGGCGGGCACCGACCTGCCCGCCGGTTCCCGGTTGCTGTTGCTGTGGGGTGCGGCGAACCGCGACCCTGCCAAGTTCGACTCACCGAACGAGTTCCGGCTGAACCGGCCAGGTGGCAAGGGCCACATGACCTTTGGGAAAGGTCTGCACTTCTGCGTCGGCGCCGCGCTGGCGCGGCTGGAGGCGCAGATCGTCCTGCGTGGGGTACTCGACCGCACCTCCTGGATCGACGCGATCGACGCGGGGCCGTGGCTGCCGAGCGTGCTGGTCCGGCGCCGCGAACAACTAGGGCTGCGGGTACGGCGCAAATCGCCTGTCGAAACCTGACTTTCGCTGCGCAAGTTGGTCCTGCCGGACCACCGCGTCGGCAGGGACCGTGCCCACGGGCAGCACACCGGGCAACTGGTCGAGCGACACCACCTGCGAACTGACGGTCGGCAGATTCGTCGGGTTCTCGGGCAGGTCCTGGAACCGGATCGAGATGGTGCCCTGATGCAGGCCGCCTGTGGACACCCAGTTCCAGATCTGCGGATCCTGCGGTGACACCACGATGGTGTACGTCCCGTCGTCGTTCTTCTTGGCCTGCGCGATGTTCAGGCTGGTCTGCTGCTCCCAGTAGTTGTCGGTGATCGTCCAGTCGTTGGTGACCGGAACCACGAAGTAGCCGGCGTCGCCGGGATTGATGGTCAGCACGAGCGCCTGGTTGTCGTCGAGTTGGAAGTAGCCGGCGCTCTGCATCTGTGTCGAAAGGAATTGTGCGTTCCGCGTCGGGTTGGTGAACACGTTGGGCTGCCTGCGTTCACCGGTCGTCGGGTCGATGGTGGCGACCTTGATGTAGGTGGATTCCATCTGCAGACCCAACGCCATGATCACCGCGGTGACCGTGCCCCGCAGCAGTGGCGGCATCACCGGCAGCGGCGGCACCAGCGAGACGAGCGTCGTCAACAGGGGACTCTTCGTCACCGTCGGTCCGATGAATGGGATGGCGAACCCGCCCAGTTGGGCGAACAAGCTGTTCGGGGGACCGCCGGTCCGTTCGATCGCCAGGCTCATCGGATCCTGGGTGTTCCAGTCCGACAACGTGTTTCGCACTGCGATCAGCGTGGTGTCGTCGGTGATCTGGATATGGTTGGGCCCCGGTCCGGTGGGGGCGCCGCTCACGGTGATGGTGAAGGAGCCGTCGGGGTCGCGCACCAGATCCTTGCCGTTGAGGATCGACGCGGTGTTACCGGACAGCCCGGTCAGCACGCTGAAGGTGGTTTCGGCCGGATCCTCGCCGGTGAAGCGGCCGGTGATCACATATGTCGAGGTCTTGTTGACCGCCATGAAGCGGTAGATGGTGTCGGGGTTGTCGTAGAGGATGCGGGACCCGTCGACGTCGCGGCCGTACCAGGTGTGCGGCGGAGCGACCTGCGTGACGGCCGTCGGGGTCATCGGATTGAGCAGTTGCTGTTGGAATGCCGCACCCATGGCGTATTCGTCGACCGCTTGGTGAAGCGCAGCGAGGTTCGCTTGGTCGGGTCCGCCGACCAGCTTGAATTGTTGTTGAGCAGTTGAGCGCCAGCCGAATTGCAGCACGAGCTTCATCAACTGCACGGGCAGCGTGTTGACAGTTTCGGCGGCGCGCCGTTCGGCGGCACGTTGTTCGGGGGTGCCGAGCGGGCTGACTGCCAGTGTCTGTGTCGCGGACTCGTCGACGGCGGCCTTCGTGACCGGCTTGGTGACTTCGCGGCTTGCGGTGCCGACGGTGGATGCCGCAGCCAAGGTCTGTGCCGGCGCGTCGGGTTTGGGCGCGGGCTCGTCGGCGGTGGCCTTCGCCGACACCGCATGTGACTCCGTCTTGGGTGTCTTCTTTTTCTTCTTGGGCGGGCGCGTCGGTTTGTCGGCGCTCGAGATCGACGTTTCCGTCTTGGCTGACGGTTTCTGATCGCCCCCGTCGTTGTGCGTTGTTGACGCAGTGGTCGACGTCCCGCCGTCCGAAGTGCCCGATTGGCCTTCGTCGGCGGACGCGATTGCGGCGCTGTTGGCGATCGCCGCCCCGATGCCCAGTGCGACCGCCAGGCCGCCGACCCTGCCGATGAACCGACCATAGGTGAATGGCTTCGTTGCCACGGAGCGAGTCCTTTCGCAGGGCGTCCGCTGACCGCAAACGCCTTGCTCGGTACCGTAGTCACATGACTACAGCCGGGGCAAGGGTTGGCGCAACACCCGCGAATACGCCGCTGGGCAGGACAGAAGTCGTCGCAGCAGTGCTGGAGTCCGCCGCGGACCTGTTCGCCGAACGCGGGCCTGCGGCAACGTCGGTGCGCGACATCGCGGCGCGGTCGCGAGTGAACCACGGCCTGATCCACCGGCACTTCGGAAGTAAGGACCGACTCGTCGCGGCGGTCCTCGATCACCTCGGCGAGCATCTCGCCAGGCTGTTGGCCGCAGAAGCGGACGGCGCGGCGGTCGGTGCGGCGGTCGACCGGCAGCTGCGAGTGATCGCCAGGACGTCGCTCGACGGCTATGCGATCGGCGAACTCCAGAACCGGTTTCCGACGATGGAGATCCTGCTCGACAGTGTCCGCGGGCGGCACGCGAGCGAGCTCGACGCCCGGTTGGCCGCGGCGCACACCGTGGCGCTGCAGCTTGGTTGGGTGCTGTTCGGCGACTTCCTGCGCGCGTCGACGGGACTGGAGGACGTCGACGATCGCGTCTTCGCCCGTTCGGTTGGCGATGTCGTCGGGCGGATTCTCGACACTGGGCCGTCAGCATCGTCGTAGGACTTGTTTCGCTATTCGGACTCTTTATCGCTCGCGGCCCAGCTCGTCAAACTAACGCACCCGAAATCGGATTTTGCCGCAAGCGATTTTGACGCTATTGCTAAGTCATTTCACATGCAAAAAATACATATTGGTTTCGCCGAAGGGATTTGCAGGGTCGGTCAATCGGCCTAACGTTGATCAGATGAATGTCCACGTCGTTGAGGCGCGGCGCTGTCCCTTCTGCAAGCACATCGTGAACACCTATCGCGATCCCCGAGATCCCGAGAACACACCCCACGACGGTGACATCTCGGTATGCGGGAACTGCAGCGGACTGTCTGTTTTTGAGGGGAGTGAACTGCGCCTGCCCACACCCGAGGAACTGGCCCGGTCCATGCGCGACAAGAATCTCCTCCGCACCATCAAGGAGCTTCGAGCCGAGCAGTACGGGTGGAGTGTCTTCTGATTCGTCGGTAGTACTCAGGCCAACGGGCCGGTGACCGCCTCGGCGGCCGCTACCAACGCGCCCGAATTCGCCAGGGTGAGGACTGCGTCGATCTCCGGCGCCAGGTATCGGTCGGTGCCGGGGCCGGGCACGCATGTCCTGACCGCGGCGATGACGGCCGCGGTGGCGGGCGACGCCGCCAGTCCAGCGCGCAATTCGATGCCGCGCGCCGCGGTGTACACCTCGATGGCCAGCACCCGGCGTAACCCGTCGACGGCCCTGCGCAGTTTGCGCGCGGCCGACCACCCCATCGAGACGTGGTCCTCCTGCATCGCCGACGACGGAATCGAGTCGACACTGGCCGGATTGGCCAACCGCTTGAGTTCCGAGACGATGGCGGCCTGGGTGTACTGCGCGATCATGTGGCCGCTGTCCACGCCGGGGTCGTCGGCCAGGAACGGGTTGAGGCCGTGGCTGCGGGCGACGTCGAGGAACCGGTCGGTGCGTCGCTCACTGATGCTGGCCACGTCGGCCACCGCGATCGCGAGGAAGTCGAGCACGTAGGCGACGGGCGCGCCGTGGAAGTTGCCGTTGGACTCGACGCGTCCGTCCAGGGTGACGACGGGATTGTCCACGGCGCTGGCCAATTCGCGGCCCGCAACGGTGCGGGCGTGCTCGACGGTGTCGCGTGCCGCGCCCGCCACCTGGGGCGCACACCGCAGCGAGTAGGCGTCCTGGACCAGCGAGCAGTCCGGCCCGCTGTGGCTGGCCACGATCGGCGAGTCCGCGAGTACGCGACGCATGTTCGCGGCGGCCGCCGCCTGTCCCGGGTGCGGGCGCATGGCGTGCAGATCCTCAGCGAAGACCCTGACGGTGCCGAGCAGTCCTTCGACGCTCATGGCCGCCGCGATGTCGGCGAGTTTCAGCAGCCCGTCCAGATCGCGCAGCGCGAGCACCAACATGCCGAGCATGCCGTCGGTGCCGTTGATCAGGGCCAGCCCCTCCTTCTCGGCGAGCACGACGGGTTCGATGCCGTGTCGCGCCAGCGCGTCGGCGGCAGGCAGGAGTTCACCGTCGGCGGTGCGCACCGAACCTTCGCCGATGGCGGCGAGTGCCACATGCGCCAGCGGCGCCAGGTCGCCGGAGCAGCCGAGGCTGCCGTACTCGTACACCACGGGGGTGAGCCCGGCGGACAGCATCGCGGCGTAGGTCTGCGCGACCTCGGGCCGCACACCTGTGCGGCCGGTCGCCAGCGTCGACAGCCGCAGCAGCATCATGGCCCTGACGACCTCACGCTCGACCTCGGGACCCGAGCCGGCGGCATGTGAGCGAATCAGGCTGCGCTGCAACTGTGTCCGCAGTTCGTGCGGGATGTGTCTGCTGGCCAGCGCCCCGAAGCCGGTGGACACCCCGTACACCGGCTTGGGGTCGTGGGCCAACTCCTCGATGCGGGCGCGACTCTTGGCGATCGCGTCCAGCGCCTCGTCGGCAAGCGTCACCGCGGCACCGTCGCGGGCGACGGAAACGAGTTCGTCGAAGCTGACGGGGCCGACACCGACGACGACGGTTTGAGTACTCACGATCGTGACTCCACATTCTCGAAGAGGCGCAGGCCCGCCCGCACCACATCGCGGACGAGCGGCACACCGGGGCGGTAGGCCAGATGGATATAGGACGGGGCGTCCAGCAGGACGAAGTCGGCGCGCCGCCCTACGGTGAGCGCCCCGACGTCGTCGCGGCGCAGCGCGGCCGCGCCGCCCGCGGTGGCGGCCCACAACGCTTGCGCCGGAGTGAATTTCATGTCCCTGACGGCGACGGCGATGCAGAACGGCATGCTGGTGGTGTACGAGCTGCCGGGATTGCAGTCGGTGGCCAGTGCCACCGTCGCACCCGCGTCGATCAATCGACGGCCGTCGGGATACTGTGCGCGCGTGGAGAATTCGGCGCCGGGCAACAGGGTGGCGACGGTTGTGTCAGCCGCCGCCGCGAGGGCGTCGACGTCGTCGTCGGTGGCATACGTGCAGTGGTCCACCGACGCCGCGCCCAGTTCGACCGCCAGTCGGATGCCCGCGCTGGGGCCGAGTTGACCGGCGTGCAGTCGGGCCTCGAGACCGGCGGCGATTCCCGCGGTGAGGATGTGCCTGGTCTCGTCGACGTCGAATGCCCCGCGGTCACAGAACACATCCACCCAGCGGGCATGCGGGGCACATGCCCGCAACATGGGTCCGGTGATCAGGTCGACGTACGCCGCGCGGTCGTCACGGAACTCGGCCGGAACGACGTGTGCACCAAGGAAAGTGGTCTCGTCGGTGACGGCCTGCGCGATGCGCAGCGAGCGGGCCTCGTCATCGACGGTCAGGCCGTAGCCGCTCTTGCATTCGAACGTCGTGACACCGCTCCGCAACAGTTCACCGGCGAGACGCTCGACACCTTTGAGCAGGTCGGCGTCGGTTGCCGCCCGGGTAGCGGCCACCGTGGAGCCGATCCCGCCCGCGCCGTAGGGTTCGCCGCTCATCCGCGCCGCGAACTCGGCAGAGCGGTCGCCCGCGAACACCAGGTGGGAATGGCTGTCCACAAAGCCGGGAATCACGCTGGAGTCGCGGCAACTGAACCGCTCCTCGGCGTCGGGGGCCTGCGCGCGCGGGCCGACCCACGCGATCTGCTCGCCGTCGACCACGATGGCGGCGTCGGAGATGATGCCGAGCGGATCACCGTCGGCGTTCGCCGGGTCGTTGGTGACGAGTTCACCGATGTCGGTGTAGAGGACGGTCATCGGACCTCCATCAGATCGGCGATGACAGAACCCAGTTCGGCCTCGACATCGGGCACGTTGGCATGCTTGCGGTCGACGACGACGGCGCGACCGTCGACCACCACGTCGGTGACATCGGGTGCGGCCGCGGCGAACACGATGTTCTCCACGGTGGCGTCGCCGCCCGCGGTGCGGACCGAATCCGTCTGCACGGCAACGAAGTCGGCACGTGCACCGACCGCGAGTTCACCCGCGTCGGCCCAGCCGAGAGCGCGGTGGCCGTCGTAGGTGGCGGCCCGCAACAGCCGGTCGGCGGAGATGACGCCGCGCTGCCGGGAGGCGAGGCGTTCGTTCAGTTCCACCGCGCGGGCCTCCTCGAACAGGTCGATCACCGCGTGGCTGTCGGAGCCGAGACTGAACAAGCCGCCGCCTGCGAGCAGTGCGGGCGCCGGGCCGATGCCGTCGCCGAGGTCACGCTCGGTGGTGGGGCAGAAGCACACGCCCGTCGAGGTGCGGTCGATGTCGGCGATGTCGTCGGCGGACAGATGGGTGGCGTGCACGGCGGTTGTTCGCGGCCCCAACGCGCCGGCGTCCCGCAGCACCGCCGTCGGCGTGCGGCCATGTGTCGCCAGGCATTGCTCGACCTCGCGCATCTGCTCCGAGGAGTGCACATGCAGCGGAACAGCGTGCGTGGCAGCCCATTCCACGACGGCGGGCATGTGCTCGACGGGAACGCCGCGCACGGAATGCATGGCCGCGCCGATCACGACGGACGGACTGTGTGTCTGCCGACGCAACGCCTCGACCCGCTCCGCCCACCCGTCGCCGCTGCCGTCGCCGAACCGCTGCTGCGGTCCGGCCAGCGGCGCACCGTCCGGCGCTGAGCTCAGATAGCAGGTGTCCAGCAGCGTGAGTCGGATGCCGGCGTCGGCGGCGCCGTCGATCACGGCGTGCCCCATGGCGTTGGGCTCGGCGTAGCGGGCGCCCCCGGTGTCGTGGTGCACGTAGTGGAACTCGCCGACGCACGTGATACCGGCGAGCGCCATCTCGGCGTACACCGCGCGCGTCAAACGGCGGTAGCGGTCCGGGTTCAACCGCTCGGCGGCACGGTACATCAAGTCACGCCAAGTCCAGAAGGATCCCCGGTCGCGCTGGGTGCGTCCGCGCAGTGCGCGGTGAAAGGCGTGCGAATGCGCGTTGGCAAGGCCGGAAATGATCAAGCCGCGCAACCGATGTGAGCCCGGCTGCGCGACGGTGTCGGTTTCGATCGCGGTGATCCGGCCGTCGGCGACCGTGAACAGCACACCGGCGGCGACCGAATCGCCGCCCAACCAGGCGTATTCGCACCACCAGGTGTCGGTCACGACGACACCCAGTCCGCCATCACGTCGGCCAGCGCCACCGCTCCAGTGTTGCAGTCGTCGGGTTCGGCGAACTCCTCCGGCGAATGCGAAACGCCGGTGGGGTTGCGTACGAACAGCATCGCGGTCGGTACCACCGCGGACAGGATGCCTGCGTCGTGGCCTGCCTGGGTCGGCAGCACCGGGATGTCGCCGAGATGGGCGAGCGCGCGTTGCAGCCTGGCCCGAGGTGCTTCGGGGAATTCGACGATGGGGGTGACGGATTCGGCGCTGACGTCGAGGTCGATGCCGTCGGCGGCGGCGTGCTGACGGGCTTCGGTGCTGATCTTGTCGACCAGCGACCGCAGCGTCGCCTCGTCGGCGGCCCTGGCGTCCAACCACGCATGCACGGAGGATGGAATCGCGTTGGCGCCGTTGGGTGCGACGATCACCTTGCCGAACGTCGCGACCGCGTCGTGCGCGGCGGCCAGCGACCGCGCGGTGTGCACGGAAGAGGCGAACGCCAGCATCGGGTCGCGCCGGTCGACCAGGCGGGTGGTGCCCGCATGGTTCGCTTCGCCGCAGAAGGTGAATTCCCAACGGCCGTGCGGCCAGATCGCCGACGCGACCGCGATGGGGCGGTCGACGAGATCCAGCGCGCGGCCCTGTTCGACGTGGAGTTCGACGAACACGCCGATGCGGTCTGTGAGGCGCGGGTCGGCGCCGAGATGCTCGGGGTTGCGGCCGGCCTTGGTCATCGCCTCGTCGAGCGTGACGCCGTGGACGTCGCGCAGACCCCGGGCGCGGTCGGCCGTCAGTGCGCCGGTGGACAATTGGGACCCGACACACGCCACGCCGAACCGCGCACCCTCCTCGTCGGAGAACGCGGCGATCGCGACGGGGACGCGCGGCACGATGCCGCGCTCGCGGACGATGTCGACGGCCGCGAATGCGGACACCACGCCGAGTGGACCGTCGAAGGCGCCGCCGTCGGGCACGGAATCGAGGTGCGACCCGGTCACGAACGCGTCGGCCGGATCCCCGGTCCAACCCGGCGGCATCCACCACGCCCACAGGTTGCCGTTGCGGTCCTCTTCGACGTCCATCCCGCGCTGCGCGGCGCATCCGGTGAACCATTCGCGCAGGGTCAGATCGGCGTCGGACCATGCGTAGCGGCGGTAGCCGCCGGTGGCGGCGTGCCTGCCGACACCCTGGATGGTCGTCCAGAGGGCGTCGAAGCCCGTCATAGGTTCTCCTGCATGGGGATTCGTACGCCGCGCTGGGCGGCGACCTCTGCCGCGTGTTCGTAGCCGGCGTCGACGTGGCGGATCACGCCCATGCCGGGATCGTTGGTCAGCACCCGGGTGAGTTTCTCCGCAGCAAGCGCGGTGCCGTCCGCGATGGTCACCTGTCCGGCGTGGATGGAGCGGCCCATGCCGACGCCGCCGCCGTGGTGAATCGAGACCCACGTCGCGCCGGATGCCGTGTTCACCAACGCATTCAGCAACGGCCAGTCCGCGATGGCGTCGGAGCCGTCGAGCATCGCCTCGGTCTCGCGGTACGGCGACGCGACCGATCCGGAGTCGAGGTGGTCGCGGCCGATCACGATCGGGGCGGACAGTTCACCAGAAGCGACCATTTCGTTGAATTTCAGCCCTGCCAGGTGCCGCTCACCGTAGCCGAGCCAGCAGATGCGGGCGGGCAGGCCCTGGAAGGCGACCATCTTGCCTGCCATCTCGATCCAGCGGGTGAGGTGCTTGTTGTCACCGAACAATTCGAGGATCGCGCGGTCGGTGGCGGCGATGTCCTTCGGGTCGCCCGACAGCGCGGCCCACCGGAACGGCCCAAGGCCCTCTTCGAACTGCGGCCTGATGTAGGCAGGCACGAAGCCGGGGAAGTCGAAAGCCCGGTCGTACCCGGCTTTTCGGGCCTCGTCGCGGATGGAATTGCCGTAGTCGAACACCTCGGCGCCGCGGTCGGAGAAGCCGACCATCGCCGCGACGTGCTTGGCCATCGACTGTTGGGCCTGCTCGGTGAAGTAGACGGGATCCTTCTCGGCCATCTTCTTCATGTCGTCGAAGTCGACGCCGATGGGCAGGTATGACAGCGGGTCGTGCGCCGAAGTCTGATCGGTGACGATGTCGATGGGCGCGTTGCGGCGCAGCATCTCCGGCAGCACCTCGGCGGCGTTGCCCAGCAGTCCGATCGACAGCGGACGTTTGGCGTCGCGGGCCTCGATAGCCAACCGCAGCGCGTCGTCGATGTCGACGGCCTTGGTGTCGAGGTAGCGGTGTTCGATGCGGCGGTCGATGCGGGTTTCGTCGCAGTCCACGCAGATCGCGACGCCGTCGTTCATCGTGACGGCCAACGGTTGCGCTCCGCCCATGCCGCCGAGTCCGGCGGTCAGCGTGATCGTGCCCGCCAGCGTGCCACCGAACCGCTTCTTGGCGACCGCTCCGAACGTCTCATACGTGCCCTGCAGAATGCCCTGGGTGCCGATGTAGATCCACGAGCCCGCGGTCATCTGCCCGTACATCATCAGCCCGTCGGCCTCGAGCTTGCGGAACTGCTCCCAATTCGCCCAGTCACCAACGAGATTCGAGTTCGCGATCAGTACGCGCGGCGCCCACTCGTGGGTGCGGAACACGCCGACCGGCTTGCCGGACTGCACCAGCATGGTCTCGTCGGCTTCTAGGTTGCGCAGTGTCCGGACGATCGCGTCGAAGGCCTCCCAGTTGCGTGCCGCCTTTCCGGTGCCGCCGTAGACGACGAGGTCCTCGGGGTGTTCGGCGACTTCGGGATCGAGGTTGTTCATCAGCATCCGCAGCGCGGCCTCCTGTGGCCAACCTTTACAGGACAACTCGGTGCCGCGCGGGGCGCGGACGAGGCGCGCGGTGGACGTCATGGTGCTCTCTTTTCGCTGGTCCAAACTCCGTGGTGCTATCAGGACACCGCACCCGGCGCGCTTGCGGTAGGGACAAACGCGGGATACCGTCTCGTATCCGAGACACAGGGGAGGGATGCCGTGTCCAGCACCTCACCAGCGGTCGGGCGGGCGCTCGACGTGCTGCTGCATCTTGCGTCGCGGCCGGGGCCCGTGCAGGGGTCGGCGTTGATCAGGGAGATCGGCATGCCGCGCTCGTCGGCCTACCACCTGCTCGAGGTGTTGATCGACCGCGGGTTCGTCGTGCATCTGCCCGATCAGGGTGCCTATGCGCTCGGGTTCTCGGCGTTCGAGGTGGGTTCGGCGTATCTGCGGCACGAACCGCTCGAGCACATCGCGCGGCCGATCCTCAAGCGATTGGTGGCGACGGTCGGCGAAACCGCCCATCTCGGAATCCTGTACGGCGCCGAAAGTGTGTACCTGCTCAAGGAGCAACCGCAGACCGCCGGCGTGCCCGTCACCCTGGTCACCGACGTCGGCGTGCGGTTGCCCGCACATCTGACGGCGAACGGGCGATCCATCCTCGCGCATCTGTCGGCCGCTCAAGTGCGGGCGTTGTTTCCGTCGTCGGCGTCGTTCATCCGCCGCACCGACCGCGGGCCCAAATCTTTGGCCGAGTTGCGGCGACTGCTGCAGACCGAACGTGAGCAGGGCTGGGCCGAGGAAGCGGGGATGATCACCGAGGGCCTGCACTCGGTGGCGGCGTGCGCATTCGACCATTCCGGCCGACCGATCGCCGCGTTCAGTGCCACCCGTCGCGAGGACCGGCCGAACACCGCGCTGCCGACTCTGGTCGAAGCGGTGCGCAATGCGGCGCGGCAGTTGACGCGGGCACTGTCCGGCCGCGCACCCCAGGGCTGGTTTTCCTCCTGACGCGAGCAGTCTGTTCGCGGCTCGAATTTGGATGTACCATCTGGTACATGATTACTGAATGCGGCGTCACGATCGACGCGCAGGCGGAGGTCGTCTGGGAGGTGTTCAGCGACGTCGAGCGGTGGCCGGAATGGACACCGTCGGTCACCCGGTTGGTCGCACTCGACGGACCGGGCCTGGCGGGCGGTAAGCGCTTCGAAATCAAGCAACCGCGGATGTCCAAGCTTGTCTGGGAGGTCACTGAGTTGACCCCGGGCAGTGCGTGGACGTGGGTGCAGCGCTCGCCCGGTGGTCTGACGGTGGCCCGACACGAGGTCATCGCCGAATCCGATGGACGCACCCGGGTTCGGCAACAATTGGAGCAGCGAGGGCCACTCGGCTCGCTGGTCGGCCTGCTCATGCGTGGAATGACAAGGCGCTACCTGGATTTGGAGGCGGCCGGCCTCAAGGCCGCAAGCGAGCAGCGGCGCGTCGATGGCCCGACCGCCTGATCTGGTCCGGCGTCAGGAGTTACTCGACGCAGTCGTCAAAGAGTGTGCGGAGCGCGGTATCGGCGACCGGCCGCTGCGCGACATCGCCGCGGCCGTCGGCACCAGCCACCGCATGCTCCTGCACCACTTCGGCTCACGAAACGAACTGCTGCTGGCGATCGTCGAAGAGGTCGAGCGGCGTCAGCGGGCGCTGTTACCCACGCTGCCAACCGAACCCGCGGCAGCGATCGCGGCGATGTGGGCTGATTTGAGCCGGCCTGAACTGCGCCCGTTCGAGCGGCTGTTCTTCGAGTGCTACGCGCGCGGCGTCCAAGGCGAGCAGCCGTTCTCCAGCATGCTGCCGGGAGCCGTCGACACCTGGCTGACAGACACCGCGGGCGCGGACCCGGCGCTGGCCCGCCTCGGATTGGCAGTCATGCGTGGTCTCCTCCTCGACCTGGTGGGCACCGAGGACCACGAAGGCGTCGACGCAGCCGCCGACGCCTTCGTGGAACTGGTTCGACGAAGCGGCTAGCTGCCCGAACCAGAACTCGACGCCGCAGCCGCCTCGGCGGCCCGGCCCTCAGGGCTTGCGGCCGAATTGCCCGGCGTGGTCGCGGTTGCGACGCCCGCCTCACAGTTCAGCGACACCAGCATCTCGTTGGTCGCCGAACCGCTGCTGTTCGGCGGCGGCTGCACCGTGCGCTTCTGCGCATGCGTCACTACGCAGTCGGGCCACGACTTCTGGTCCCCGACAACGGTTTCCACGACTGGCTTCAGGCCGGCACCGCTGAGCGAACTCTGCGCGTCTGAGTATTTCTGACCTGTCACATCGGTGTCGGCCGCAGCGGCGCCACAGAGCGAAATCGCCAGGCCCACAAGGCCTGTGACGACGACGCTCATGCCGACGACCGGACGAATCAAACGAATCATGAGCCCGCCTTGACCGGCGGAACGGCTTCGGTCGTCGGTTCGACCGTGGCGGGCGTGGTGAAGGTGGCCGTGGCGCCCATGTTCATACCGGCGACGGTGGGCTGGCTGTACACCCCGCCGGACGAGCCGTCCCCAGATCCGGCCAGGGTAGCGACATTTCCGGATTCGGCATTGTCGATCACGACGGTCAAGACGCCCGCCCCGATCACTGCTGCTGCGGCGCAAGCGGCTCCCACCAATTTCACACCGCGACGACTGGTCGTCTTCTGTTTCGTGTTCATAGTGGGATCGTTGCCTCCGGACCGTAATGATCACTGGAACGCTTCTGTGAGCTGTCTGATTTACGGATCGGTCATATAGGCGTTTTTTCAGCAGTCGTGCGTTTAGTTCTCAGGAATAGGTGGGTAGCCCACAGCATTTGGCGCAGTCCTGACAGGAGGGAGTCACCGATGAAGGTGCAACGCGCTGCGGCCAGGGCAACAGTGTTCGGCGCTGTGACCATTGCCGTGGCCGGTGCGGGTATCGCACATGCCGACCCGCCGGTCCCGACACCGCCCGTTCCGACACCCCCCAGCCGAGACGTCGTACCCCCTCAGGGGCATGACGGCCCGCTGCCGCAGGACGCAGTGGTCCCGATGTGGGCTCCGCCCGCCCCGCCGCCGCCGTTCTGGGCGCCGTGGCTGCCGGTCGTGTGGAACACCGACCTCAACGCATGGGGCGTGTGGTGGAACGGCGATTTCGTGAAACTGCCTTAGCCATTTCGAGTAGTCACCTACTCGATACATCCTTGTCGATCGAAACTACTGTCACGATTACCGCAGGCTTGCGGGGCCATCACAGTAGGGGGTTGAAATGGCTGGTGAGTCCAAGCTGACTGATGACCAGATGAAGATCGTGGACGAAGTGGGCGACCGCATCGACCGCGCGTTTGACGAGGCGCGCGAGCAACTCAGAACCGTGAGCATCTTTGACGGCGACGACGACGCAGGCACACATTGCCTCGTATGCAGTTGTCCTGGTTACGTGTTCCCTGGTGCGCGGCAACCGGCCAGGTGCGACCGCAACGGGTGTGGTCACTCGTTCACCAGACACAACGTGTTCTGACCTCAGCTCAACTGATCTCTGACGGCCGTGGCGCTGTCGGCCGCCAGCAGCGTGTTCACCACGCGCTGTGCACTTCCTGTGTCCGTGTCGCGGACGGCCTCTTTCGTGCCGGGTATCGCCGGGGGAGTGACGCTCAGCGAGTCGACGCCCAATCCGAGCAGCAGTGCGACGGCCCGCTCATCGGCCGCGAATTCGCCGCAGACCGATACGGACGCGTTGCCTGCCGCTCCTTGGCAGGTGGCTTTGATGAGGTGCAGCAGGGCGGGATCGAACGTGTCGCCGATGGACGCCACCGCATCGTTGTTGCGGTCGGCGGCCATGGTGTACTGCGTCAGGTCATTGGTGCCGATGGAGAAGAAGTCGACGTGCCTGGCGAACGCGGCCGCCTTGAGAGCGGCCGCCGGCACCTCGACCATCATCCCGACCTGCAACCCGGCGGGACGTTCGCCGCCCGCGCGACTGATCGCCGTGTCCAAAAGCTCACGGGCTGAAAACAATTCGTCGAGTGTGGCGATCATCGGGAACATGATGCTGACGGGTGTCTGCCGTGCTACGAGCACCATCGCCAACAGTTGATCGGTCAACAGGTCCGGATGTGCCAGCGACAGCCGGATGCCGCGTACGCCGAGATACGGATTCATCTCGGCGGGCGCAGGCAGGAACTCCAACGGCTTGTCACCACCGACATCCAACGTGCGCAACGTGATTCGCCGTCCATCCAGGGATTCGGCGATCTTGCGATAGACAGCCAGCTGCTCCTCCACATCCGGTGCGTCCTGCCTGCCCAGGAACAGGAACTCGGTGCGGACAAGGCCGGCAAGATCAGCGCCGTGCGCGGCGGCGGCGCGCGCGTCGTCCACCGAACCAACGTTGGCGCCGACCGCGACCGTGACGCCGTTCCGAGTGATCGCGGGTTCGGCGGCACGTGCTTGCGCCTGGTGCTGGCGCTGCGCGAGTACGGCCGCCTTGTCCTGGAACTCCCGCCGGACGTCCGGTGCCGGGTCGACGATGAACTCGCCACGACCACCGTCGACCGCGACAACTGTGCCGTCGGGGATCGACAACACCGACGGGCCCGCTCCGACGATCACGGGAATACCTTTGGCCCGCAACAGGATCACGTTGTGGGCATGCGGGCTGCCGAACGCAAGTAGTACCGCCGCCACGCGGGTGGGGTCGAGGTCGGCGGCCTCGGCCGGTGTCAGGTCGGCCGCGACCACCACGCCTGTCGGCCCCGGCGAGTTCTCCGCAGCGCCCATCATCGCCCGCAGCACCTGATCGCCGACCGCGCGCACGTCGTCGGCCCTGGCCTGCAAGTAGGGATCAGGCAGCACGGCGAACTCGGCGGCCAGGTGCTGGACGGCGGCCGACCACGCCGAGGGCGCGGACGCCCCTTCGTCGATCCGCCTGCGCGCACTGTCGAGCAATGCGGTGTCGTCGAGCAGCAGCTGGTGGGCGTCGAAGATGGCCGCTTCGGTCTCGCCCACGTCACGCGCGGTGCGGGTGCGCAGTTGGCTGATCGTGCGCCGCACTGACGCGATCGCCTTGCTGACCCGGCGCCACTCGACGGCGGGCTCGTCAGCGGGCGTGTCGGGAATGTCGACGGGGCCCGACCGTGCCGGGTGGGCGGGTCCGATGCCCAATCCGGCACCGGCACCGATCGGCGCCGGACGCGTCGTCGGCTGGGCGATGGGCGCCGCCTCGCCGGGGGCCTCGTCGAAGTTGCGGGCGGCCAACGCCAGGATGTGGTCGAGCGATTCGGCTGCCTGACTGCCGGAAACGCGCACTTCGACTTCGTCGCCTGACCGCACACCGAGGGTGGCGATCTTCGAAAGGCTGCCCGCGTCAACCCATTCGGATTCGGTTCGGCGGTTGCGGATCCGTGCGTGTGCGTCGCGACGGCGCACCTCTTGCACCAGTCGGGCGGCGGGACGGGCGTGCAATCCGTGCGGATTGTTGACGACGAAGGTGCCGACGAGTTCGTCGGCGTCGAGGTCGTTGTCGGGGGTGGCCGTCGGCGCGGACCCGAGGTGGCCGATCTTTCCCGCCAACGCACCTGCGGCCTCCGCGGCCACCTCGCTGCTGTCCGCGCCGTTGGCCGCCGCCACCGCCGCGACCACCAGGCCCTCCACCAGCGGTGCTGGACAGAGCACCACGCGGTCGCGGATCTCGTCGTCGAGAAGTTCGAGCGCCAACTCGGCCGACAGCACCGCACTGCCGAGGTCCATCAACACCACCACGCCCGCGCCCTGGTCCGCGGCGTTGATCGCGTCGACGATCTGCGCTGCGTCCGTCCCGAACGTGGTGTCGTCGAGGCCCGCGGCGACGGCGATGCGAATCTGCTTGCCGTGCAACATCTCCTGGGCCAACGCCACCGCCGCCCTTGCCAGCGCACGGCTATGCGACACGACGACGATCCCGACGGTCACCGGACTCACCCGCCTGTCGCGAAGGCCGAAGCCGCCGCCGCGATCAGCATCGCCGCAGACGTGGCGCCAGGATCGACGTGGCCGACACTGCGCTGACCGAGGTAGCTGGCACGGCCCTTGCGGGCAACCATGGATTCGGTGTCGTCGCGCCCCTTTTCGGCTGCCACGGTGGCATCGGCGAGCGCGACCGCGAGGCTCTCCCCGGACGCCAATGCCGCGTCGAGCGCGTCCAGGCCGGGCGAAAGAGCGTCGAACATCGTCTTGTCGCCGGCTTCGGCGCGACCACGCTGCACCACACCCTCGATACCGGCGCGCAAGGCCTTTGCGAACGTCGCCGCATCGACACTGTCGTCGGTGCCGAGTGCGCCTGCCATGCGCAGGAAGAAGGTGCCATACAGCGGGCCGCTGGCGCCGCCGACCGACTTCACCAGGGTCATGCCCACCTGTTTGCACAATGCGGACATGTCGGAAGGCGCGGCATCGTCGAGGGCCGCCGACACGGCCGTCATGCCGCGTTGCATGTTGATGCCGTGGTCGGCGTCGCCGATGGCCGCGTCCAAATCGGTGAGCGCTTGCGCGTTTTCGTCGATGACGCGTGCGTATTCACGAATCCAAGCGGTGAGCTGCGCCAGGTCCATTCAGCATCCCCTCCGCAGTGCCGGCGTGTTGACGGGATGGTCCCACAGTCGCAGCAACTCGTCGTCGGCGCGCAGCAGCGTCACCGAACAGCCCGCCATGTCGAGGCTGGTGATGTACGGGCCGACCAGTGACCGGGCGATCCTGACCCCCGCCTTGTCGAGGATCGCAGCGAATTCCGCGTACATGACGTACAACTCGATCAGCGGGGTGGCGCCCATGCTGTTGACGAAGAGGATCACGCCGTCGTCTCCCGCGAAGTCGAGGTCGGCGAGCACCGGGTCGAGCATCAATTCGGCCACCGCCCGCGCGGACTGCATGGGCATCCGCTGCCGGCCCGGCTCACCGTGAATGCCGATGCCGACCTCGATTTCGGTGTCGGACAGGTCGAACGTCGGATGCCCGACCGCGGGCACCGTGCACGAGGTCAGTGCGACACCCATGCTGCGGGACGCCGCGTTGACGCGCCGTGCCACGTCCGCGACTTCGGGCAGGCTGCGTCCCTGATCCGCTGCGGCACCGGCGATCTTCTCCACCAGCACCGTCGCGCCCACGCCGCGACGCCCCGCGGTGTAGGTGCTGTCTTGCACCGCGACGTCATCGTCGACGACAACCGATTCGACCGTGATCCCTTCCGCGTCGGCCAGTTCGGCGGCCATCTCGAAGTTCATCACGTCGCCGGTGTAGTTCTTCACGATGTGCAGCACCCCGGCGCCGCCGTCGACGTTCTTGGTCGCCTCGAGCATCTGGTCGGGCACCGGCGAGGTGAAAACCTCACCGGCACAAGCGGCGTCGAGCATGCCTCGGCCGACGAAGCCGCCGTGCAGCGGTTCGTGACCCGATCCTCCACCGGAGATCAGCCCCACCTTGCCGTCGACCGGCGCGTCGCCGCGGTAGACGATCCGGTTGGCGTGGTCGATGCGCAGTTCGGGGTGCGCTGTGGCCATCCCGCGCAGGGCCTCGGCGATGACGTCGGCGGGATCGTTGATGAGTTTCTTCATGTTCGGGCTCCTCAGGCGGCAGTGGTGGCTTCGGCGGGAACGGCGACAGCGGCCGGTGCGTCGTCGGCCCTGGTCCTGGAGATCGCGACGTAGGCGAACGCGGCGAGCACACCGGCAAGGCATTCGGCCGCGAGGTAGACCGGCAATTGGCTCCACGAGACCGAGCCACCCGCGATCTGCTGGACGAGCATGGGGCCGAACGTGCGGGCCGGATTGATCGACGCGCCCGTGGTGGGTGCCACCGGGATGATCGCCGCGAACACCACCAAACCGATGGCGACACCGGCGAAACCCGCCGAGGCCTTGCGGTGTATCACGCCGAAGACGGTGAACACGAGAATGAACGTACCCACGAATTCGGCGAAGAAGGCCTGTACGGGAGAGACGCTCGCGGAATACGTCGCGACTCCCAGTCCGGCATCGCGGGCGGCCGTGCCGAGTACGCCGAGGATCGCCCCCGCGCCGGCGACCGCACCGACGACCTGCGCGGCGATGTACGCGGGCACGCGGGACCACGGGAAGTTGCCCGTCGCCGCGAGGCCGAGGGTGACGGCGGGGTTGATGTGGTTTCCGGAGATGTGCCCGAGCGCGTAGATCGTCGCCACCACGACGGTCGCGAACGCGAACGAGATCATGCCGAGATCGGCCATGGTGAACGGTGCGTCCCCGTTGACGATGATCGTGGCGGGCACCGATCCGACGCCGATGAAGACCAGGAACGCGGTGCCGAAGGCTTCGGCCGCGAGTTTCTGGATGAGCGAGGGTTCGTCCATGACGTTCTCCGTCCGGTGGTCGACTATCTCGGATAGCATTCGATAATGTCGAATGTGATCTGGACCATACGCTTATGCTTCGGTCACCACAAGAGGTCATTTCCAGGAAAGGTGGACGCATGATCCAGGCGGTGGATCGCGCGCTGCGCATCCTCACGGTGCTGCAAGGCGGCCGTCGGATGAGCCTCGGCGAGATCGCGGCCGCCATCGACCTGGCGCCGTCCACCGTCCACGGGCTGGTGCGCACCCTGTTGGCACACGGCATGGTGCAGCAGGAACTCGACTCCGGTCGCTACCGGCTCGGGCCAGCCACCTTGCGGCTCGGCAACGTCTACCTGGACACCCTCGAACTGCGTTCACGGGTGGCCATCTGGGCCGAGGGGCTGGCCCGACGGACCGGCTGCGCGGTGCGCACCGCGGTGCTGCTGTTCGACGAGGTCGTCGTCGTCGCGCATGAGCCAAGGCCCGACGGCACCCGGCAGATGCCCGAGGTCGGGATCGTGATTCCCGCGCATGCCAGCGCATTGGGCAAGGCGCTGTTGGCGTTTCAATCCGACTACAAACCGGACGAGCTGCGCAGCATGACGGGGGAGACCGTCACCGACCCCGCGGTGCTGGCCGACCAGTTGGAGCAGATCCGCATCTCCGGGATAGCGACCGAGGTCGAAGAGGCTGTGCTGGGTGAATGTGCTGCCGCCGCACCGGTTTTCGACTCATCGGCAGAGGCGACAGGTGCGATCGGGCTGGTGGTGCCCGCCGCGCGGTGGCCGCTGGATCCCGAAGCCATCGACGCGCTGCGTGACACCGCCCGCACGGTGTCGCGCGAACTCGGATCTCCGGTGTGGCCGCCACGCCGGTCCTGTTGATTGACGGAAAGAGGTGCCATGAGCGTCTGGTTTGTCACCGGTGCGAACCGCGGATTCGGAGCGGAGATCGTCGAGAAGGCCCTTGCCGCAGGGCATTCGGTCGTCGCGACCGCGCGGAACCCGGCAGGGGTCAGCGCACGGTTCCCCGATGCTGGTGACCGGTTGCTGCCCGTGGCGCTCGACGTGCTCGACGAGGCGCAGGCGGCCGCGGCGGTCGAGGCGGCCGTAGAGCGATTCGGCCGCATCGATGTCGTGGTCAACAACGCGGGCCGCGGCCTGTTGTCGGCGGTCGAGGAGGCCAGCGACGCCGCCGCGCGGGCGGTGTTCGACACCAACGTCTTCGGCATCCTCAACGTGCTGCGCGCGGTCCTTCCGACGCTGCGGGCACAACGGTCGGGCCGCATCGTCAACCTGTCCTCGATCGGCGGGTTCAGGGCGTCGGCAGGCTGGGGCGTCTACTGCGCCACGAAGTTCGCGGTGGAGGCCATCTCCGAAGCGCTTGCGGGCGAAGTGGGTCCGCTCGGTATCGACGTCATCATCGTCGAGCCCGGCTACTTCCGCACCGACTTCCTCGACGCGTCGAGCCTGGACACCGAGGGCACGGTCATCGACGACTACGCCGAGACCGCCGGTGCGGTCAGGCAGCATGCCGCCGACGCGAACCACGCGCAGCCAGGCGACCCGGTGAAGGCGGCGGCGGCGATCGTGGAGATCGCGTCGGCCGAGCGGCCGCCACTGCGTATCCAATTGGGTCGCGATTCGTTCGGCGCCGTCGCGGAGAAGCTTCAGTTCGTGGCCGAGGAGCAGAAGGCGTGGCGGGAGTTGGCCATTTCGACGGACATCTAACCCCTTGGGCGCCGAACGTGAGCTCACGCTCGACTTTTTCGCGATTTTTCGTGCATAAGCTCACGTTCGGCGGCTAGACGGGAGCCCCCGCCGCGCATAGCGCCGCGCGGGTGCGCGTGACTATGGTCTGGCGTCGATAACGGATCATGTCAGAGCTGACACGGACGATGCGCCAGCCGAGAGCTACCGCCTCCGCGTGCCAGTCGATGTCGTTGGCGCGTATGCCCGGTTCAGCCCAATGTTGAATGCCGTCGTACTCAACCCCGACCTTCCAGTCCTCCCAACCCATGTCGATTCGGTGGACGAATTCGCCGAAGTCATCGAAGATGTTGATCTGCGTGCGATGCGGCCGCAGTCCGGCATCGGTCAGGATCAGCCGCGTGCGTGTCTCCTGTGGTGACTCCGCGCCGGCGTCGGCCAAGTTCAGCACCTCGCGTAACTGCACCGTCCCGCGTGCCCCGAGGTGGCGGCCCGCGATCGATTCAATCTCTCCGGTCTTGACGTCGGTGGCTTGCATCAGCGCGTCGACTCGGATGACGGCCATCGTTTTG
This sequence comes from Mycobacterium sp. 3519A, assembly GCF_900240945.1. Lineage (NCBI taxonomy): Bacteria > Bacillati > Actinomycetota > Actinomycetes > Mycobacteriales > Mycobacteriaceae > Mycobacterium > Mycobacterium sp. 3519A. The sequence goes on from NZ_OESG01000013.1 coordinate 1,344,858, forward strand.
CCGCGACTCCGACCGAGGTCGAAGCCTGTGCGTGCCGGTGACGTGACGGATATTCCGCGTACGAGGCAGGTTTCGTCGTCGGCCAGCGCGTCGCTGTGCAGGACGATGCCGTTGGTCTTGTGTCGACTCGGCTGATTCAATTCGGCCGGCGCTTTCGCATCGATCCACCGCGAACCGAGCAATGCGGCTGCTGAGAGTCCGGCCACTGTGGCCCGACGCCCCGACCAAAGCCAGGCGGCAACTGCCTTGTCGGCAGCGGTCAGCGCCTGGCCTTTCGGCACGTAGACGTTGCGAAACACCGCGTCATACTGTGTGCCTAGCTGGTAGCGGTTGACCTCGCCACGAGCCAACGCTTCGGTGCCCAGAAACGGCCAGTCGAATGCCACCTCTGATATGACGGCGCGACGCTCGCCACGGTTCCCCTGCCGAACGTGAGCTCATCCCCGACTTTTTCGCGATTTTTCGCGCATAAGCTCACGTTCGGCGCAGCGTGATGTCCAGCACCTCGGCATTCGGCAGCGTCGCCAGCACGCTGGTGTCCGCGAGCAGCTTGGAACCGCGAATGCCGCTGCCGATGACCACCCGCTGCTGATCGACGACGTTCGCATCGACCAGTATCGGCCAGTCCGCAGGCGACCCGACGGGCGTGATGCCGCCATACTCCATCCCGGTGAGGGCCACTGCGTCGTCCATCGACGCGAATGAGATCTTGCGTGCCCCAAGGTGTTTGCGGACGACACCGTTGACGTCGGCGCGCGTGGTCGCGAGCACGACACACGCGGCGTACCACACACGGTCGGCCCGCCGCGCCTCCACGACTACACAGTTGGCCGAGACGTCCAGCCCGATGTCGTAGTGGTCGCAGAACGCCGCGGTGTCGGCCAGGTCGGGGTCGATGGCACTGACCCACAGCCCGTCCCGCAGGTGTGGCCGCACTGCGTCGGCGACGAGGTCGGGCGCCTCGCCGGCCGCAACGAACTCCAGCTTCCCGAGCGTCACCGTCATTCCGCGCTGCTCCACCGGTCGCCGATGAAGGCCAGCAGCGCGGGATCGTCGGAGGTGAACCGGTCGACCTCCTCGCCACCGTCACAGCGCAACAGCCCGACGGTGATGCGGTCTTCAGTGCGGGAAATGACCTGCCACACGGCGCCGGAGTCCTGCCAGCGCTGCAGTTCCGCGGTCCGATCGATGTCCATGGTTCTACGATTCCATCTCATGGGTGCCCGTCGCCGCATCAGGGTCGCGCGCGTGTACGACGCCCCCGAACCCGACGAGGGTCAGCGCGTCCTCGTCGACCGGCTGTGGCCGCGCGGTTTCCGCAAGGACGATCCGCGGGTCGGCCGGTGGATACCGAAGGTCGCGGCGTCCACCGAACTGCGCAAGTGGTACGCCCACGACCCGGCACGGTTCGACGACTTCGCCGCCCGGTACGAAGCCGAGTTGGCGACGGGGGAGAGCGCCGCAGCGCTGGCGGAACTGCGCGACGTCGTGCGCGCCGGCCCGGTCACGCTGGTCACCGCCACCCGCGACCTCGAACTCAGCCACCTCGCGGTGCTGGCGCGGATTTTGTCGTAGTAGGCGGCATGCGGCTGGGATTACACGCCCTTGGCATTGGAGCGGGTTCGACCCGCGCGGTCATCGACGCCGTCGCGGTGGCGGCCGAACAGTCCGGCTTCGCGACGCTGTGGTCGGGCGAACACGTCGTGATGGTGGACCGCTCGTCGTCGCGCTATCCGTACTCCGACGACGGGCAGATCGCGGTGCCGGCCGAGGCGGACTGGATCGATCCGCTGATCGGGCTCGGCTTCGCAGCCGCCGCCACGTCGACGATCGGCATCGCGACGGGGGTGCTGTTGTTGCCTGAGCACAACCCGGTGCTGGCCGCGAAACAGGCCGCCACGCTGGACATGCTCTCCGGAGGCAGACTCACCCTCGGCGTCGACGAACTGGTCATCGTCGACGGTCCGCCGGGCGACGCCGGTGCGGCCGCGGACTGGGTGTCGGCGCTGGCCGAGAAGTGGATCGTCCGTTAGCCGACCCGGAGAGAGGGAGACGACCCGAGGCCGGATTTCTGCGGTAGCCTCCGCGGGAAATGACTGATATCGAGGCGCCCGCACCCGTTCTGCCGCGCGAGCTCACCGACATTTCCGACGTTGTCCGCGCGGTCGGCGCACCGCCGACGCCGAAGTTGGCACCTCCGTACGCCATCCGCGTAGCGGATCCCGACGCCGACGCAGCAATGGTCTCGGAGTGGATGAACCGCCCGCATCTGGTGGAGGCGTGGGAGTACGACTGGCCGCCGGCGCGCTGGCAGCGTTATCTGCGCGCGCAACTCGATGGCGAATACTCCAGGCCGTTTATCTGCGGTGTCCGCGGCGAGCCGTTCGCTTACCTCGAGCTGTACCGCGCAGCCAAAGACTCCATCGCCTCCCGTTATGACGCCGACCCCCACGACATCGGCATGCATGCCGCCATCGCCGACCTGCAATTCGTCAACCGAGGTATCGCGCCGATCGTGTTGCCGCGCTTGGTCGACAGCATTTTCGAACTCGAACCCCGTTGCGGGCGAATCATGTTCGATCCTGACCGTCGCAACGCCAGCGCGCGGAGAGTGTGCGAGCAGGCCGGATGTGAGTTCCTCGGTGAGCATGAGATGTCGAACCGCAGGATGGCGCTGTACGCATTACCGCGATGATTTAGCTCAGTAGTCGTAACTCGCCAGGGCCGTCGCGCCCCGGCGCTCGCCGTCGTCGATCGAAACCAGGGCAGGCACCAACTCGCTGGTGATCAGTCCGTGCCGCCCGGTCAGGTCGTCGATGATGTCGAAGCTCGCGGCGATGCGCTCTGGACTGTCGACGACGATCGTCGTCACCGGCACTTGCCGGGTGAGCTGAATCACCTTGTCGCCGTGGGGTTCATGGTCGCCGTGAAAACCCCAGATGCCACGCAGCACAGTCGCGCCGGTGGCGACATTGGTGTCGAACAGGCGCTGCACGATGGCGCGGTGGATGGGTACGCCGTCGTGCAGTGTCGCCTCCGACGTGTGCACCATCAGCTTCTGCCACAGCGCGCGCCCGTTGTCATCGGTGGCGGGCAGCGCGGCCGGGCGCGTCAGAAGCTCACCGTCGCGTTTGCAGAGCTGCACGCGTTCCAGCGTCACCAAAGGGTTTCGCAGCACAGCATCGATCTCGGGGATAGCGGCGGTGGCCTGTGCGCCGGTGCCGACCGCGATGATCATCACGGGGACGTCGGCATTGCGACTGAAGAACTTCGCCCGCCGCCGCTGCCCGCCTCTGGTGCCGTCGACGCCGAGAAGCACTGCGGCACCGGCGAAGCCGTGCCGGTGAAGGACAGCGCAAACGGCTTGGTGGGCGGGTTGTCTCGACACCCGTTCCTGACGCCCGAGGTAGACGGTGAGCTTGACGGTGTCCGGCGACTCGTCACCGATCAGTCGCGCGCGCTCGAGGGTGACGAGCCCGCGGGTGGTCATCGCCACGGCGCGGTCGGCAAGCCCAGCGATCCGTTCGGCGCGGTCGACCGCGGCAATCGCGATCGGCGAATCCTCCGATGCGCTCAACGACTGATCGCTGCGCAACTCGTGGTGCGGGCCGAAGCTGGCGATGCCGCGGAGCACGATGCTGGTGTGCACGGCGCTTTCCCCGAAGAGGTCGAGCAGAGCGTCGGCCAGGAAGCGGTCGCCGGTGCGCAACCGCTCAGCGAAGTAGGCGGTCAGCTTGAGGTAGTCGTCGGCGCTCACAGCCGGCCTCCGATCCAGACGCCCAGCCAGGCCGCGGCCAACCCCACCACGATGCTGACGACGATGTTGGCGACCGCGGGGCGCAGTTCGCGCTCCTCGGCCAACCGCTGCGTCTCGAGCATCCACGTCGAGAAGGTGGTGTAGGCGCCGACGAACCCGGTGCCGACGAGCAGCGCGAGGTTCGGGCTCAGCGCGAGGCCCGACAGCAGGCCGAGCAGCAGGGCGCCGCTGATGTTGACGACGAAGGTGCCGTAGGGGAACGGTCCGCCGATCCGGCTCGACACCGTGCGGTCGACGACGAACCGCAGCACCGCGCCGATGCCGCCGATCAGCGCGACGCCCGTCCACACCAGTGCCGTCACGCGCGGATCCTGGCGCGGCGGACCAGCGCGGTGGCGAGATACAGCGCGAGCAGTCCGGTGACGATGCTCGCGACGGTGTAGCCGACGGCGAGGCCGTAGCGGTGTTGCTCGAGCATCTTGACGATCTCGACATGCATGGTCGAGAACGTGGTCAGGCCGCCGCACACCCCGGTGCCGAGAAGCGGTCGGCGATAGCTCGACACCGGCAGCCGCTCGAGCAACCGGGTGGTGAAGTAACCCAACAGGAACGCGCCGACGATGTTCACGGTGAACGTCGCCCACGGCCAATGGCCCGGCTCGGCCCCGGCGACCGTCTCGAGTGCCGCGCGGGCGAGTGTGCCCACGGCGCCACCGGCGAAGACCGCGGCCAACTCGCGGCGGTCGAAACTGATCATGAGCCAAAGTATCGCCGCCGAGCATCCGCTCCGGCGTACGACCCGGCGTCGACAGGAGCAGAATCGGGGACATGGCTGCGAACCCACGTGCCGGCCAGCCGGCGCAACCAGAAGACCTCATAGACATCGCGCATGTTGTGACGGCCTATTACGCCGTCGAACCCGACCCGGACAACGTCGATCAGCAGGTGGTGTTCGGCACGTCCGGGCACCGCGGGTCCAGCCTGGATGCGGCGTTCAACGAGGCGCATATCGTGGCCACCACGCAGGCCATCGTGGAGTACCGGGCAGCGCAGGGCACCACCGGGCCGCTGTTCATCGGCCGCGACACCCATGCGCTGTCCGAGCCGGCGTGGACGTCGGCGTTGGAGGTGTTGGCCGCCAATGACGTTGTGGCGATGATCGATTCGGCTGGCCGGTATACGCCGACGCCCGCGGTCAGCCACGCGATCCTGACGTTCAACCGGGACCGTGACGGTGATCTGGCGGACGGCATCGTGGTCACTCCGTCGCACAACCCGCCGCGGGATGGCGGTTTCAAGTACAACCCGCCCAACGGCGGACCGGCCGACACCGACGCGACCGGGGTCATCGCCAAGCGCGCCAACGAGATTCTGCGCGACGGGCTCAAGGGCGTGAAGCGGGTGCCGCTGGCGAGGGCGCTGCAGACCGCGCAGCGGCACGACTACCTCGACGCGTACGTGGCGGACCTGCCGAACGTGGTCGATCTGCACGCGATCAGCGCGGAGGGCATCCGCATCGGCGCGGACCCGTTGGGCGGAGCCAGCGTCGACTACTGGGGCGCCATCGCCGAGCGGCACAACCTTGCTTTGACGGTGGTGAATCCTCTCGTCGATGCGACGTGGCGGTTCATGACACTGGACACCGACGGCAAGATCCGCATGGACTGCAGCTCACCGAATGCGATGGCTGGGCTTCTCGAAAAAGTGATCGGCCATCCTGGGACATATCAGATCGCCACCGGCAACGACGCCGACTCCGACCGGCACGGCATCGTCACACCCGACGGCGGACTGCTCAACCCGAACCACTACCTGGCGGTCGCCATCGACTACCTGTACACCAACCGGCCGGAGTGGCCGGCGGCTACGGCGGTGGGCAAGACCGCGGTCAGCTCGTCGATCATCGACCGGGTGGTCGCCGGGCTGGGCCGCAAGCTGGTCGAGGTGCCGGTCGGGTTCAAGTGGTTCGTCGACGGATTGATCAGCGGCACAATCGGTTTCGGTGGCGAGGAGAGTGCGGGGGCGTCGTTCCTGCGTCGCGACGGCTCGACGTGGACCACCGACAAGGACGGCATCATCCTGGCGCTGCTGGCCTCGGAGATCCTGGCCGTGACGGGGCAGACCCCGTCGCAGCGATACGCGGAGCTGGCCGAAAAGTACGGCGCGCCAACCTATGCGCGCATCGACGCGCCCGCCGACCGGGAGCAGAAGGCGCGGCTGGCGAAGCTGTCGCCCGAGCAGGTGACCGCGACGGAGTTGGCCGGTGAGCAGATCACCGCGAAGCTGACCACCGCACCGGGCAACGGTGCGGCGCTGGGTGGGCTGAAGGTGACGACGGAGAACGCATGGTTCGCGGCGCGGCCGTCGGGCACCGAAGACGTCTACAAGATCTACGCCGAGTCGTTCAAGGGCCCCGAGCATCTGGCAGAGGTACAGGAAGCGGCGAAGGAAGTGGTGAATAAGGTCATAGCGTGAGCTCTGTCGCGGAGGGTGAGTGTTCGGCTGAGGTAAAGCCGAAGCTGCCCGGTGAAGTCTGGGTGCTGATCACCGCCAATGTGGTGGTCGCCCTCGGCTATGGCGTCGTCTCGCCGGTGCTCCCGCAATATGCCCGCGACTTCGGGGTGAGCATCAGCGCCGCCACCTTCGTGATCACCGCGTTCTCGCTGATGCGGTTGGTGTCCGCGCCGGCCAGCGGCCTGTTCGTCCAGAAGATCGGCGAGCGCCGCGTCTATGTCAGCGGGCTGTTGATCGTCGCGGTGTCGACGGGTGCGTGCGCGTTCGCGCAGACGTACTGGCAGCTGCTGTTGTTCCGGTCGCTCGGTGGCTTCGGGTCGGCGATGTTCACGGTGTCCTCGCTGGGGCTGATGATCAGGATCTCGCCGCCCGACGCGCGCGGCAGGGTGGCGGGATTGTTCTCCAGCGCGTTTCTGGTCGGCTCGGTGGGCGGGCCGGTGCTGGGCAGCCTGACTGCGGGCCTTGGTTTGTCGGCGCCGTTCGCGATCTACGGCGTGGCGCTGCTGATCGCCGCGGCCGTGGTGTTCTTCTACCTCCGGCATTCGACGTTGGCGGCTCCGGCCACGGACGCCGAAGACCCGGTCACGTTGCGAATGGCATTGCGCAACAGGGCGTATTGGTCGGCGTTGTTCTCGAATTTTGCGACGGGCTGGTCGGTGTTCGGCTTGCGGATCGCGTTGGTGCCGCTATTCGTCACCGAGTTGTTGCACCGGGGTCCGCGGGTCGCCGGGTTGGCGTTGGCGACCTTCGCGGCCGGCAACGTAGCCGCCGTGATCCCCAGCGGCTACCTGTCGGATCGCATCGGGCGCCGCACGCTGCTGATCGTGGGGTTGTCGGTGTCCGGGGTCGCGACGATGGCGGTGGGGCTGGCGTCGTCGCTGACTCTGTTCTTGGCGGGCGCGCTGGTGGCGGGCGCGGCCGCGGGCATGTTCACGTCCCCGCAGCAGGCCGCCGTCGCGGACATCATCGGCAGTAAGGCCAGGGGAGGGACGGCCGTGGCGACGTACCAGATGATGGCCGATGCCGGTGCGATCGTCGGGTCGCTCGCGGTCGGGGAGATCGCCCAGCACGTCTCGTTCGGCACCGCGTTCGTGATCAGCGGCGGGATTCTGCTGGTCGCGGCCCTCGGCTGGGTGCTGGCGCCGGAGACCCGGCTGCGGCCCAGCGAGCACACCCCGGCCCGCGCGCTCGGCCCTGAGGTGGGTGGCGAGCTGCCGTGACCGGCCGTTTTGAATGCGAACCCGCAGGTGGTGTAACTTCGATGAGCACAACTTCACGGGGCTATGGCGCAGCTGGTAGCGCACCACACTGGCAGTGTGGGGGTCAGGGGTTCGAGTCCCCTTAGCTCCACTTAATAACCGCAGATCGGGGCCGCCTTTCAGAGGTTCCGAAAATCTGCGTCACTGACGTCTGATAGGCAGCTGAACTAGGCATCAGGCCAAGCCGGCGCCTGGCGGCCCGTCGCGGCAGAGGAACACCGCGGTCCTAACGGCTCGACCGGGCGATCGGAAACTTCGTCGCGACAACATGATTGGGCTATTCCTCGAGGCGGTCCCGGCCCTCGGCGTAGTCGACCAGCGCGGCACTGATCCGCTTGTTGAGTTCGGGATCGCGAAAGGCGTTGACGAACATGGCGTTCCACCACAGCCCGTCCGCTGCCAGCCGGGCGATCTGCGCGCGTAACGGGTAGCGGTCCACCCCCGGTTCCGGCCACATCCACGCCTCGAACGCTTGCGCGATCGGCCCTTGCATCTCCGGTTCGGTGCTGGCCGCCAGAATGACCGCCCACCGGCGCAGCACCCGGTCGGCGTCGGCGGTGGTCAGGCCGTGACAGGTTGATGCGATGTATGCGCGGGTGTACGAGCCGGGTTCGCCGTCGTCCCACTGCGCGTAGTTGGCGTTCGTATCGTCGACCAGCCGCTCCACCAGCCCTCGAACCAGCTGACTCTTGTTCGAGAAGTGGTACAGCAGCCCACCTTTGGACACGCCGGCCTCATCAGCGACGGCCTGCAGGGTCAATGCCTGTGGGCCGCCTCGAGTCAGCACCTGCTCGGCGGCGTCCAGCAGTTTGTCTCGTCGGTCCCCTCGTGGCACTGAGCACTCTCGTCGTCTGCCTCGTGAGAGGCGTGGATATCCGATGTGTCGCGGTCAACATTAACCCGCGCCAAGGTTGGTAACGGGGCGATCGTCACCGTCGACTTTTCCGCCGAGAATCCGCGGACCGGACCGGCCAACCGCGCGACCAGCGGGCTGACCGCCGCGCCGACGGCCAGGGCCGTGGCCACGACATATGATCCCCCTGGTCCCCATGCGTCGTTGAGAGCACCCGACAGTGCGGTACCGGCCGCGCCGCCAGCCAGTGCACCTGTGTTGAGCCACCCAAAGGCTTCGGCGGCAACGTTTTCAGCGACTCCGCGAGAGACGGCGTGATACAGGACTGCCATCGCGGGCGCGAATCCGAATCCGGCGGCGAACAGCGCCACGAACTGCAGAGGGCCGGTGACGAGGCCCGTTAGTGCTGTCCCTGCCATGACGACAGCCATCGTCGCCACCAACGCGCCGAGCCCAAGTCGGCGGTGGCCGAGTAGCAGGCCGCCGATCAGTGAGCCAGCGCTCGACACCGAGATCGCGACACCGGCCATTGAATGCCCCAGTTGAGCGACCACCCCGACCTCCATCGCCATGAACGATGCGACCAGAGCAAGGTTGGCGACGAAGGCGAGCAGAACCTCCTGGCGCGCCAACACCCGACCGAATGATGAAGTGTTACGGGCGATCCGGGGCCGTCGGAGTTGCAGACTCAGCACAAAAGCGATGGATCCGGTCAGCGTGATACCCGCCGCCGCGAGCAGCGGAACGGCAGTGGAGATCAGTGAGGTCAACACGGTCACCACGACCGGGCCTGCAACCCAAATCAGTTCTTGTGCGGTGGTGTCGAACGCGAACAACGCACGCACCGTGTCAGCAGGGACCATTCTCGGGTACAGCGCGCGCACTACGGGCATCAACGGTGGGATCGTCGCTCCCACAAGGGTTCCCAGCGCGGCCAGCAAGACCAGGTGCGCAGGAGCGAGCGCCAACGCCAGAAAACCGACGCTGTTCATCGTCGCCGCCGACAACACCACGGGTGTCACGCCGAATCTCCCGGTGAGCCGGGCGCTGACAGGCATCGCGACCGCTTCGGCAAGACTGACACAGGCGACGACGAGACCGGCCTGCCCGTATGACCCGGTCGTCTCCGAGAGGTGCATGAGGATGGCCAGCGACAGCATGCCGAGCGGCAGTCGCGCGAACAGCTGAGACACGGTCACCCGGAACAAGCCAGGCGTTCGGAGTAACCGCAGGTACGTGCCCACGGATCCTCCTTGGATGGGCAAAGAAACAGATGCAGTGAGCCTCGTGTCAGGCGAGGGTCGCGCATCGATGACCGCGTTACTGTACCGTCCGGACGGTACAGTAACCAACTCATTAAACGCGAGAACTCAACGGTCAGCGACGTCCTCCGCCGCTCTGAGAACGCGCAGGATGTTCTCGCCTGCGAGCTTGGCCAGGTCGGCATCCGACCATCCGCGGCCGGCCAGGGCGTCGAGCAGCCGCGGGTACCCCGACACGTCCTCGAGGCCCTCGGGCATCGCCTCTCCTCCCATGTAGTCACCCCCGATGCCGACATGGTCGATGCCTGCGACGGCACGCACGTGCTCGATGTGCGTCACGACCTCGGCCAGGGTGGCGACCGGCGGTGGTGACTGCTCGGCGAGCCTTGCCATCAGTTCGTCGTACGCCGGATCGTGCTTCTCGATCCCGCGGCGTCGGGCTTCGGCCTTCGCATCCGCGTGCCACCGGGCTACCGACGGTGAGATGAAGGCGGGCAGGAAAGTCACCATGCAGACACCGTCGTTGTCCGCCAATGCCGCCAAGACATCGTCGGGCACGTTGCGGGGGTGGTCGCAGACCGCACGGGCGGACGAGTGGCTGAAGATCGCCGGGGCGGCCGTCACACGCAGCGCGTGCCGCATCACCTCGGCGGACACATGCGAGAGATCGACGAGCATGCCGAGGCGGTTCATCTCGCGAACGACGTCCTCGCCGAACGCCGACAACCCGCCCAGCGCCGGGACATCGGTCGCCGAGTCGGCCCAGGACACGTTCTTGTTGTGGGTCAGCGTCAGGTACCGCACGCCCAACGCGCGCATCATGCGCAGGACCGCCAGCGATCCGTCGATGCAGTGGCCACCCTCCATGCCCAGCAGTGATGCGATCCGGTCGCCGGCGGACTCGACGTCGTCGGCGCTCGTCGCCAGCACCAGCCGGTCGGGATAGCGGGCCACGAGGCGTCGAACGAAGTCAATCTGCTCCAACGTGGCGCACACCGCGGCGGGCCCGACGTATTGCTCCGGGGACACATACACCGACCAGAACTGCCCGGCGACGCGGCCGGCCGCCAGCCGGTTCAGGTCGGTGTGCAGATCCGGCGCCGAGGTCAGGTCGACGGCGTCCAGATCGGCGCCGTACTGCTGGCGCACCGCCCAAGCAAGGTCATTGTGACCATCGATCAACTTCACCATCGAGTCTCCTCAAATCATCGCAGCGAATCACGGCCGCGGCCTCGATCCGATCGTGTCCAGGCGCGCAGGTGGTAGTGCATCGGCACCCATACGAACCAACCAGCCGGCAACGCACCGCGCCGTGAAACTTCGCCGAATCCCTTGCATCAGGCAGGAATAACGAATGATCGAACTTCTCCGGCCATCGCACAAGATTGCTGGTTCAGAAGGCGATTGCGCGCCGTCTCGTGGAGCGCCGCGGCAGCAACGTCGTAACTGCCAAGGAATCGTGGTTGCTCGCGTCTGTCCGCGCAAACAGATCATCAACCGGCTGAACCGATTTGCCGCGCGCATCGGGTCACCCGATCCTCTCCCTTCCTGTGACCGCATCGCGAAAACGCTTGAAGCCGTGTAGATATGTAAGAAATATCATTGATTGTGGCTAGTGGTGGGCGGGGTCACACCCGGGGTTACTCGCTCAGGCACCCGGGTGTCGTCCACCGCATCGAGCCGACCAAAGGCGGTCTTCAATGTCAGGTAGTCAGCGACTGGAGTCGGCACCCCGCAACGGGAGCGCGACCGCCGTGTACGGCGCATGGGAACGGTTCGTGGAGGGCAATGACGACATCCGCGGGGTTCGGCCCGAAGTCGCGATCTCCTGGCATCGATGTCGCGACCAGTACCGTGTCGACCCTTATCTGACGGAAGCGCCGGTCGCGGTGGCGGAGGTCGCCCATCCGCTCGAACACGACGCCATCTTTGTGGACCTGGGCTTCCGCACCGCCGCCATGGCTCACGAAGTGGCCAACTTCGGCGGCATCGTGACAATCGCCGACGCCGGCGGCAGGGTCTTGGCCGAGTGGGGCGACAAGGCCACGCGTGCCATTGCCGCAGGGGCCAGCCTCGCGCCGTGGTACTGCTGGTCGGAGAGCGCGGTGGGTACCAACGGCATGGGCACCGCCCTCGGCACACACCACCTCGTGGTGGTCCGGCGTGAAGAACATTGGTGCCAGGCCTTTCACGGCTGGACCTGCATGGCCGTCGCGGTGCGCGACGTGGTGAGCAAAGACCCGATCGCGGTCGTGAACATCTCGTGTTGGCGCACTGAGCTGCCGCCGTCCGCGGGGGTGTGGCTGTCCAACGTCGCCGACCACGCCCAGAGCGTCTTACGCACACGCGCCCGCGATGGCGGCACCCACCTGCTCGCCGCGTACAACGACGCCCGCGTGCGGTCCAACGAGCCACTCGCCGCTGTCGACACCTCGGGCAAGGTGGTGATCGCCGACGACAATGCGAGCGTCCTCCTCGGCGTGCCTGGCAACGCCCCGGCAGTCAACCCGGCGGTGCGCTGGAATCCCAGGCTGCCCGCGTTCGTCGACGCTGCGCGGTATGCCAGCAAGCAGGCGAGCCACAACCCGGCCTGGGTCGGATCGACGCAGATCTTCACTCACCTCGCTGACGAGCCGTCGCCGATCAGAATTCGTCCGGTCTTCCAGTACGGCAACTTGATCGGCCACCTGATCGCCTTCGGCGTCTCCGAGGGAGAGGCGTTGCCGGAGACGGAATCAGCGGCGCCCTTCCAGAAACAACCCCGCCGGGTGGTCGGCCTACGGGAGAGCCGGATGGTGCTGCTGCGATTGCCGGAGGTCACGTTGGCCGAGGCGGACGGCAACGAGGTGTGGCTGCAAACGGATCAGGGCAGGTTGAGGGCCGCTTCGCCGGGCCTCGACAAGCTGGACGACGAACTGACCAACGCCGGGTTTTTGCGGGTCCACCGTCGCTACGTGGTGAATCTGAGCCGTGTTCGGGAGGTCGAACGTCGGGACCGTGGCGAGTTGGTGCTGGTCATGGATGACAAGGCGAACACGATCGTGCCCGTGTCACGGCGCAACGCTCGCGCGGTACGCCGCGTGTTGGGCGTGTGAGGTTCGGGACCGGCCGGGAGGAGTGCTATGCCGGGGAATCCCGACACTTACGTCGACAGGACATATGACCAGACCGTCGGAGTGTTGAGGCGGCGCAAGAAACCGGCGGCGACTGGCGACCAACCCGATTGGTGGCCCGACCGGCTCAACCTGAGGATCCTGGCTCAGCCCGGCCGCGCCGCGGATCCGTGGGGCGAGGACTTCGACTACGCCAAGGAGTTCTCCTCACTTGATCTCGACCAACTCGCCCGCGACGTGGACGAGGTCCTGACCACCACGCAGGATTGGTGGCCCGCCGATTTCGGCCACTACGGACCACTCGTGCTGCGGATGGCCTGGCACTGCGCAGGCACTTACCGCGTCGGTGACGGTCGAGGAGGCGCCAGCGCGGGCATGCAGCGTTTCGCGCCGTTGAACAGTTGGCCGGACAACCGGAACCTGGACAAGGCACGCCGGTTGCTGTGGCCGGTGAAGCAGAAGTACGGGCGCAAGATCTCCTGGTCGGACCTGATGGTTTTCGCGGGCAACCGCGCGCTGGAATCGATGGGCTTCACGACGTTCGGATTCGCTGGTGGCCGGGTGGACGTGTGGGAGGCCGACGAGACCTACTGGGGTCCGGAAGACAGCTGGCTTGCCGACGAACGCCACAGTGGCGTCAGGGATTTGGAGGATCCGCTGGCGGCCACCGAGATGGGGTTGATCTACGTCGATCCGCAGGGGCCGGCCACCGTGCCGGACCCGAGGGCCGCCGCGCGTGACATTCGTCAGACATTTCGCCGGATGGGGATGACCGACGAGGAGACCGTCGCGCTGATCGCGGGCGGGCACACGTTCGGCAAGAGCCACGGTGTGGCCGACCCCAGTAGGTGGCTGGGTCCCGAACCCGAAGGCGCGCCGCTGGAAGCGCAGGGCCTCGGCTGGACAAACCGGTTCGGTACCGGCAACGCTGCCGACACCATCACCAGCGGGCTCGACGGCACCTGGACGCCGACCCCGACAAAGTGGGACAACACCTTCCTCGAGACGCTGTTCGCATACACGTGGGAGGTGGCGCTCAGCCCCGCCGGGCTGTGGCAGTGGGTGCCGAGCGACGGTGCAGGGGCCGGCACCGTTCCGGACGCCCACGACCCCGGCAAGACCCATGCCCCGACGATGCTCACCACCGACCTTGCGTTACAAGAGGATCCGGTTTACGAGGCCATCGCGCGGCGCTTTTTGGACAATCCGGACCAGCTGGCGGGCGCATTCGCACGGGCCTGGTTCAAGCTCACGCACATCGATATGGGCCCGATCCAGCGCTACCTGGGGCCGCTGGTCCCGACCGAACGACTGATCTGGCAGGACCCGGTGCCGGAGATCGACCACGAGTTCGTCGACGCCGACGACATCGGTGAGCTCAAGGCCCAGCTGCTCGATTCGGGTCTTTCGGTAGCGCAGCTCGTCTTCACGGCGTGGGCGTCGGCGTCGACGTTCCGCAACAGCGACAAGCGCGGTGGGGCCAACGGAGCGCGCATCCGTCTGGAACCACAGCGAAACTGGCCGGTCAACGATCCAGCGACGCTCGTACCGGCGCTGGCGACGATGGAGGGAATCCAGAAGCGCTTCAACGACTCTCAGCGGGGCGCCAAGTTGATCTCGCTGGCCGATCTGATCGTGCTCGGTGGGTGCGCCGCGGTCGAACAGGCGGCCGCCAGGGCCGGTCACGTCATCGAGGTCCCCTTCCGGCCTGGACGTGCGGACGCAACGCAGGAGTGGACCGACGTCGAATGGTTCGCTTCGTTGGAGCCGATCGCAGACGCATTCCGCAACTACGTCCGCGAAGGCACGCGGCTGGCGCCGGAACACCTGCTCATCGACCGCGCGAGCCAACTGACCCTCACCGCACGAGAAATGACAGTGCTGGTGGGCGGTCTGCGTGCGCTCGGCGCCAACCACGGGCAATCCGCGTTGGGCGTGCTCACCACGACACCGGGCGCGCTGACCAACGCCTTCTTCATCAACCTCCTCGATTCGGAAACCGAATGGGTACCCGGGGCGGACTACGCCGAGACGGCGACCTACGAAGGCCGCGATCGGCGCACCGGCGAGGTCAAATGGACTGCCAGTCGCGTCGACCTTGTGTTCGGCGCTGACTGCGAACTCCGGGCAATCTCGGAGGTCTACGCATGCCAGGACGCCGGGGAGAAGTTCGTCCGCGATTTCGCGTCAGCGTGGGACAAGGTGATGAACCTCGACATGTTCGGTCACGCCTGAGTACGAGCGGCGCATTTCGACGGATGAACGGCACCGTGTGACGGTCTGGCGGTCATGCCTGTACGCACAAGATCAACCGGCATAAGGTATTCAATGTCGCAGGCTCGAACCAGACTCCCGAGCCAGCGAATTGCTCTGTGATGTCTAGGATTTCGCAACAAATCAGAACCTGAATAGTTAGTCCACCCCAACATTCCCGAAGGTGCAAAGGGAGTGAAAGCGAACGCAGCCAATCAAATACGTCGCTGAATGGCTTTCGCACACCACGGGGAGATGTCTCTGAGAAGGAGGTCAGATCCAATGACGATCGCTGAGGAACGAGCCGACCTACTGCGTGAGCTCGGCTTGGATAAACAGAACCACGCGGCCCTTGGCCGCGTTCTGGGTACTGGCTCCATAGCTGAAGCCACCGAGCGGGCCGACGGCACCATGGAGGCCACGATCCGGATCAAGGAGGACGAAATCGCCTGGGATCCTGCGATTCTGGTCATGCCGCACGGTGGTGATCTCGAGCTTACGGTCATCAACGACGACAAGAACACGCACGCGGCATTGTTCCCGAGCAACGGTGACCGGAAGTTCCTCTGGCTGCTCAACCACTCGAAGGGCCGCGCGAAGCTGAACCTGGATGGCCCGGGCTACTACTGGTACAGCTCACCCGGCGGCAATGACGAAGGCCGGGGACTGACTGCCGCCATCGTCGTGCTCGGCGAGGTGCCGCCGGAAGCCCGTCTCGATCGTCCCGATCAGCCGCGTCCGTAGGAGGAAAACCAAGGATGACAATCGAATACGTAGACGCCGGCGAGGCGATCAACCAGTCGGCGCTGAGCCCCATCCCCAACAGTGCACCCGCGGTGGTGACCGACGTCAACTACGAGCGTCTGCTCAACGCGCGGTCGGAGTCCCACAACTGGCTCACCTACTACGGTGCCTACGACGGTAAGCGCTACAGCCTGCTTGACCAGATCAACACCGAGAACGTCAAACGCATCGGTCCGGCGTGGGTCTTCCAGGCCGGCGCCTCCGGGCACATGGCGGGTGCGTCGACCTATGCGTTCGAGACCACTCCGATCGTGGTCGACGGCGTCATGTTCGTCACCGGCTGGGACGGCTGGTTCTGGGCGCTCGACGCCAAGACCGGCCAGCAGCTCTGGCGTTACAAGCACGCGGTGCCGTTCGACGTGTCGCTCTGCTGCGGCAACGTCAACCGTGGCTGCGCGGTCGCCAACGGCAACGTCTACTTCGTGACGCCCAACGCGCACCTGATCGCGCTGAACGCCTCGACCGGAGAGAAGGTCTGGGAGAAGACGATCGGCGACGTGCGTGCGGGGGAGAGCGCCTCTCTTGCTCCCCTGGTCGTCAAGAACACGCTCATCACCGGCAGTGCCGGCGGCGAGTTCGGTGTGCGTGGCCACATCGACTGCTGGGACCTCAACACCGGCGAGCACCTGTGGCGGACCTACACCGTGCCGAAGCCGGGCGAGCCGGGCTCGGAGACCTGGCCCGCCGATGGTGAGGCATGGGCCCGCGGTGGCGCCAACCACTGGGTCACCGGCACGTACGACCCCGAGACGAACCTGTACTACGCGGGCACCGGCAACCCGGCCCCCGACTTCGACGGTGCCGTGCGGGAGGGCGACAACCTCTACACCGACAGCGTCGTCGCGCTCGACGTCGACACCGGTGAGATCAAGTGGCACTACCAGTTCACGCCGCACGACCTGTGGGACTACGACTCCACGATGGAGATGACGCTGTTCGAACGCGACGGCAAGAAGCTGCTCGGACACTTCGACAAGAACGGCTACTTCTTCGTGCTGGACCGCACCAACGGTGAGCTGCAGCACGTCACACCCTTCGTGGACCGGATCGACTGGGGCGTTATCACCCGCGACGGCAAGGTGACTCCGCGCAAGTACCCGGACAAGGAGGGCGAGCCCGTCCACTTCTACCCCGGCCCGGCTGGCGCGAAAGAGTGGACGCACGCGGCCTACAGCCCGAAGACGGACATGTTCTACGTCCCCGTCGCCGACGTGGGCGCCACCGCCACCCGTCGTCGCCGCGAATTCCGGGAAGGCATCCCGTACTGGGGTGCCGCGGTCCAGGTGGACATCGACGACATGGCCGGTTCGGTCAGCGCTTTCGACTCGCACGGTGAGGAGAAGTGGCGTTGGCGGCTCGACTACCCGATGGCCGCGTCGGTCCTGGCCACCGCGGGCGACGTGGTGTTCGCCGGCACACCGACCGGTGAGTTCGCCGCATTGCACGCCCAGACCGGCGAGAAGCTGTGGGAGTTCAACTGCGGCAGTGGGCATCACGGCAGTTCGTCCACCTACATGGTCGACGGCAAGCAGTACGTCGTGGTGCCGGTCGGCTGGGGTGGCTGGTTGGAGGGCATCATCCCCGGCATGCTCGGCGCGGGTCACGGCAGCGCGCTGATCGCATTCTGCCTGCCCGACTGAATCCGAAAACCGAAAGAAAGAGGAAACCATGGAACGACAGAACGCTGACGGCACGATGCAGAAGTGGGAGTCCCCAACGGTCACGCAGATCCGGGTGTCCGCCGAAGTGACCGCCTATGCGGCCATTTGGGGCGACGTCAACTAGTCGATCACGATGGGGCGCCGGGTTTTTCGACCCGACGCCCCATCGGCGGCCCGTGGAGGAACAGATCTGTCGTGTGGGTGCGAGTGTTGGGCTCGGCAGCGGGCGGAGGGTTCCCCCAGTGGAACTGCACCTGCCCGGGGTGTCGCGCGGTGCGGACCGGTTCGCGGCCCGCTGTTCCACGCTCCCAGTCGTCGATCGCAGTCAGCGCCGACCGGAAGCACTGGTTCCTGTTCAACGCCTCACCGGACATCCAGTCACAGATCGAGAGCTTCGGCGACCTGCATCCCGACGATGGTCGGGTGGTCCGGCTGAAGGCGGTATTGCTCACCGACGCTGAACTCGACCACACGCTCGGCCTGCTGTTGATGCGGGAGGGCCGCGGCCTCGAGGTGCATGCAACCGAATCGGTGCACGAAACTCTGACCACTGGGTCCGGGGTACTGAGGACGCTCGAGGCGTACTGCCCGGTGAAGTGGCAACCGGTGCTGCCCGGTGCCGAGGTACCACTCGGCGATGGGCCAAATAGGTTGTCGTATCGGGCGTTCAACGTTGCCACCGACAAGCCGATGCGGTTCCCCGCGGCGGCGGCCCATGGCCGAGTCGTTGGCTATCGCATCACCGACACCCACAGTGGCCGAAGCCTGGTCTACCTGCCGTGCGTGCAGCAACTCACCCCCGACGTGCTCGACGAACTGGCCGACTGTTCCGTATTGCTGATCGACGGGACCTGTTGGCGGGACGACGAGATGCCTCGTCTCGGTCTGGCAAGCAAGACCTCACGCGATATGGGGCATGTGCCGATCGACGGTCCCGTCGGCAGCCTGAAGCTGTTGTCGCCGCTGCCTATCGACCGCAAGGTCTACATCCACATCAACAACACCAATCCGATCCTGCTCGAGGATTCTCCGGAGCGGCGGATCCTCGACCGGCATGGCATGGAGGTCGCCAAGGACGGGCTGGAGTTGCAGATTTGAGGAGCGAAATGACAAAACCGTTGGGGCCCGATGAATTCGAGGAAGCGCTGCGTGCGCACGCCAAGCACTACCACCACCAGCATCCGTTCCATCGGCGGATGAACGAGGGCGGATCGAGTCGTGAGGAGATCCGGGGTTGGGTCGCCAATCGCTTTTATTACCAGGCGAACATCCCTCGGAAGGACGGCGCGATTCTCAGCAGTTGCCCGGACAGGGAGGTGCGCCGCCGGTGGGTCCAGCGCATCATCGACCACGACGGCACAACCGAAGGATCCGGAGGGATCGAGTCGTGGCTGCGTCTCGGCGAGGCGGTCGGCCTGACCCGCGACGAGATCGAGGATGAACGGCACCTGCTCCCAGGCGTGCGCTTCGCCGTCGATGCCTACGTCACATTCACGCGGACCCGGCCCTGGGTCGAGGCGGTCGCCTCCTCTCTGACCGAGCTTTTCGCGCCTGACCTGATGGCCGACCGGCTTGCGGCATTCGAACGTCACTACACCTGGATCGACCCTCACGAGCTCGCCTACTTCCGGTCGCGAATTACCCAGGCGCCCAAAGACTCCGAACACGGTCTCGAAGTGGTGCGCAAGCACTGCACCACGGAAGAGACGCAGGCAGCGGCGCTCGCGGCGCTGTCCTTCAAGTGCGACGTGCTGTGGAGCATGCTTGACGCCATCGACCAGGCCTATGGCACACATCGATGACTCCGCGCGGCCCCGCCTGGCGCCGCATGTCCGGATGAGGTATGACGCGGCGCGCGGACAACACGCGCTGCTGTCGCCGGAAACAGTCTGGGTCGTCAACGACACCGGCGCCGCGATCGTAAAGCTGTGCGACGGCCGGCGGACCGTCGCCGAGATCCAGTCCGAACTGCAGAGTCGGTACGGCCAGGTCGCCGATGCGCGCATCAACGGGGAAGTCGGCCGGTTCGTGGCAGATCTCGTCGCCAAACACGGCATGGAGGTAAATCATGGATAGACCGTTCGCATTGCTCGCCGAGCTCACCTACGCCTGCCCGCTGCACTGCCCCTACTGCTCCAATCCGCTTGCGCTCGACGAGTATCGCGATGAGTTGACGACCCAGGAATGGCATCGGGTTCTTGTCGAGGCCGCCGAACTCGGCGTGCTGCAGGTGCACCTCTCCGGCGGAGAGCCGATGCAGCGTCACGACATCGTCGAGCTGGTGGGGTACGCCAATGAGCTTGGGCTGTACACGAATCTGATCACCAGTGGGCTGGGCTTCTCCACCCGTCGCGCGGAACAACTGCGTGACGCGGGACTCGACCACGTGCAGGTCAGCATTCAGGCCGACGAAAAGGCCGTGTCCGACCGGATCGCGGGCACTGCATCGTTCGAACGCAAGTTGGTGGCCGCGCGGCTGGTGAAGAAGCTCGGTTGGCCACTCACCCTCAACGTCGTCCTGCACCGCATGAACATCGACCGGATCGGCGAAATCCTCGACATGGCCGAGGATCTGGACGCCGACCGGATCGAGCTCGCCAACACGCAGTACTACGGCTGGGCGGGGACCAACCGAGCCGAGTTGCTACCGAGCAGAGACCAGCTGCGGCAATCGCAGTCGGTCGTCCTGGCCGCCAAGGAGCGGCTCGGGGACCGAATGGAGATCATCTACGTCATCCCCGATTACTACAGCCGGTACCCCAAGCCCTGTATGGACGGCTGGGCCCGCCGCCAGCTCACGGTGGTGCCCAACGGTGATGCGCTACCGTGCCCGGCCGCCCAGGAACTGGTCCGCGGCAACGAGTTGCCTCGGGCCAGTGTGCGCGAACACACTCTCGAGTGGATCTGGGCCGAGTCGCCGTTGTTCACACGGTTCCGCGGCGAAGAGTGGCTGCCGGATCCGTGCCGCAGTTGCGAACGTAGGAGCATCGACTTCGGCGGCTGCCGGTGTCAGGCGTTCGCGCTCACCGGCGACGCTGCCCGCACCGACCCCGTCTGCCACCTCTCCGCCGACCACGGGCTCGTCGCGGCCGCGGTGGCCGAGGCCAACGACCCGAAACGTACGGCCGGCGTGCTGATTCCGCGGCCGAATCCGGGCCGCAAGGGGTCGCTCGCGGCGCCGGGGGTGGGGGCATGAACTCGCTGTTCGCGCTGATCCCGATCGCGTTCGTGCTCAGTTTGGACAACCTCCAGTCGTCCATCGGGCTGGGGACGACCAAGCCACCGTGGCGCCGAATCGTCCAGGCCGCCTTCGTGTTCAGCTTCTTTGACGCATTGGCGCCGCTGATCGGTGTCTACCTCGGCAACCTCGTCGGCGACCGCATCGGCGACACGGCGGAGTACATCGGGGCGGCCGCGCTGGGCGCCTATGCGCTCTATCTGGTGATCCACGCCATCCGGACCGACGAAGCCGGTGACCTCGACCATCCGGTGGCGATCCTCGGGATGCCGTTGCCGCTGAGCCTGGACAACCTCTTCGCCGGGGCCAGCCTCGGCGTGGTGGGCGCGACGCCGTGGCTTGTCGCCGTGGTGTGCGGGTCGGCCACCCTGATCATGTCCGGAGTTGGCTTCACGTTGGGCAGACTCGCCGCCAGCAAGGTGCGGATCCGCACGGATCTGTTCGGCGGCGTGGTGCTCATGGGGTTGTCCATCCTGATGGTGGTCCGGGCGTGAGGCCGAATGGCATTGCCTCAGAACAGGATCGCGACACCGCCCGCCCACCGTGCTACCACTGTGGCGAGTCATACCTGGCCCTCAACGATGCCCGACACACCGAGCCGGTGAACTGCTCGGGCTGCCCGCGCTGTAAGGGCATGCCCGGCTGCTACACGTGCCGGAACATGTACTGCGGCTGCGAGGTTCACCAATACTGAGGACGGCCAACACGATTGGTGTCAGGCTTCGGGTAGGCCGGTGAGGCGTCGGACGGCGTGCAGTCCATCGGGAGTGCCGGGCCAGTGCTTGTCGAGGGCGTCGGGTCCGGCTCGGCGTGCGGCAGAGCGCAGGGCGACGACGACGACGATCGCGTCGTCGGCGTAGCCGAGGACGGGGATGAAGTCCGGTACGACGTCGATCGGCATGATCAGATAGAGCAGCATCAAGAGCAGACGGACCCGGACACCGCGCGGCAGTTGCGGATCGGCGGCGAGGCGCCGCAGCAGGACCACCATGTCGGGTAGCAGCCGTAGCGACTCCGTCACGCTCATGTTCTTCGGCCGTGCCGCCGCAAGAGCGATCAGCAGCGCGACCCAGAAGATGACAAGGCCGACCGCGACCGCGATGAGCGTGCCCCAGAGTTCCGTCAACAGGGTCCCACCGTAACGGGCATACGTACATCGTCGTCGATTGCAGTGCCGCGTGGGGTCGCGCGCATAGGTTTCTTTGGCCTAGCGCCTCGTGGTCGCACAGCTGCCGTCCACCTGCTTCTGGCAGTTTGGGGTCAGCCGGTGTTTCGCAGGTCGGCCAAGCAGGTTTCAGTTGAAGTTGATTGGCGTGAATCCACCGGGGTCGGTGTAAGTCGGCGGCAGCCAGCCGGGTTCACCGGGGACCACGGTGTCGTCGGTTACCGGATACTTCACCTTTTCGAAGACCTGCTCCTCCTGGAAGTAGCCGCCGGTGGTGGTGCAGCTGTAGCTGCTGCAACTGGTGCGAAGTGGCACGTTGTGCGCGGGCACCCACACCATGCGATACCGGATCCAACTCCCGTCGGCGGCCCGCGGCCCGTCGCAGATGGTGCGCGTTTGGCTGCCCAGGAATCCCCACAAGTCATTTTGGCAGCCAGGGTTCACATCTGCGTTTGCCAATGGTGCCATTCCAACGGTCGTAGCAGTGACTACCGCTGCGGTAACAAGCAAATCTCAGAATCATCGTTTTTCCTTCCCCGACACAGAAGGAAACATAGCAAGCTACTCCGACAAGCTGAGGTTGCTTTCGCAACCAATGCTGTTGGCTGTGTTAGCTGTGGTGACTGAAGTTGCCGCAGTGACTGGTGGGAACCCGCGATGCTCGCTGACTTGTCACAGCGCTTGCCAAGCGACAGCCGATGGGATTGCCGTCGGCGCACAGGCTGCCGCAATGCGAGACTGGCACGGTGAACCATGTTCTGCGAGCAGGTGTTCTAGGGGATCTACCGGCGCGGGACTTCGTGGTCTCGCCTGGCTTCGCCGGCGTAGTCGCGCTGTTGGCGGCGATCATCACAGCGGGTGCCGTGCTCTACGCGTCTCGACGCGCCAGGCTACGCTTCGAGCAGCAGCGTGAGCAGGAAGAACGCCGCCAGGAGCAGGCACGTGATGACGCCGCGAACGCCCTGGCCTGGGAGCGCTGGCAGTGGGTGGTCGACACAGCAGGCATCGAACCGGCCGCCAGCGAGGGCGCCACCCTTGGCCTCGGACCCGCGGTGACCCTCGAACTGCTGGGCGGGCTGCTGCGCGAAGCCGAGCGCCTCGGTGATGAGACGCTCGCCAAGGCCGTCGCGGTGTACCAGGAGCAGCTGCTGCTGGTGCTGGCACAGCAGGCCGGTCCCGTATCCGACATCGCGAAGACGCCGACACCCGACGGCAAGCATGACAACAAACCCGTCGAAAAGCCCTCCGCAGCAACAACTTCCGAACCTGTGCCGGAGAGCCGGGGAGGACGACGGCGCCGATGACGACCACCAGGCAACACATCGAAGACCTCGACGCCGACCGGTGGGCGGCAGTGACACGACGGGCGGCCGCGGAGTCGGTCGCGGCCGCCGAGCGGTTGGGCATACAACCGCGCGCCGAAACAGTCGCACTGGCGAACATGACCGAGCACGAACTCGTCCAACATCGTCAACGCAATGGGCCACCCGTGCCGCGCCGGTCGCTGCCGATGCAACTCGTCGATGCCGACCACCAACGCCGGGTCGCCGAGGAGCACGCCCGACAGGCCTATCAGGGCAGGCTGGACGCCGAGGCGTCGGCCTCGCTGGCTCGTGAGGAAGCCACAGAGTCCGCGCGTATGGCCGCGGCGGCGCGTGAGCGGGTCCGCGCGGTGGAGGCCGAGGCCGCGCGCAAGGACGCCGAGCGGGCAGCGGAGCGGGAGGCCGAACAACGCGCCAGGCAGCAACTGCAGGCCGAGATCGAACGGATCCGCGCACAGGCGGCTGCCGACGTGGCGGCCGCCGAGGAGAAGGTCCGAGCCGCGGAGGCCCGTGCGGCGGAGCGGACCACCGAACGGACCACCGAACGGGCCGCGGCGGAGAAAACCGTGCAGCAACTGCAGGCCGAGATCGAACAGGTCCGCGCGCAGACGGCTGCCGAAGTCGCCGCGGCCGAGGAGAAGGTCAAAGCCGCGGAGGCCCGTGCGGCGGAACGGACCACCGAACGGACCGCCGAACGAGCGACGGGGGAGGAAGCGGTACAGCGGGTGCGCGGCGAACTGGAGAAGGTGCGCTCGGATTCGGCCGCCGAAGTGGCTGCGGCGCAAGGGAAAGCGAGCGCTGACATCGCTGCCGCCCGCGAAGCCGCAGCCGCCGAGATCGCCGCCGCGCGGGAGGCCGCAGACGCCGAAGTCGCGCGTTGGCAGGCCCATGCCAGCGATATGGAGCGGTGGGCACGAGCCGAAGTGTCGACTCAACTGTTGACGATTCCCGTCCCACCGATGGAGGTGCGCACCCGGATCGGATCTGTGGAAACCACGATCGACGCGCTCTACCAAATCGATTACGTGCTCGAGGTCGGGCTGGCCGAGGACGGGGAATCGCACTTCGTGCCCGATCTCGAGTTCACCCGCAATCTCGTATGGAAGGTGCAGGAGCAGGCCAAGGAGCTTTCTCGTGAATTGGCCAACCTATCGGCTTGGTACTCCGACCAATCCCATTCGGAAACCGCCGCCGGCTACCCCGCCGCCGCCCACGACGCCTATCGCGCGCTGTGTCAGCGCATCGACACCGCGCTCCAGGCCCTGGGTCGACGCTTCCACAGCCCCGACGCCGACATCATCGCGGCTGTCACGGCCATGCTCACCGACCTTCGGGCTCAGGGTCTTTACTAGTCCCGCAGCGAGCCGGGCGGCCAATCAACACCGATCTCATCGCAGATCGGCGGGATGATGATCAGCGCCCCGCGTGGGCTGCAGAACGGTGTGCCGGGCGGCGGCCCGGACGGCGGAGGCGGCGGTGCGAACACCGGCGCCGGAGCGTCCGCAAGAATCCAGCTGTCGATCGGATCCCCGTTCAGCGCAACCATTTTCACGTTGCCCTGACCAGAGGGGACCGCATACCAGGTGTGGCACATGTTCATGTCCCACCGAATCATCGGGAATGGCAGAGCCTGTCCCGGACACCAGGTGTCGGCTTGTGCCACACCCACACCGAGCGTCAGACCGGCCGCCGCTACGGCGCTAGCCGCGACGACAGTCGACGCGAGCCGTGCGGTTCTGTTCATCGTCAGTCCCTTCGTTGCGCGCCAGTATGGCGCGTTGACTGACGTCGAGTACACGGTTTCGCGTTTGCTACCGATCCCAACAATGTCGGGCAAGTCAGGCGCACACTCCTGAGCCCCGGATGCCATTGGCGTACAAGTTGGTCAGTCCGATGGAGATGTTGTTGATCGCCGAGGGGTTGTGGTTCTTGATGCTGGTGCTGATGTTGGATTGTTGCTGCCAGACGTGTACGAAGGTATCGCCTTTGTAGATCGGGATATAGGTACTGCAGTTGTTGTCGGAATCGCAGTCTTCTTCCCGATTGAACGCCCGAGCCCGAGGGGCGAGATAGTCCTCCGACTGATCGATGTTGGCGGTGACTGCGTCGGCTTGTTGCTGTATGTCAGGTGCGGTGTAGTCATCGTGGGCGGCAGCGAGATTGGCGTTGAAGGTGCTGATCTGATCCATCAGGATGTCGAACTGGGCGTTGAACCATTCACACATCTCGCGCTCCGCGGTGATGTCGGCATCGGTGACCTGCCGCTGATGAAGATTGTTGGGGAACGCGAAGTTTGGTCCCCAGTTGGTCGGTGTCGGGGTGAACACCGGCAGTGGTGGTGCAGGCGTGCTCGGTTCGGCCTTGGCGCCGACGGTCATCGTGATCGTTGCCGCTGCGGCCAGCGCGAGGCACGCGGCGGCCACCCTGAACACACGTGTCATCGGTCTCCCGTTCGACGCTTACGCCTACCCGCTAAAACCGAACGCGATCACAGACCGGTGTATTCAGTCCAACGGGTGACGGCTACGAGTTGTGTGCGTTTGATCCGTCGCCGTAACCGACCAGAACCTGAATGTCGCGGTCCCAGCCGCGGTATCGCAGGCGGTCAAAAAGGCGGCGGAGCAACGACACCGCCCAGCCTGTCAGGGCCGCGACCATCAGCCACAGCATCAATCCCGCGCCGATGCCGCCCGCCCGGGCATCGGCCGCGGTGCGCGGCGCGGCGGTGAGATCGCCGGCGTCGGTCTCCCAGACCGGAGTCCGGTCCCCGGCCTTCATGGGATGCGGAACCTTGACGGTGTCCTCGTGCGTGGCAGATCTGTCGAACCATTGCAGGCGGGCCCAGTACGTGGTCGCCGTGCCCCGGGTTTTCGCCTCGCTGGGGGCGACGGCGACGGCGTCGACGATATGCCGCGTCGCCGCGGCGGCCTCGATCGTCTTAGCCTCTGAGGCCTGCATCGTCTGCGCGAAGTCGACGGAAACCGGAACCGCACCGATCACCACCGTCATGGCGACGCCGACCGCCCAGCCCTCCACCCGATCGATACGCCGGGTAAGGGGATTGCTGGTGAATGCTCTCAACAGCCACCACCTGCGACCATGACCCATCACGGCGTCGCCGTCGCATTGCGGCCAGCTGAAAAACACACCCTTTGATCGTCTCGTACCGTGGACCGTGTCTCCAACTTGATAACGGGCGACGTTGGTCACAAGGAGGTGCAGTCAGATCCCCAGGTACGTGTTCTTCGACTTCTTCGGCACCCTCGTCGACTACGACCCGTCGATTTTTCCGCGCTACAACGCGCCGTTGGCGTTCGCGCGCCGCGCCGAGTCGGACCTGTCGGAAGCCGCGTCGGACGCCCACTGGCAACACGCCTGGGACACCCTCGACGCCGAGGCTGCCCGTTCGGGTCGGGAGTTCTCGATGTACCAGGTCGCCCGAAGATATTGGCGTGCAATCGGTTCGCCGTCACTACCCGCGAACGCCATCGAGACATTGATCGCTGAATATCTTGACGCCTGGTCGGCCGGCGTGGTCCCCGCCGCACACGCCGTCGACTGCGTGAGCGATCTCGCGTCGGATCACACGCTGGCCGTCGTCAGCAACACACACGCCCCCGGCTTGGTCCAGGGCCTGGTTCGGCGCTTCGGCCTGCATCGGGCCATCGACCGTGTGATCACGTCGGTGGACGTCGGTTGGCGCAAACCGCACCGCGGCATCTTCGACGCGGCGCTGAAGAGCTACGGCACGACGGCGGCCGACGTGGTGTTCGTCGGCGACAACTGGGAGGCCGATGTGGTGGGCCCGCGTGAGATGGGCATGTCGACGGTCTACGTCGGCCGGCCGGGCGTGTCGTTGAAGGAGCTTCCCGCGGTCGTCCGGTCGCTACGAGGCTGACCCGGATCCCTCCGTATTGAGCAGCAGCACAGACGATTCCGGACCAAGGCGCAGATGCGACCGGGCGGGTTCGGCAGCCAGAATCCGCAGTCCGGCCAACGACGCCGCGCCGCACGGTCCCGCATCGACGCCGTGCGCGGCGAGTTCGTCCACGGCGGTCGCGGCCGCCCGGTCGTCGACGGCGACCGCGCCCGCCAGTCCCGTGACGAGGTCTGGCCACGCGAGGTAGGACGGTGTGCCGCAGTTCAGTCCAGCCATGCTCGTCTCACCGGTCGGCACCGACGCCAGCGCGCCTGCGGCCAGGCTGGCGCGCACACAGTCGGCCACGTCGGGTTCGACCGCGACGACCCGACAATTCGTCCGGGACCGCGAGAAGAGCACAGCGGCATGCGCCAGCGACCCGACGCCGGCCGGTACCACGATGAGATCGATGTCGGCGCCAAGCGCTGCGGCCTGGTCGGCGGCTTCGTCGAACAGGGTTGCGTAGCCGTCGACGATCCATTGCGGCACGTCCTCGTAACCGGGCCAGGACGTGTCCTGGACGAGCAATGCGTCCCGATCGCCGTCGGCCAAGTCGGCCGCGTGGCGCACCGCGTCGTCGTACGGCATGTCGACGATGCGCACGTCGGCGCCCTCGGACCGGATCAGCGCGATCGCGACGTCCGAAACGCCTTGCGGTACAACGATGGTGGCACTCAGGCCGAGGTGTTTGGCCGTCCGAGCGACGGCGCGACCATGATTGCCGTCCGTCGCGGTGATCAGCCGCGGCCGAGTTCGGTCGGTCGACCGCAACGCGACGTGTACCGCCCATGACGCGCCGAGCATCTTGAACGCCGGTAGCCCCAATCGCAGCGACTCGTCCTTGACGAGTACCGAGCGCAGGTCGAGTTCGGCGGCCAGCGACGGCAGCGATGCCAATCGAGTGACGGCGTAGTCGGGAAGGCTCTCGTGGAACCGGCGGATCTCGTCGGTCCGGCGGGTCTCGGCGGCACCTCCCGGGGACCACCGCGGGTTGAGCAAGAACGGTTCGGTCGTCAGCACGGCGCACCTCCTAGGTCCGAACACTAGGCATGTCGAGGCGACGGCAACACCGCCGATTCCTGCCGTCGACCCGGCAGCGAAACTGAAGGTTTTCTAGTATCGGGTGATGTTGGACGTCCGGCGCCTGCGCTTTCTGGTCGAGTTGAGCCACCGCGGCACGATCGCCGCGGTCGCCGAAGCGCTGCACATGAGCCCGTCGGGTATCTCGCAGCAGCTTGCGCTTCTCGAGCGTGAGGCAGGAGCGCCGCTGCTGGAGAGGATCGGCCGGGGTGTTCGCCTCACCGAGGCGGGGCATCGGCTCGCCGACCGGGGCGCCGACATACTCGCCTCGCTGGAACGTGCGCAGGCCGAACTGCGCTCCGGGGAGGAACCCCCGACGGGCACGTGCCGGGTCGCGGCGTTCGGCAGCGCGGCTCGCACACTGGTGCCCGCGCTGCTCGACTGCCAGCGCCGGCACCCCGGACTGCGGGTCGAACTCGTCGAATCCGAGCCGGAAATCGCCGTGCCCGCGCTGGTCAGCGGGGAATTCGACCTGGTCGTCAGCGAGGAGTATCCGGCCGGTACCGGCACGCTGCCGCGCCACCTCCATCGCGAGGTGCTCGCCTCCGATCCGTTGGAGGCCGTGGTTGCGGCGTCGCTGCTGCGGGGGCGCGACTTCGCGACGGCGGCCAGCGCACTGCCGTGGGCGCTGGAACCTGTCGGTGCCGCCTCTCGCGCGTGGGCGGTGCAGCACCTGCTCGGGCTGGGTTTCAGTCCGGCGGTGCAATACGAGTCCTACGACCTCGACCTGCTGCTGCTGCTGGTCCGCCAGGGCGCGGCCGCCAGCATCCTGCCGAGGCTGGTGCTGCCGCCGGAGCGCGAGAACGCGATGTTGATGCGGTTCGAGACGGGTTGGTCGCGCACGCTGGTCGCCCTGTCGCGGCAGGCCAGGACGGACGACCCGTCGGTGCGGGCCGTGCGCAAAGCGCTGCACGGGCGATTCGGCGACTCGGCAGTTTCGGTGACGGATCAGCGTCAGTGACCGGAGCTATTCGGATGGCCTGCGTGCAGGGATACTCGGACTATGCCGCAAGTAGCGTTGACGACGGATATCGGTGAGGGATTGGGCCGCTGGAGCCTTGGCGATGACGATGCTCTGCTGGAAATCGTCACCAGTGCCAACATCGCCTGCGGTTTCCACGGCGGCGACCCCGGCATCATGCGACGAACGTGCGCGCTTTCGGTGAAGAACGGTGTCTCCATCGGCGCTCAGGTGAGCTACCGAGACCTGCACGGGTTCGGCCGCCGGTACATCGCGATGCCGGGCGCCGACCTGCGTGACGACCTGCTGTACCAGATGGGTGCACTGGAGGTATTCGCCCGATTGGCAGGCGGCAAGGTCGATTTCGTGCGCGCGCACGGTGCGCTGTGGACCGTCGTCACCAAGAACACCGAGCATGCCCAGGCTCTGGTGGACGCCACCGTCGAAT
The DNA here is from genome assembly GCF_900240945.1 of Mycobacterium sp. 3519A. Classification (NCBI taxonomy): domain Bacteria; kingdom Bacillati; phylum Actinomycetota; class Actinomycetes; order Mycobacteriales; family Mycobacteriaceae; genus Mycobacterium; species Mycobacterium sp. 3519A. The sequence goes on from NZ_OESG01000013.1 coordinate 1,374,467, forward strand.
TCGGCGGGGATCTGCCGTTGCTCGCCTCCCCGGGCACCGAGGTGTGGCGGCTCGGCGAAGAGGCCGGGCTGAGAATGGTGGCCGAGGCCTTCGTCGACCGGGCCTACACACCGGAGGGCCTGCTGCAATCCCGCCTCGAACCGAACGCGTTGCTTACCGACGCCGACGCCGCCTCGGCGCGCGCAGTGCAGATGGTGCAGGAAGGCCACCTCACCGCCAACGACGGCAGCGAGGTCGACGTCAAGGCGGACGCGCTGCTCGTGCACTGCGACACCCCCGGCGCCGTGGACATCGCTCGCAAGACCCGGGCCGCACTCGAGGCTGCGGGAATCGAGCTGATCCCGATTCGGTGATCCGCGAACCGGCGTGTGCGCCCGCGCTGAGGCGCTGCGGCGAACATGGCTGGCTGCTGGACCTCGATGACAACCGGTCGGTGCACCGATGGGCCGCGGCGATCCGCGCGGCGAACCTGCCGGGAGTGCAGGAGGTCGTCCCGGGACTGTCGACGCTGCTGGTGACGGTCGACTCGGAGCGCACCACCGCCGATGCGTTGCGTGAGGCGCTGGAAAACGTATGGCCGGCAACCGAATCCGTCGCCGATCAAGCACGCCACATCATCGAAGTGCGTTACGACGGTGCAGACCTCGCCGAGATCGCGCGACTGACCGGGCTCACCATCGCCGAGGTGGTGGCCGCGCACACCGGAACGCCGTGGCGCGTCGCGTTCTGCGGATTCGCTCCCGGGTTCGCCTACCTGGTGGGCGGCGATCCTCGGTTGCGTGTGCCGCGGCGCGACGAAGCGCGCATCCGGGTGCCCGCGGGTGCCGTCGCGATCGCGGGCGGTTTCGCGTCGGTCTACCCGCGGACGTCTCCGGGCGGCTGGCAACTCCTTGGTCACACCGACGCAGTGCTGTGGGACAGCGCCGCGGATCCGCCGACGGTGTTGCAGCCAGGGGCGGTGGTCGAGTTCCGCGACGTCGGCCGATGAACAAGCTCACTGTCGAGTCGGTCGGAGTGCTGGCCTTGTTGCAAGACCGTGGCCGACGCGGTCTGGCGCATCTCGGGGTCGGGCAATCCGGTGCCGCCGACCGAGCCTCGTTCGGCCTGGCGAACCGGCTGGTCGGAAACCAGCCAGGGGCGCCGTGCATCGAGCTCACCCTTGGCCGCATGTCGTTCCGCGTCGCGGAACCGGCGTTGATCGCGGTCACCGGCGCCCCGACGCCGATCAGTTGCGGGGGCCGACAGTGCGGCCCCAACGCGGCGTTCGTGGCGCGCGCAGGCGACAGCGTCACCATCGGCGCGGCAACCGACGGGTTGCGCACCTACGTCGCTGTACGGGGCGGACTCGTCGGCCAGGCGGTACTCGGCTCGATGTCCTGGGACACCATGGCCCAGCTCGGAACGCCACCGCTGCAACCTGGCGACGTCCTGGAATTCGGTGAAGCGCAAGATCATTGGCCTGCAGTCGATTTCGCGCCGACTGCGCGTATGTGCACACGCGTGTTGCGGCTGCCGCTGCTGCTCGGTCCGCGAGACGACTGGTTCACTGATGCAGCGCTGGCGCGGCTGGCCTGCGGCGAGTTCATCGTCACCTCCGACACCGATCGCGTCGGGATCAGGCTGGATGGGCCGGATCTGCCGCGGCGCAGAACCGGGGAACTGGCCAGCGAGGGCGTCGTGCTGGGCGCGTTACAGGTGCCGACGAGGGGTAGGCCGACGCTGTTCCTGGCGGATCGTCCCGTGACCGGTGGGTACCCGGTCATCGGTGTGGTGCCGGAACGGGCCGTGGACGCGGCGGCGCAAGCCGTTCCCGGCTCGCGCATCCGCTTCGCGCCATACCGTCTTCGGTAATGGCGATCGGTGACAAACAGCGGAGCTCCAGTTGGCTGTCGATGACATGGAGCGGGGTGCGGGATTCGCCTAACGTTGGCGCCTCACCAGCCCTTGAACGCTACTGAGATGCAACGGAGAGGACGGCGCGATGTCCGCGACCTTCGGGCTGGCCGTGGAGAATTTCACCTCGGCCGAGAAGACCCCCCGGATCGACGAGTTGCTCGCCACGGCCTCGCGGGCCGAGCAACTCGGGTTCACCTCACTGTGGGCATGGGATCACCTCTTCCTCGGCAGCCGTCAACCCTTCCCTCAGCTGGAGGCGCTGACGACACTGGCGGTTCTGGCCAGCCACACGACCACGATCGAATTGGGCACGGGTGTGCTCGTGCTGCCCATTCGCGACCCGGCACTGCTGGCGAAAACCGCGGCGACTATCCAGGCGATCTCCAATGGACGACTGCGCCTGGGTGTCGCCGCCGGCTGGTACGAGCGTGAATTCGACGCCACGGGAACACCATTCAAGGGTCGGGGGCGACTCTTCGAACGCAATCTCGAGATCTGCATGAATCTATGGACCGAAGACGAGGTGACGGGTTCCTGGGACGACCTGTCGTTCCGCCGGGTGCGAATGCTGCCGAAGCCGCAGCCGCGACCGCAGGTGCTGATCGGCGGTTACGTCGATCGGGTACTCAAGCGCGCCGCCACGCTCGGCGATGGCTGGCTGACCTACTTCTACACACCCGAGGCCTTCACCGAATCCTGGGCCAAGATCCGGCGTTTCGCCGAGGAAGCAGGCCGCGATCCCGCTGAGTTGCACACGCTCAACCAACTGCCGATCTGCATCGGCTCGTCGAAAGAAGAGGCCAAGGCACGCACCGGCCCGTGGCTGGCCTCGTACTTCGACACCCCGGAGTGGAGCAACGCGACGCCCGACAGCGCGATCTGCGGAACCCCGGATGACTGCGCCGAGCAGATCGCGGCCCACCTCGACGCGGGCGTCGACGAGATCTGCCTCGTCCCGCACGCCTACGACCCCGAGCAGGTGGAACGCTTCGCCGCCGAGGTCCGTCCGCTGTTGGGCAGTCTGGTGGGTGCGGCATGAGCGGTCGGTTGAGCACCCCCGGAGTGACGGCCGCGCGCAGGGAACTCGAAGGCCTCGACCGCGCGGGCGAAGACAAGGTGATCACGGCCGCCGAAGCCGTGCGCCGGTTCGTGCCCAACGACGCGGTCGTCGGGGTGGGCGGCACCAACCACGCGCGCACGCCGATGGCTCTGCTGATCGAGGTGCTGCGGCAGGGACGCACCGGGTTGACGATGACGAGGCCGCTGTCGTGCTTCGAGGCCGAACTCATGCTGGCGACCGGTGCCGCGGACCGGATCATGACAAGCTGGATCGGGATCGGGCACGGCTGGGGTCTGGCACCGGTGGTGCGGCACTTGGTCGAAAGCGGCCGCGAGGTTTTCGAGGAGTGGAGCCATCTGGGCATCGGGCTTCGCTACAAGGCCGGAGCCATGGGAGTGCCGTTTCTTCCGACGCTGAGCATGCTGGGATCCGACATCGACCAACAACTCGGACTGGAGAAGGTGAAATGCCCCTACACCGGGCAGTTGCTCAACGCCGTTCCCAGCCTCAACCCCGACGTGGCACTGATTCACGTCCAACGTGCGGACGTACTCGGCAACGCTCAGATCGACGGTTACCAGCTGATGGATTCCGATCTCGCGCTGTCCGCGCGACGTGTCGTCGTGACGGCCGAGCAGATCGTCGACACCGACCAGATCCGCCGTGATCCCGCCCGCACGGTGATACCGGGATTCGCCGTCGACGCGGTGGTGCACCAACCGATGGGCGCCTACCCGCACGAATGCTACGGCCACTACGAGGCCGATCTCGACGAATTCACGGCGTACATGGGCAACGTGAAGGCGCACGGCATCGACGGAGCGCGGTCGTACGCTTCGGAGTTGACGGCGCACGCCGACCACAACGCTTATCTCGCCTCGATCGAGCCTGACCGACTGAGGGCGCTACGGCGCACCGCTGAGGAGATGTTGCCAAGATGACCCATTCCGTGACCGATCAGTCGACCGGGCGGGACATCCAACCGAGATCGCTTGCGCCGCAGCATCCTGACGCCAAGCCGGATGAGGTCATGACGATCACCGCCAGCCGGTTACTCGAAGACGGCAAGGTGTTGTTCGCGGGCATCGGTCAGCCACTGGTTGCCGCGGCGATCGCCAAGCGTCGTCAGGCGCCGCAGCTGACGGTGCTGCTGGAAGGCGGAATGATCGGAATCGATTTGCTGCCCGGCGAGCTTCCGGCGTCGACCAACGAAGTTCGCGCCGCGGTCGGCGCCCAGATGCTCACCGGTGCCACCGATATCTTCCTGATGGCGCAGCGTGGCTTCTTCGACTACGGATTCATCGGCGTCGCCCAGGTCGACCAGTACGGCAACGTCAACACCAGCATCGTCGGCGACCCGGCGCGGCCGTCGGTGCGCCTGCCCGGCCCTGGCGGAGCCAACGACATCGCATCGATGTGCAACCAGGTCGTCGTGGTCACCCAACACGAGCCGCGCCGGTTCGTCGAACGAGTGGACTTCGTCACCAGCCCGGGCTACCTGACCGGGGGCAACAGCAGGAGCCAGAATTGGCTGCTGTTCGGCGGGCCACGCTGGGTGGTCACCGATCTCGCGCTCCTCGACTTCGAACCACAGTCCCGCCGGATGCGGGTGCGCGCCCTTCAGGCCGGTGTCACGCTCGAACAGGTCAAGGACGCAACGGGTTTCACATTGCTGGTGCACGACGACATCGAGGTGCTCGCGCCGATCGAGGACTCCGAACTGCAATTGCTCCGCTACCTCGTCAACGGCGACGACCGGAACGGTCGGGAGGTGACGGGATGACCGTACCCGAGACGATGCCGTCGCAGGGCGGGCGCACCGCGCCGACGTGCTTCGAGTACCAGCGCGCCGAATCATGGTCCGACGCAGTCGAATTGCTGGAGCTGTGGAACGGCGAGGCGAAGATTCTGGCGGGCGGCCAGAGCCTCATCCCGATGTTGAACCTGCGCTTGGCCTTCCCTGAAGCGCTGATCGACGTCAATCCGATCCCGGCCGGTGCGCCGTACGTCGATGACGGGCACCTCGTCATCGACGCCAACACCCGCCATCGTGTTCTGACGACCTCCGACGCGGTGCGCACCCACGCGCCACTGCTGGCCCACGCCGTGCAGTTCGTCGGCAACGTCCGCGTGCGCAACCGGGGTACGTTCGGCGGCACCCTGGCGCACGCCGACCCCACCGGTGAGATCGCGGCCGTCACCATGGCGATGGGCGGCGAGGTGCTGGTGCAAGGCCCCGCAGGGACACGGAGCATCCCCGCCGACGAGTTCTTCCTCACCTACCTCACCACTGTGGCGGAACCGAACGAGGTGATCGTCGGGGGACGCATTCCGGTCGCGGGCCAGAGTCGTTGGGGTTTCCACGAAGTCGTGCGCCGTTACTCCGATTTCGCCACCGTCAGCGTCGCGGTCATGGCCCGTCCTTCGGCAGCAGGAGCGATCACACTCCGGATGGTGCTCGGCGGCGTCGCCGACCGCCCGCTGCTCGTCGACGACGAACTGCTCGTGCCCGCACTGTCCGACCCCGGTAACCCGGACCGCGCACGCGAGAGCGCACAAGCCATCGCAGCGTCAGTTGACCCCGACACGGATCTGCACGGCACCGCCGACTACCGGCGGCGGCTCGTCGCCGTACACGCCCGTCGACTGCTGGAGCAGGTGCTCGCTCAGGAGGATCGGACCCCATGATTCGGACCCAGGTGGTGCTACGCGTCAACAACCGCGATCACGAGGTGTGGGTGCGCAACGACCGCACGCTGCTGGATGTCCTGCACGACGATCTGGGCATGCCGGACGTGCGGTACGGGTGCGCTGAAGGCGTGTGCGGCACGTGCACTGTGCTCATGGACGGCGATCCGGTGAGCGCGTGCTGCGTATACGCCGTGCAGGCCGAGGGCCATGAAATCGTCACGCTGCGGGGCTGGTCGGATCCGCGGGAGGACGCCCACCCGTTGCAGAAGTGCTTCCTCGAACGCGGCGCCTCCCAGTGCGGTTTCTGCACCCCGGGCATGCTGCTGACAGCGGCCACACTGGCCGAACGCAATCCGGACGCGACGCGCGAGGAGATCCGGCACGAACTGGTCGGCAATCTGTGCCGCTGTACCGGCTACCAGGCCATCGTCGACGCGGTAGAGGACTACCTGCACGCGCAGGCAGAGACGGGAGGTGCCCAGTGACGACCGTCGAACCAGGAACAACACCCGACACCACCGAACCACCCGGCGCGCCAGCGGAATTCGATCCCGACGCCGATTCCGGCCCCGAGGAGCGGGAACGCGACTTCCACGTGGTGGGACAGTCGCCCGCGCACCACGACTTCGTGAACAAGGTGCGCGGCACGCTGCTGTACGCCGCCGACTGGAAACTGCCGGGAATGATCCACGGCAAGGTTGTTCGTTCCGATACCGCCCCGGCCAGGATCGTCAGGATCGACACGTCGGCGGCGGAGCGCCTCGAGGGCGTGGTGGCCGTGCTCACCGCCGCCGACATTCCGCACAACGCGATCGTCGAACACGCCAGCGGTGGGCTCGGCGAGATCACCGTCGAGCAACCGGTGCTTGCCCGCGACCGGGTCCGGTATGTCGGCGAACCCGTCGCGGTGGTGGCGGCGGAAGATCCCGAGACCGCGGCTGAGGCAGCCGATCTCGTCGACGTGGAATACGAGCCACTGCCCGGCGTCTTCAGCACGGCGGACGCCCTGGCCGACGACGCGCCGTTGGTGCACGACGAGGGCAACGTGCTGGTCAACTGGCATCTCGAACGCGGTGACATCGACGCTGCCTTCGCCGAGGCGGACGTAATCATCGACCGCACCTACCGCAGCCAGGCCGTCGAACACGCCTATCTGGAAACCGAGGCAGGCGTCGGGTGGATAGAGAACGACGTTGTGACGCTGCGGGTCTCGACTCAGGTGATCGAGCATGCGGTGGAGATCGCTTCGATCCTCGGGCTGCCGCAGAGCCAGGTGCGGGTCATCGCGTCGTACATGGGCGGTGGCTTCGGCGGCAAGGAGGACATGACCGTCGAGCCGTATCTCGCGCTGCTGGTGTGGCGCACTCGGCGACCGGCGCGGATGGTGTGGTCGCGCCAGGAATCGATCCTGGCCAGCACCAAGCGGCACCCGTTCACCATGCACTACCGCACCGCGGCCACCCGCGAGGGAAAGATCCTCGCGCTCGATGCCGACATCGTCGGGGACGCCGGGGCCTACCCCTGCCTGAGCGCACGCGTGCTGTTCGCCGGCGCCGCGTTGTCGCCAGGCCCCTACAAGGTGCCCGTGGTCCGCATCCGATCGCGGGCCGTCTTCACCAACAATGTGCCAACCAGCGCGTTCCGCGGCTTCGGCGCAATGCAGGTGACTCTCGGCTACGAATCCCAAATGGATGCGCTGGCAGCCGAATTGGGCCTCAGCCGCGAGGAGGTGCGCGACCGCAACTACATCGAGAAGGGTGACCTGCTGGCCGGCGGTGAGCCGATCACGACTGCCGTCGCGGTGGGGGAGACGCGGCAGACGGCGCTGGAACTGCTCGGCGAGCCAAGCCAACCCAGTGGTCCGTCCAAGGTGGTCGGGCGAGGCTTCGCATGCGGCATGCAACCCTATGGCCGCTCCATCTGGTTCCGCGATCACGCCGCCGCGTGGGTGACGCTGCAGGCTGACGGCACATTGCTGATCCGTAGCGGCGTAACCGATCTGGGGGCAGGCCAGGCCGCCAGCCTGTGCCAGATTGCCTCGGAGATCCTCGGCGTCGCGCTGGCTGACATCAGTGTCTACATCGGCGACACCGCACTCACTCCGCCGGCAGGCGGCACCTTCGCAACCCGCCAGTTGTACATGTCGGGCAACGCGATCCTGCGCGCGGCGCGCAAGCTGCGGAACCAACTCACGCCCGTCGCCGCGAAGGAACTCGGGGTACCCGAGGACGCACTGGTGTGGGTCGACGGAATGGTACGCACCGAGAACGGCGAAACCGGGCTGAGTCTTCCCGAACTCGTTCGGGCAGCCAACGACGCGCGCGTGGACACGTCGGTCCTTCACACGTGGCGCGCCCGCTCAGGCGGCTTCGATCCGCAGAAGGGCCAGGGCCACACCTACCCCGACTACACGTTCGGCACGCATGCTGCCGAGGTCGAGGTCGATGTGGAGACCGGCGATATCCGGGTGCTCAAGTACGCCGCCTGTCACGACGTCGGCCGCGCGATCAACCCGACCAGAGTGCTGGGCCAGATCATCGGCGGTGCCGCGCAGGGCATCGGCTACGCGTTGACGGAGGACTGTGTCACCGATGCCGGCCACCCGCTGTCGGCGCTGTTCGCCGACTACCTCATTCCGACATCGATGGACCTGCCCGACATTCAGGTCGCCATCGTCGAAAGCGGTGAGGGCCGTGGGCCGCTGAACGCCAGGGGCATCGGCGAACCGCCGATCGCGCCGCCCGCGGCCACCCTCGCCAGCGCGGTCGAGGCCGCGATCGGTGTCAGGCCCACGGAACTACCGATCACCGCGGAACGGGTCCTCGCCATGCTGGACCAACGCGAACACGAGAAGGGGAAGAGCGCGTGAAGCTCAAGCACCAAACCGAAGTCGGCGCGCAACCCGACGACGTGTGGGCGTTTCTTCAAGACACCGCCGCCGTGGTGGACTGCATGCCGGGCGCCGAACTCGTCGATGATCTCGGCGACGACCGGTACGAAGGCGTGCTGCGGGTGGCGATCGGTCCGCTGAAGATGAACTACGCGGGACGCGCCTCGGTCGTCGAGCGGGATGCCGGCTCACGACGCATCGTGCTCGACGCTTCCGGTCGCGACAACCGCGGATCGGGTTCTGTGAAGGCACATGTCGCGCTGGCCGTCGCGCCGGCCGATGCGGGCAGCCGCATCGACGTCATCTCCGACATCGACCTGACGGGCAGGATCGCATCCCTTGGCCGCGGGATACGCGACGTGTCCAACCAGATGTTCGTCGAGTTCGCAGGAGAGCTCGGCAACCGCATCCAACATCCGGGCCGGCCGGTCTCCGTCGCGACGGCTGCGCCCAAGCTGCGTGCCGCCGAAAGGCCGGCTGGGGGAAGCGAAATCAAAGTGCTGCCGCTGATCTGGGCAGTCACCCGCAGCCGCCTCGCCGACTTCCTGTTGCGGCTCAGCTCCCGGGTACGCCCGGACTGACCATCAGTTCGGCCGCTTCGCGAGGATCTTCTGCATCTCGTTGATCTGCATCGCCACCCCGACCTGGATGGCCACCGGAGTGCTGGTGCTGAACGGGCCGAGCAGCCGCTCGAGTTTGGCCAGCCGATACCGCAGGGTGTTGTAGTGATAGTGCAGGTGCCGCGCGGCCTCGGCCATGTTCATGTTGTGTTCGATCAGGCTGTCCAATGTCTGGAACATCTCCGATCGCTCCGGCTCACTCATGGAGAGAACGGGTCCGAGGGTTTCCTCTGCGAACGCACGGAGGTCCTCGTCGTCGACCTGTGCCAACAGCCGGAACAAGCCGAGCTCGCCGTAGGCGGTCACCGCGCTGGCGCCTGACACCCGCGGTCCGAGACGCAGCGCAGTCCGTGCCTCTCGGTAGGCCGTCGAGACGCCCGCAGGCCCGGGGTACCGTCGGCTGACGCCAATTGCATACTGACCGTTGGTGAATTGCGCGACCTCGTCCTGGACGCCCCGGGCGACGGCGAGGACATCCTGGTCGGCGCCGATCACCGCCACCAGTTCGGACCCCAGGCCTGCGGCGGCAGCCGACCTGTCTCTCCCGCGTACCGCCGACGCCCAGAACTCGATTGCCCGATCATCCGCCAGCCGGGACCGTCGCTTGGGGGGATCGGCGTCGTGGGTCGTGCCCTCGCGGCGGCCCACGAGCACGACGATGTCGCGTTCGAGGTCCCATCCGAAACCTGAACCCAGCGAAGCGAATTCATCGGACTCCGATTCGGTGCCCGAAATGAGCTCGAACAAGGCGTTGGAGGAGAAGCGTCGCTCAACCGCGCCGACCGCGAGGTCGCGGGTCACCTCCAGCGCGGCGACGACCGCTGCCTGTTCGACCGCTACCAGGCTGAACTCACCGAACGGTCGTTGTGCCTCGACGGCGACGACGAAACCGTGATGAAGCCGACCCGCCCGGATCTCGCGCGAAACCCATCGCGTGCCGGTCTTTTCGTTGGTGTGCAACCCGGCCGAGCTTAGATGCAACACGTCAGCGCGCGCGGCGTCCAGGAGGTGCAAATCAGCCAACGGCGCCTCGTCACCTGCTTGCGCCAGCGGCGTGCCCTGCTGATCGGTGATCACGACGCTGGCCTGTCCGAGCAGACCCGACAGACTGTTCGCGAGTTCGGAAAGGCCTCCGCCGGACAGTGTGATGGCGAGGAACGAGTGGTGGATCTCCTGCGCCTTGGCGAGCGCCGACGCCTGGCGGTTGACGATGATGGCGAACGCCCGAGTCAGGATGTCGTCGAACCGTATTCGTTCCGGGATGACGACGAGCGGTAGCCCGAGGTGCTCGGCGGCATCGATCATCGCCTGCCCGAGTTCGGGGAGGTAGCGGTCGAGTTTGATGCCGATGCCCGCAAGCCCGAGGCGATGCAGATCCGTCAGCAACCGACCTTGGTCCGCCTCGTCGCGGGGGAGTGGGAACCCGGTCGCGAGCAGAAACTCATCCTTGCGAACCCACCGATCGATATCGGGAACAGTCATCACGTTCACCGCACTGATCGGCCGGTCCAACCCTGATCGTCCCGCGATGAGCTCGGCGCCGACCAGCACCTCGTCATCGAGCAATTCGCTGAGTGTGAGTGTTCCGCTCGCATCCGGCGTCACGGCGTCCGGCGTGTCCATTGGCGGCAAGCCTAGCTCCGATCGACAACTATTTCGAAGTTCTTTGGCATGAGCAGCCATGGGTCGCCATGTCGACTGTTCCTATGGTTTGTCCAACCGCAGCACGTCGGCGTGCGGACAGTCGAGGAGGTCGGCCAGCGTGGTACCACCTGCACATCCGGCAGTCGAAGGCGAGACCGTGTCGATTCTCGGTGGCACCGGCAATCTGGGTTTCGGCCTTGCGATGCGGCTTGGCGTCGCCGGGTACACCGTCTGTCTCGGCTCGCGTGACGCCGACCGCGCCAGGCGGGCCGCCGAACGGGCCGGCGAACTCGTCGATCGCGGCGCATTCACCGGCTGCCTGAACAGCGAAGCGGTGGCGCGGGCTGATCGCCTCGTCGTCGCCGCCGTCCCGTTCGCCAGCCACGTCGAAACGCTGAGATCCGTTGCGGGCCAGTGGCGGGCGGGTCAGGTGTTGCTGGACACCACGGTTCCGCTCGCCACCGCGGTCGGAGGACGCCCCACGCATCTTGTCGAGCCTTGGCACGGATCCGCCGCCCAGCAGGCCCGGTCGGCGATCGACGAACGGGTGGCCTTGGCGTCCGGCTTGCACACGATCAGCGCGGCAGCGCTGCGCGACCTCGCAAAGCCCCTCAACCAGGACACCCTGATCTGTGGTGATGTGGCAGCCAAGCGGGTCGTCACCGCCGCAATGCAACGCATCGCGGGCCTGCGCGTCGTCGATGCGGGGTCGCTCGAAATGAGCCGTCTTCTCGAAGGACTCACCCCGGTTCTGATCGGGATCAACATCCGGCACAAGACACACGCCGGCATCCAGGTGACTCACCTGAACACGCAGTCGTCCGAAGACGTCATCCCGGCTTGACGTCACGTACTTCGGATTTCGACGATCATCTCGACCTCCACGGGTGAATTCAACGGCAGCTCGGCAACTCCGATGGCAGAGCGTGCGTGCTTGCCCGCATTGCCGAACGTGGCGACCAGCAGATCACTGGCGCCGTTGATCACCGACGGTTGCTGATTGAATCCCGGTGCGGAGGCGACGAACCCGACGACCTTCACCACTCGGACGATCGAATCGAGGTCGGCGAGCGTACCGATCGCAGCCAAGGCGTTCAACGTGCAGATCCGTGCGGCGACCGTCGCGTCATGCACCGACACGTCGGATCCGACCTTGCCGGTGTGGATGAGCGAGCCGGAATCGAGCGGCAGCTGGCCCGAGGTGTAGATGACGTTGCCGGCACGGACCGCGGGCACGTAGCTGGCTACTGGAACTGCGGCGGATGGCAACGTCAGACCGAATTCGGCCAGCCGCTGCAGCGTGCTCTTGTGCCGGTCAACAGTGGCTATCGACTCAGTCATCGTCGTCCTCTCGCAGAATGGCCTCTGGCCATGCTGATCTGAGGACCGGTCGGCGGTCCAGTGGTCAGTTCTGAACTGTGCTAGGCATTTTCACTGATGTGTCCCGACGTACACCGCTCAGCTCGGCGCGGTGTCACCGGGAACTTGTGCGTAGTTCCATTGGTGCTGGCGCGCCAGTTCACACGCGGCGTCGATACCGCCGTCGGTCAAGGAGACGAGAAGAGCCTGATGATCGTCGGCGATGGCGTGCAGGTCCGGTGCGCTCGCCATGATCGTCACTGACGTCCGCGCCTCGATGTGCAGGTTCTCCCACGAGCGTCTGATGAGTTCGTTGCCAGCGGCGTTCACGATGTGTCGGTGGAATGCCACGGTTTCCAAACCCACAGCGTCGGTGTCGTCTCTGCCCGCCGCGCCCCGCATCCGCTCGACGGTCTCGGTCAGCTCGTCGAACGGCACCGTCGAAGCCATCAGCACGAGCCGTGTCGCCGTCTCCTCGAGCGCAGCGCGAAGGACATAGCTCTCGTGCAATGTCTCTCGCACGAAGGACCTCACGAACGTGCCGCGCCGTGGCCTGATCTCGACAAGTCCGAAGGTCTCCAATTCCCGCAGGGCCTCCCGGACCGGGGCCTGGCTGGTGCCGAACATGGCGGCGACCTTGGTTTCGACCAGTCGTTCGCCCGGTTCCAACTCTCCCGAGACGATTTGACGCACCAGCGTGTCGCGGATCTGATGGCTCAGTGTTTGGTGCAGAACCGGGTGTTGACGCGCGGCCATAGTCCGAAGATACGGAGTCGCGCCCGCTACCTCCCCGCGAATGGCTGCAGGTGTCGACATGTCCGCTACAGATCGACGGTCAGCACGGGAGTCTTGGACCTGGAGACGCAGGGCAGGATGACGTCGTTCGAATCTCTCTCCTCGTCGCTCAGCACGTCGTCGTTGTGCTCGGGGATGCCGTCCGTCACCGCCAGCTCGCACGTGCCGCATATCCCTGCGCGACATGAGTTGTCGATCGCGAAGCCGGCATCTTCGAGGACTTCGAGAAGTGTCCGATCGGCGGGCACGCGCAGACAGTCGCCTGTGGAAGCCAGGCGCACGTCGAACTCACCGTCGGTGCCGCCTGCCCGCGGCGCGAAGCGCTCCACATGCAGTGCACCGGCGGGCCACCGTTTGCATTGCTGCTCAACGGCATCCAGCAGTGGGCCAGGTCCGCAGCAGTAGACGGCCGTGTGAGGCTGAGGCGTACCCAGAAAGCGGTCGAGGTCCAAGAGGCCGAACTCGTCTTCGGGCATCACGTGCAAGTCGCCACCGGGTACCGCGGTCAACTGCTCGACGAATGCCATCGAATCGCGGGTTCGACCGCCGTAGACAAGCGACCACGGTCGGCCGCGGCGCGCCACTTCGTGCAGCATCGGCAGGATCGGGGTGATCCCGATACCTCCTGCGATGAACAGATAGCGGTCGGCGTCGACGAGGGCAAAGTTGTTGCGCAGCACTCGGATTGAGAGTGCGTCGCCCGGCCGCACACTGTCATGGATCAGCTTCGATCCGCCTCGGCTGGCACGCTCGCGCAGTACGGCGATCCGCCATACATAGGGGTCGCTCGGACTTCCGCACAGCGAGTAGTGCCGCACGATTCCTTCCGCCAGTTCCACCTCGATGTGCGCGCCGGGAGTCCACTCCGGCAGTTGTGACCCGTCAGGCGAACGCAATTCGAGACCGAGCACACCCTCGGCGTGGCGGACGACTGCCGAAACCCGCAGGCGTGATTGAAGAGTCCTACCTTCGAGCATCTCAGGTGAGGTCCCTAGCTGGTCAGCAGTCGGGTTGCCGCTTCGGGGGAGAACATGTTCGCAGCGATGTCGCGCATCCCGCGCATCGCACGCAGGATCTCGTTTCGGTCGTCGTCCGTTTTCGCGTAGCGCGCGAGAATCTGCCGTCCGAGTCCGACGTGGAACTTCTCGTCGATCTCGATCTTCCTGTGCACGCGGACGACCTCGTCAAATCCGTGGCGCTCGGCTGCGAGGAAGGTCGGCTCGAGGCTTCCGGTTGCCGACGTCTCCGAGGCGTTCCACGCGGCGACCGCCGCAAGCGGATGGCGGTCGAGGCACTCCCAGAGGAACTCGCTCCAGATCCGCGAGTCCGCAGGCACACTCGTGGGTGCGGTGCCGCCAAGCGACTCCACCGCACCGCTGACCGCTTCGTAGTGCTCGGCCTCCTGAAAGGCCTGTTTGGCCAACAACGTGATGTGCTTGCGCTCGAAACCCAAACCCCAACGGCGGATCTCCTCGTTCAGCAGAAAGACGTAGTCGATCTCCCGCCACGCCCTCGTGGCCAACCATTCCGCCAGGATGATGGGCTCCGGGTTTTTGGCGAACGAGTCGAAGAACTCCTCGCTGGTGCGCTTGGCGTTGTCGAAGATCGAGTCGAGGATCTCGTTGACCTCGTCCACGATCGGGTCGAGCCCCGATCCTCCTCTGACGTTCCTGACGTTGACCATGAGATCCCTCTCGATCAATTGATTATCGATAATCGATGCTAGGGAGCGATCTGAGTCACAGTCAAGGCAGCGACACCTCGCTTGGCACCTCCTGCCAAAGCGCGCCCATCGACATTGGCTATCGGCCATGTGTGCATCCGGGCCCGCCGACCCTAGCGTGATGGCCCTCACAATTTTCCTGTTCGGGAAACGAGGAAACTGCATGAACGACCGAAGCACGCAGGCCAGCACCAGGATGGGGCAGTCGCCTCCGGTGAAATCCCCGGACAGCACGTTGGTGCCCGAGCGTCGCGGCATCGCGCACGTCCCGGTGAGCCAGCGGTACGGAAACCCCCGCAACCAGTTCACGGTGCGCTTCGCCCCGGTGATCTATCTGGCCGGCATCTACCTCGGCGCCAGCGGCGGCCC
Organism: Mycobacterium sp. 3519A; assembly: GCF_900240945.1. Classification (NCBI taxonomy): domain Bacteria; kingdom Bacillati; phylum Actinomycetota; class Actinomycetes; order Mycobacteriales; family Mycobacteriaceae; genus Mycobacterium; species Mycobacterium sp. 3519A. Next base: position 1,389,514 of record NZ_OESG01000013.1, read on the forward strand.
GCTGGGGCTGGGCTTCACGGGCAGCGTCAGCGCGATCGTCCTCGCCAACATCTTGGGCTCCATCGTCACCGGGCTGTGTGCGGTGATGGGCCCGCGGCTCGGAATGCCGCAGCTGCCGATGGGCCGGGCGCCCTTCGGATATTTCGGAAATTACCTGCCCGCGTTCCTCACGCTCCTGATGTGCATCGGCTACTACAGCGTCGGAACGGTTCTCGGCGCCAAGTCGCTTGCCGACCTGCTGCACACCCCGTACGCCGCCACAGTCGTGGTCGTCGCGGCGGTCAGCATCCTCATCGGGATCTTCGGCTACAAGATCCTGCACACGCTGGGCAAGGTCATCACCAACGTGAGCATCGTCGTGCTCACCGTCGTCTCGGTCGTGCTCATCTTCCGTGGCGGTGGCCCCGGCACCGCGGCCACAGTGTCCGGCACCGACTACTGGCTGGCATGGTCTGTCCTCTTCACGGCGGTTTTCGGGTACACCGCGAGCTGGGCTCCCTACGCTTCGGACTACTCCCGCTACCTGCCGGAGAACAGCAGCCCGAAGTCGATCTTCACCGCGGCCACCGCCGGTCTGTTCGCATCGACCACATGGATGATGTGCCTGGGCGCGGGACTCATCACGCTGCTCCCCGACGGTGATGTGCTCGACACGTTCGGTCTCGCGCTACCGGACTGGCTGCGTTACGTCGTCCTGCTCACGCTCGGGCTGTCGGCCATCCCGCACAACTCCGTCAATCTCTATAGCGGAGCGATGAATTCGTTGACGTGCGACGTGAAGTTGCCGCAGTGGGTCACCGTGACGGTCGCCGGTCTCATCGGACTCGTCATCGCCTTGGTGTTCGGCGGGGACCAGTTCCAGGCGAACTTCCTGCTCTTCCTGCACGTGCTGTCCTACTACATCACGCCATGGGTTGCGGTGCTGATCGTCGACTACTACGTCGTCCAGCGGTCAGGACGCAACACACCCGCCGTCGAGAACTACTACACCCCGACCGGCGTGTTCGGCCGTTACAACGCGGCAGGACTCGCGGCACTCCTCGTCGGCGTGATCGTGTCAATACCGTTCATGGCCAACGATTTCTACACGGGGCCAGTAGGACACGCGCTCGGCGGTGCGGATCTGAGTTACTTCGTCTCGGGCATCGTGGCGGCACTGCTCTATCTCGGCATCCGTCGCCGCACCGCACCGCACGGCATGCTGCCGCCGACCAGCGTCGCTTGACCCTGCTGAGCAGTCGGCGTCGGAACGCAATGGGCTGTGCGCTCTGCGCCCTGGATTAGGGTGATCATCCATGGGTGCGCTGGATGGTCGGGTCGCGTTCGTCACCGGAGGGGCCAGGGGGCAGGGCCGCGCACATGCGTTGGCGCTGGCCGCCGAGGGCGCCGACGTCGTCATCGCCGACGCGCCAGCCCCGATGACTGATCTGACGTATCCGCTCGGCACCGAGGACGATCTTCGTGACACCGCCAAGCAAGTGGAAGGGCTTGGCGGCGTTTGTCTTCCACTGGCGGCCGATGTGCGCGACCCCGCCGCGGTCGCCGCAGCCGTCGAGGAGACGGTGAACCGGTTCGGCAGTCTCGACATCGTGGTGGCCAACGCCGGGATCGTCAGCACCGGGCCGCTGGAAGAGGTCACCGACGTGATCTGGCGCCAGCTGGTGGACACCAACCTGACGGGCGCCTTCCACACGCTGCGCGCCGCGATCCCGGTGATGCGACGGCAGCGGTTCGGCCGCATCGTCGTCACGTCGTCGATGGGTGGCCGGATGGGCATTCCGGAACTGGCGGCCTACAACGCCACGAAGTGGGGCGTCATCGGGCTCGCCAAGTCGGTGGCCCTGGAGGTCGCCAAGGAGGGCATCACGGTCAACGTCATCTGCCCGACCACGGTGCACACCCCGATGGTGCAGCCAGTGGGCGGCGACGACGTTCCCGACGATCTGGTCCGCCGGATGATGAAGGGAAACCCGATCCCTGCGCCATGGATCGAACCCGAGGATGTCAGCCGCGGACTGATGTACCTCGTCACGGATCCCGGCGTGATCACCGGCAGCGTGCTGGAGATCGGCCTCGGCGGCAGCGCCAGAATCCACTGATCACTTGGTCGCCAACAGGGCGATCGCTTCCTGCATACCCCGTGACGCCAGCCTGTCGGCGAGTTCGTTGTCCGCGACCCCCGCGTGACCCTTGACCCAGAACCACTCGACGCGATGCAGCGCGCAGGCCGCTTGCAGCCGCTGCCACAGGTCGACGTTCTTCACCGGTTGTTTGGCGGCGGTCTGCCAGCCGCTGCGCTCCCAGCCGCGTACCCACTTGGTGATGCCGTTGCGGACATACGTGCTGTCCGTGTAGAGGTGCACCGACACCGGCCGGGTCAGCGCCTCCAGCGCCATGATCGGCGCGGTCAGTTCCATCCGGTTGTTGCTCGTCGTGTCGGACTCGCCGCCGAACATCTCGCGCACGTGGTGCCGGTGGCGCAGCACCGCGCCCCAGCCGCCGGGCCCTGGGTTGGGTCTGCAGCCGCCGTCGGTGTGAATGACCACGACGTCCTCGGGCTCGGTCATGCGCTGAGGATAGGCACGTCGTCGGACGACGGTGCTGCGACTCGCGGAGCACCGCCTGGGCGGAGCGGTAGATTGCCACGCGTGAGCGAAGACAGAGTGCGTGTGCAGATCGGGTCCGACGGCGTCGCGACGGTGACCATGGTGCGTTCGGACAAGCACAACGCGCTCGACCGGGCGATGTTCGAAGGGTTGGTGGCCGCCGCTGAGCAGGTGGCGGGCGATGCGTCCGTGCGCGCGGTCGTGCTGCACGGTGAGGGCAAGAGCTTCTGCTCCGGCCTGGACGTCGCGAGTTTCATGTCCGGTGAAGGGGGCACCGGCGTCCTGTTGAGCCGCGACGAGGGTCGGGTAGCCAACCTCGCGCAACGCGTGGCCTACGACTGGTCGCTGGTGCCGGCGCCGGTGATCGCCGCGATCCACGGCAACTGCTTCGGCGGCGGTCTGCAGATCGCGCTGGGCGCCGACATCCGGATCGCGGCGCCGGACGCCAAGCTGTCCGTCATGGAGGTCAAGTGGGGACTGGTGCCGGACATGGGCATCACGCAGACACTGCCGCGGCTGGTCCCGATCGACGTCGCCAAGGAGTTGACGTTCACCGGCCGCATCGTCTCCGGCAGCGAGGGTTCCGACCTCGGGCTGGTCACCAGGACCGCCGACGATCCGTTGGCCGCCGCACTGACACTGGCGCAGGAGATCTCGCAGAAGTCCCCGGACGCGGTCCGCGCGGCCAAGCGCCTGTACGACCAGACATGGGTCAGCGATGACGCCGCGGCGGCGCTGGCACTGGAAAGCCAGTTGCAGACCGCGCTGATCGGCAAGCCCAACCAGATCGCGGCCGTCGTCGCCGGAATGTCAGGGGAGCGGCCCACTTTCGTCGACCCGAGCTCCTAGCGCTTCAGGCGCCGTCTCAAGCTGGCGCTGCGCAGCATCCGGATCGCCAAGTTCGTCGACGTGAACATCGGGATCACGCCCAGAAACGTGCGTTCGGACGGGGTGGCGCCGTGCAGGTACTCCAGGCTGCCGAAGACGTAGAAGCAGCCGATGCTGAATATCGTCGCGGGAATGCACAGCGCCATCCACGATCCGCGATCCGAAACCGCCTGCCGCGCAACGACCAACTCCTGCTCGGTCAACGGTTCACCCTTGCGTACCTTGCGCAGCACCGCGGGCACGCCCCCGACCTGCTCACTGATCGGAAGCGTCGGTCGGCGGACCAGTCGCATCACGAACACGGACGCAATGGCCGCGAAAAACACCACAGCCGCCAGCGAGACCATCGTCAACACCGCCCACAAGCCGAGAGTCATTGCTGCACTCCGACTTTCGATGACTGTCGGAGCGGGCGAGACCGCACCAGCGTCGGCCACCAGAACCACGGCCCCAGGATCCGCAGGATGCACGGCACGATGAACGAACGCACGATCAGCGTGTCGAGGAGCAGGCCGATGCACACGGTGGTGCCGACCTGACCGATGGTCCGCAGATCGCTGGTCAGCATCGCCAGCATGGTGAAGGCGAACACCAGGCCCGCCGACGTCACCACGCCGCCAGTGCTTCCCAGCGCGCGGATGAGTCCGGTGTGGATGCCTGCACCCAATTCTTCTTTCACCCGCGCGATCAACAGCAGGTTGTAGTCCGAACCGACCGCCACCAGGATGATGAACGTGATCGGCAGCACCAGCCAGTGCAGGTGCAGTCCGACCAGGTGCTGCCACACCAGAATCGACAGACCGAAGGCGCCGGCGAACGAGAACGCCACCGTGCCGGGAATGACCAGCGCGGCGATCAGGCTTCGGGTGATGAACAGCATGATCAGGAAGATCAGGATGAACGCGGCGATCGCCACGATGAGCAGATCCGACGCGGCGTACTGCTTGATGTCTTTGTTGTTGGAGCCCGCGCCCCCGATGTAGATCCGCGCGCCCGCCAACGACGTCTCTTTCAGCGCGATCTGGATGGCTTGCGGAAAGGCGTCGACGTGTTCGATGCCCTCGGGGCCCATCGCGTTGCCCTCGTGGGTGACGATGAAGCGGGCCGCCTTGCCGTCCGGCGACATCAGCAGTTGCATACCGGTTTTGACGTCGTCGTTGTCGAACGCCTCTCGCGGCATGTAGAAGAAGTCGTCGCTGCGGGACTTGTCGAAATCGTTGCCGACGTTGATCAGGTCGTCGTAGGTCTGGTCGGTCTGCGTGGACTGCAGGTGCGCCGGCCCGTACGAGTTGACGATGACGGCTTGCAGCGCCTGCGTATCGTCTCGCATGATCTTCAGTTGCGTGGTCAACTGGGGCAGCAGCGCGTCGACGGCCTGAAGATCGGTGACGGTGTGGGCGATCTCGACGTCAAGGGCGTCGATGCCGTCGAGTCCGTCGAACAGCGACCGGAACGCCCAACATATCGGGATGTCGAAACAGTGTGGCTCCCAATAGAAATAGTTTTTCAGCGGCCGAATGAAGTCGTCGAGATTCGAGATGTCGTCGTTGATCATGTCGGTGACCTGTTGCAGGTTCTCCGCGGTCAGCACCGTGGCGTGCAGGTCGTCCGACAGTTTCTGGGTCAGGTCGATGGTTTGGCCGAGCACCTCGATGGTGTGCGCCTGGATCTGCGCCTGCTCGTCGGTGTCGGCGTTCTGCTCTTGGTTGAACGGCAGTTGTTGACCGCTTCCGCTGCCCTGCGTGGTGAACAGGTAGGGGATGGTGGCGCGGTCGAGTGGTCGGCCAAGGGGCCTGGTGATGCTCTGCACCATGGCGACACCCGGTACTCGGATGAGGGCCTTGGCCACCCGGTCGAGGGAGATGAAATCCGCCGAGTTGCGCATGTCGTGATCCGACTCGACCATCAGCATCTCGCTGAACAGCTTGCTCGGCGGGAAGTGCCGGTCCGACGCTTGAAAGCCTTGATTGGCAAGGCCGTTCGTCGGCTGATACTGACGGTCGTCGTAGTTCACCTGATACGACGGCACGAAGATGGCCCCGAGCAGGACGACGGTGCAACTGGCCACCAGTATCGGCACCGGCCAGCGCACCACGCTGGCCGCGATCCGGCGGTACAGGTGCCCCCTCGCCGCGCGTTTCGGGTCGAAGAGCCCGAAGATGCTCCCCACCGTCAGGATGGCGGGCCCCAACGTCAGCGCCGCCGAGATGGTCAGCAGCATCCCGATCGCGACCGCAGGGCCCATCGTGTGGAAGTAGTCGAGTCGCGCGAAACTCAGGCAGAAACCGGCGCCCGCGATGGTCAGACCCGACCCGATGATGATCGGGGAGACGCCCCGAAAGGCGGTGTAGTACGCCTCTTCTCGAGTCTCGCCGGCCTGCCGGGCTTCGTGGTAGCGGCCCAGCAGGAAGATGCCGTAATCGGTGCCTGCGCCCAGCGTCAGTGAGACGACCATGTTGATAGCGAACGACGAGAGCGGGATGACGCCGAAATGCCCCAACGTCGCGACCACGCCCTTGGCGATCAGCATCTCGAACAGCACGCTGGCCAGCGGCACCAGCAGCGTGCTCACCGAGCGGTAGACGAGCAGCAGCATGAATGTGATCAGAAAAATCGTGACGATCGTGATGTTGTTCAGGCTGGCGTTGGCGATCGACAGCGTGTCCGACGCCAACGGTGCCGCGCCGCTGACATAGACCTTCAGCCCCGGCGGCGGTGTGTCGTTCGCGATGATGTGCCGGACGGCGTCGACAGACCTGTTCGCCTCGATCTGCCCGATATCCCCGGCCAGGCGCAGCAGCACGTAGGTGGCCTTGCCGTCGACGCTCTGCGCGCCCGCAGCGGTTATCGGCTTGCCCCACAAGTCCATTACGTACTGCACATGCTGCGTGTCGTTCTTCAACCGCCGCATCAGGTCGTCGTAGTACTGGTGGTCCTTCTCGTCCAACGGCCTGTCGGCTTCCAACACGACCATGGTCAGGCTGGTCGAGGTGGACTCCTGGAACTTCTCGCCGATGTGCAGCATCGCCACCTGTGACGGCGCGTAGGTCGGAATCATCGGGCCCGCGAGTTCGGCGGCCACGTCTTCCACCTTCGGGATGAAGGTGTTCGTCGAGACGGCGACCAGGCCCCAGAAGACGATGATGGGAATGGCGAGAAGTCGAACCGTGCGTGCGAAGACAGGTCGACCGGCGCGGTGTTCGCTCACGCCGATTTCACTCGGCAGGTGACGTCGGCGTCCTGACGCGTCGCCGACTGTTCGTCGCGGACAACACCATTCACCAGCATCCGGCAGTGCACCTCACCTCCGTGCACCTGCGCCGAAATGCTGCCGGAGACGACGGTGAGCGTGGTGGTTTCGGTATGCGACCACGGCAGCGACGCGAGGTCGACCTTGTGCGGATGTCCGTCGATGTCGACGTAGGAGAGCATCCCTGTGTCGCCGAGGTCGCCGTCCAGTTCGTAGGTCAGTTGTTTGGGCACGAACTCTTCTGGCGCCTGCGGGCCGTTGACCGCCAGCACAGGCCCAGGGGCAGACGCCTGATGCACCTTCCACATGCACAGCGCACCCACCAAGACGGCGACGACGGCCACCGACGGTAGCCAGACTCGCGCCAGCACGGTTCTCCCGACGGAACGAGGGCTCACTGAATCACCTTTCGAAATCCGCTACCCAGGCTGCGTTTCTCGCTCGATCTCCGGCATTCGCGCGCGGCGGCGAGTGTGGCTGTATATCAACAAGATTGATATAGCGCCGTAGAAACGCTACCAGGAACCAGTCAGAAAACGAACCGCGCTCACAGCGTCAACGCCATCCGGCCGGCCTGTCAGCAGCGGCGAGGGGCCAAGCTGTCAGTCTGCTGGGAATTTCGGTGCACCACGGATCTGCTGCCAGTTAAGGCCACTGCCTTTTATGGTTAGCCGGTGGATGGGACCCCGTTCGGCCGGTATCGGTTGGTGGAGATGCTGGGCCGCGGCGGTATGGGCGAGGTCTGGAAGGCCTACGACACCGCCATGAACCGGGTGGTTGCCCTGAAAGTGCTGCCGTCCAACCTCGCCGACGATGCGCAGTACCAGGCCAGGTTCCGCCGCGAAGCACAGGCCGCGGCCAGCCTGGACGAACCGCATATCGTGCCGATCCACGACTTCGGTGAGATCGACGGCCGGCTCTACGTCACGATGCGGCTCATCGACGGCAAGACCATCAACGAACTGGTCGTCAACGGTCCGCTGCCGCCGCCGCGAGCCGTCTCGATCGTCGAGCAGATCGCCGCGGCCCTCGGCGCAGCGCACCGAATCGGGTTGGTGCACCGTGATGTCAAACCGTCGAACATTCTGGTGACCGAGGACGATTTCGCCTATCTCATCGACTTCGGTATCGCCCGCGCCGCCGACGCGACCAAGCTGACGAGCACGGGCGCCACGATCGGCACGTTGGCTTATATGGCGCCGGAACGGTTTACCACCGACCGCGACGATGCCCGCGCCGACATCTATGCGCTGACGTGTGTCTTGCATGAATGTCTGACCGGGTCCCAACCGTTCCCCGGCGACAGCCTCGAGCGTCAGATCACCAACCACCTCACGATGCCGCCGCCGCGGCCCTCGACCATGCAACCCGGGATCCCGCCGCAGATGGACCAGGTCATCGCGATCGGGATGGCCAAGGACCCCGACCAGCGCTACGCGACGACGAAAGACCTGGCGGTTGCCGCCCGGGCCGCGCTGGCCGGATCCGTATCGCCGAGTCCGCCCGCGGCCGTCGTCGCACCGCAGGCGCCGGGCTGGCCTGCGTCGGTCCCGTATCCCGACACCGGGCCGCGCACACACGCTGCCAGTGTCGCGCCCACCCAGTACGGCGCACCCGGACCGCCTCCGACGTGGTCACCACCCGGCAGCCCGCAGCAGCCCCAGTCGTCGTCCGCATGGTGGCAGAATCCGGCGGTCTGGATTCTCGGCGGCCTCACCGTCGCGGCCGTCGTCGTCATCGCGGTCGTCGCCGTCATCCTCTGGCCGGACGGGAGTTCGTCCGATCGGCCGACAACGCGGGCCCAGCCGACCCAACAGGGGCTGCCGTCGGCCCCGAGCACGAAACCTTCGCCGCCGAGCACGAACTCGACCGCACCGACGTCCGCGCCGGCCTCGACTCAGTCCGCACCGAGCGGACCGTCACAGCTGCAGACCGCGGACGGGTTGAAGGGACTGCTCGACACCATGCGCAGCCACTTCGGTGACACCATGGGATTCCAGTTGGTGATCTATCCGGAATATGCTGTGCTCGAGCGTGTTTCGCCGACCAACAGCCACGTCGAACAGGACTTCATGTACCGGGGCGGCCAGTGGAGCAGTTGGGGAACGGACACCACGACATCGTCGTTCGATGTACTCGCCGACCTCAGCGCATTCAACGCGGATGCGGTTGCGGGACTGTTGGCAGGCGCGCCGCAGACTCTCGGTGCCCCTGACGGCAGCCAGACCTACCTGATCGTCTCGGGCGCCGAAGGCGGGGTCCTCGAACTGGCGATCCACTCGGCATCTCCCGGCACCGGCTACATGCAGGTCAACCCCGACGGAACCATCAAGAAGGTGTTCCCGCCGTAACCTTCAATCGCCTGTGCGCGTGAAGGTTTCGCTGATGTCGAGGTTGACGGCGCACGATCCCGTCTGCACCCACGTGCCCTGCCCGCGCAATTCCGCGATCGGATTCTGCGGTGGCTGCGGCAGCGGGAACACCGCATTGGCGCTCAGGTGCGACATGTCGCCGTTCGGGCACGGGCCGTCCGTCTCGTCCTTCCAGGTCCAATTCCCGCCCTCGAAGATCAGCGGCAGATCTCCTGCGGCGACGGAGAAGTAGCTCATGCACCGGTCGCCTGCGCGTAGACAGTAGGTGGTGACCGAAGAGTCGCCGAGCTGTTGGGTACCCATGCCCGAGTACGTGCGCGCGATGCGGTACCGGCCGCGCAACGCTTCGGCGGGCGATACCACGCGGGGCGGCAGCTTGTCGGGATCCGGAAGGCCCTTGAAGTCGGCGTCGACGTCGACATCGCCTGTGCGGGTGAAGGTTACGGCTCGCTTCTCTTGGCACTGGTTCGGGGTGAGCCGGATGAACTCACCGGCGAGTGAGCCGTCGGGTTGCGGCTGCAGGGTGAACACCTGCCACGTGTCGACGGTGGTGTTCTTGCATGGGCTGGGCGCCAGGGCAACCGCCAGCCAGCTTGGCCCGACCTGATCGAACACCATCGTCGGTGCGAATGCGACGTCACCTTTGAACTTTGAGGCGGTTGCGACGCAGCCTGCCGGGCGGCACACCGAGCGCAACCCGTAGGTGCCGGTCGACGGCGCCGCGTTCGGATCACCGACCCCGTCCAACCGCGTCGCGCGGCCGAAATCGACGCGGTAGATGCCGGTGAAGGGGCCGGTGTTCGGTGTGCGGGTTGGCGTGTTCGGTGCGGCGGTGGGTGTCGCAGCCGTCGACTTGTCGTTGCCGGACATGTTCACGGCCGCGATGATGCCGCCTGCGACCAGTACCGCGACGGCGACAAGGGCGCCGATAAGCACCCCTCGGCGCCGGCCCGGTTTCCCGGTGGACGGCGGTGCCGTCGGCGCAGGCTGCGTAGGCTGGCCGGCACCGAACGGGTCTGTGTGCAGCGCTTGTTGAGCCGCGGCGGCCATGTCGATGGTGGTGGTATAACGGTCGGCGGGTTGCTTGGCCAACCCGATCTCGACGACACGGTCCAGAGCCGTCGGCACGGTGCTGTGGTCTTCCGACGGCCGCGGCGGTGGCGCGACCATGTGTCCGACAGCGACTTGTTCCAGGGTGTCGCCCGGGTAGGGCGGATGTCCGGTCAGACATTGATAGAGCACGCACGCCAAGGCGTAGACGTCCGAGGCCGGTTCGCTCTCGCCACTGCGGAAACGTTCAGGCGCCATGTAGGCCCAGGTGCCGATGGTGGTGTTCGCCGACGTCAGAGCGGTGTCCGAAGCGCTTCGTGCGATGCCGAAGTCGATGAGGTAGGCGAAATCGTTGTCGGCCAGCAGGATGTTCGACGGTTTGACGTCGCGGTGCACCAGCCCGGTTTGGTGGGCGCAGTTCAAGGCCGAGGCGATCTGTTCGACGATGTGCACCGCCCGCGCGGGGTCCAACGGTCCCGCGTCGAGCAGCGTCTGCAGATCGGTGCCGTTGATCAGACGCATGGTCACGTAGAGGCGGCCGTCGATCTCACCGACGTCGTAGATCGGCACGATGTGCGGGTCGTCCAGGCGTCCCGCGGCGCGGGCTTCGCGCAGGAAGCGCTTCTCGAAGTCGGGATCCTTCGCATAGTGGCCGAGCAGCATCTTTATCGCGACGATGCGGCCGATCTCAGTGTCGTTGGCGCGCCAGACTTCGCCCATCCCGCCGCGGCCCAGCAACTCCAGCAGCTGGTAGCGGCCAAAAGGCGTGCCCTCCACCGGCTCACGATAAGGTCAACTGCCCGGTGTGTGGGCGTGAATGCCCGTTTCGTGTGCGCCCAGGTGCTAATCGCCGGTGCGCGTGAATGTTTCGTCGAACACGATGGTGACCGGGCAGGGCTGCGACTGCTCCTGGTTGCCGTGGCCGGTGAGAAGCGTGATCGGGTTCTGCGGCGGTTGGGGCAGGGGATACTGCCCGGTCTTCTTCACCCGCATCGAGCCTCGGCCCGGACAGGTCGATTCGAAGTCAGTGGCCAACGACCACGCGCCGTCGGCGAACACCAGAGGTTCGACGGCTCCCGAGGATTCGTAGAAGAAGCTCATGCACCGGTCGCCTGCGCGCAGGCAGTCGGTGTTGACGACGAAGTCCGTCTCCTGCTTCTGCCCGTTGGTGAAGGTGCGCGCCTGGTGGTAGCGGCCGAAGAGGGCCTCGGCGGGTGACACCACCCGGGGAGGCAGGTTGGCCGGGTCGGGCAGACTCTCGACGTCGACATCGCCTGTGCGGGTGAACGTGACGGTGTGCTTCGCCGAGCAGGAGTTGCCCGCGGTTGCGGTGAATTCGCCGGTGAGGGTGCCGTCGGGCTGCGGTTGCAGCTTGAACACCTGCCAACTTTCGGCCCGCGGGTTCTCCCGGCACTCCTGTGAGGCCAGCGACACTGACAGCCAGATCCCGTTCACCTCGTCGAATTCCACCGTCGGCGCGAACGACGGATCGCCGCTGCGCCGCGACCCGGTGGCCACGCAACCCGTCGGCCGGCACACCGACCGGAACCCATAGGTCGCCTTCGACGACGTGCCGCCCGGGTCTGCGACGCCGCCGAGCGTGCTGATCGGTCCGAAGTCGGCGCGGTAGGTGCCGGTGAACGGGCCGGTATTGGGCGCTGCGGCTACGGATGTCGGGGTGTTCGAAGGGGCGGCGGCAGCGGGCTGGTCGTCGTCGGAGAGGTTCGCCGCCGCGATGACGCCGCCAACGACGAGCAATGTCACGGCAGCCACCGCCCCGATCACGATGCCGCGGCGACGAGCGGGTTGTCGCACCGGCGGTTCGGCGGTATCGGGCTGCGGGGCAGACGGCCACGGTACCGCTGGCCCCGCATAGGCCGGATCGACTTGGGGGACAGCTTGATTGGGTAGCCACGGCTGAGTCTGGGCGGCGTCCGACCATACGGCGGGCGCAGTGTCATCGACAGCACGGCGGGCGGCGGCGGCCATGTCGACGGCGGTGGGGTAGCGGTAGCGGTGGGCGGGTTGTTTGGCCAGCCCCGTGGCGATCACTTGATCCAACGCCGCCGGCACGGTCGCGTTGTCTTCCGAAGCGCGCGGCGGTGGGGTGACCATGTGTCCGACGGCGACTTGTTCGAGGGTGTCGCCCGGGTAGGGCGGGTGACCGGTCAGGCACTCGTAGAGCACGCACGCCAGCGCGTAAACGTCGGAGCTGGGTTGGATTTCGCCGCTGCGGAAACGTTCCGGGGCCATGTAGGCCCAGGTGCCGATCGTGGTGTTGGCCGAGGTGAGCGCGGTGTCGCCGGTGCTGCGGGCGATGCCGAAGTCGATCAGGTAGGCGAAGTCGTTCGCGGCCAACAGGATGTTGGAGGGTTTCACGTCGCGGTGCACCAGCCCGGCCCGGTGCGCGCTGTTCAGCGCCGACGCGATCTGATCGACGATGTGGACAGCGCGGGCGGGTTCGAGCGGCCCGGCGGTGAGAACCGTTTGCAGATCGGTGCCGTTGATCAGCCGCATGGCGACGTAGAGGCGGCCGTCGACCTCCCCGACGTCGTAGATCGGCACGACATGTGGGTCGTCGAGGCGGGCTGCGGCGCGGGCCTCGCGACGGAATCGCTTGTCGAAGTCGGGATCCTGGGCGTAGTGGGGAAGCAGCATCTTGATCGCCACCACTCGGTCGATGGTGGTGTCGTGAGCGCGCCATACCTCACCCATCCCGCCGCGGCCAAGCAATTCGATCAGGCGGTAGCGGCCAAAAGGCGTGCCCTCCACCGGCTCACGATAAGACCCGCTGGCTGAACGTGGGCCAGAACCGCAGGACAGTTCAGCGAGCGGGCCGACCCGGTGGTTTGTCCACGGCCACGAACTCTTGTTCGGGACGGCCCGTCGTGCCGTAGCGGAGTTGGATCCTGACCTCGCCGGCGTTGGCCAAGGTGGACAGATACCGCTGCGCAGTGGCTCGTGACACGCCGATCTCCGCGGAAAGCTCCGCCGAGGACATCGGCTGACCCGACGCGCGAAGGGCCTGCAGCACCAACTGCTTCGTGGGCGACGCCACCGCGGTCGGGGACGGTGCGGGCGCGATGCGCGGACGCAGCGCGTCCATGGCCGAGTCCACTTCCTTGCCGCCGAGGTTGGTGCCTGCCAGTATCTTGCGGTAGCGCGCATAGCCCGAGAGGCGGGCCACCAGATCTGCGGGAGCGAATGGTTTGACGAGGTAGCTCAACGCTCCCGCGGCAATCGCGGCGCGGATGGTGGGGGCGTCCGTCGCAGCGCTCAAAACCATGCTGTCGCAGCGCAACTCACGGACGAAGTCGATACCGGAACCGTCGGGAAGATAGACATCGACCAAGGCGAGGTCGACGGGGTCGGCCTTACGGGCAGCCGCGAGCGTCGTCGCGGTGGTGGTCACAGTGAAACCCGGCAGCGCGTTGACGATGCCTGCGTGCATGTTGGCGACGCGGAAGTCGTCGTCCACCACGAGCACGGTCAATTCTGTGCCACCCATTGGGCTTCCTCCTCCACCATCACGCCCGGCAACCGGGCGATGAACTCTGCGCCGCACAACTCCGCGTCAGGATTGCCGGGACTCGACAACCGGATGTCGCCGTTGAGCGCGCGGGTGATCTGTCGGGACAGCGCCATTCCGATACCGCGACCGCCCGGTATCCCGGAGTCCGGCTTGGTCGACTTGCCTTCGGAGAACACATGCTCGACGAAGTCGGGCGGCACCCCGTCCCCGGTGTCGGCGACCGTGATGTGCAGTGTCGAACCATCCTGCAGCAGTTCGACTTCCACCATCTTCACGTCGTTGGCGCCGGTGCGTGCGGCGTAGATGGCGTTGTCCAGCAGATTGCCGAGCACGGTGGTGACGTCGACCGGCAGCGCGAGTCGCCCGGGCACCCAGGTGTTCTCGCCGATGGTCAGCGTCACTCCGGCTTCGCGTGCGGCGGCGGCCTTGGCCGCCAGGAAGGCCTGCAGGAACGCATCGCGGATGGCGTCGATGCCCGGTAACGCCGAACCCAGCGGGCCCGACCCCAACAACTCCTCGACGTACTGCGCGGCCTCGTCGACGTGGCCGCTGTGTAGCAGGCCGTTGAGCAGGTGCAGTCGGTTGGCGAATTCGTGACGCTGAGCGCGCAGGACCGTGCTCATCAGTTGGACCGCGTCGAGTTGGCGGGTCAACGATTCGACGTCGGTGCGGTCGCGGATCACCAAGACGGTGCCAAGATCCCGCCCCTCGTGCGCCACCTGCCGCGCCGACACGACCACGATCCGATCCCCGACGGTGGCCAGCGTCGGCGTCGGATCCGCCGACTTGAACACCTCGAGGACACGTTGCGTCAGCCCGATGTCCTCCACGGAGGCGCCCGGTTCGTTGCTGACCTCGAGCAGCCGGCACGCCTTGTCGTTGACAAACGTTGTCTTCCAGTCGGTGTCGACGGCGAGCACGCCCTCGTCGATTCCGTGCAGCACCGCCGCCTGGCCGCGGATCAATTCGGCCATCTCGGAGGGCTGCAGCCCCATCGTCAAACCCCGCCACCGCCGGGCCAGGAACACCGAACCGACGACGCCGATGAGAAGTGCCACGCCGACCAGGACGGCCGCCGTGCGCACGTCGGTCCACAGTTGACGGTGGACGGCCGCGGTGGAGATTCCGATGCTGACCTCGCCGACCACCCGATCCGAATTCGGCGCAAGAATCGGCACTTTCGCACGGACCGACGACCCGAGCGTGCCGGATTGCCTCGTCACCACCTCGTGGCCGGCCAGCGCCTCGGAGGGATCGGTGCTGACATGTTTACCGAGCTCGTCGCGGTTCGGGTGCGAAAGTCGAAGACCCTGGTTGTTGGTGATCACCACGAACAGCACACCGGTGCGCCGCTGAATCTCGGTGGCCAACTGCTGAAGCTGCCCGTCGGCCAACTGGGCGGTGAGCGCGGGGCCAGGTGTCAGCGGCGTCGCGTCGTAGCGCGCAACGTCGGCGCGCACGGCGGGGGCAAACGCGATCGCGCGTGCCATGTCCAACGACCGGTCTTCGTATTGGGCGGCGAGGCGCTCGTGACTCATGAAGGCAAGCAGCCCACCCGCGATGCCCAACGTGAGCGTCACGACTGCGACCTGAAGCAGCAGTACCTGGGTAGCGAGGCGCACGTCCACACGCAGCCTTCTCGCCATGGGCCGAGCGTACGCGTTCGCCTGAGCAGAATGAGCAAAACCGGTCATGTCG
The DNA here is from genome assembly GCF_900240945.1 of Mycobacterium sp. 3519A. Lineage (NCBI taxonomy): Bacteria > Bacillati > Actinomycetota > Actinomycetes > Mycobacteriales > Mycobacteriaceae > Mycobacterium > Mycobacterium sp. 3519A. Next base: position 1,404,910 of record NZ_OESG01000013.1, read on the forward strand.
GGTTGATTTCGTCGACGCCGATGTCGCGCAGCGCATCGGCGGATGGCGCGGTGTGAGTAGTCATCGCCGACGACCATATGGAGTCGCTGACGCACCGGCGCGGTTGTGCGCACAACCCGCGCAGTGATCATTGTGGCGGTTTTGCGCATTGTGCTCAGGGCTGCGTGGTGTTGGCCAATAGTGCTGCGCGGCAACAACTTCAACTCGTGGAACGCGCTGAGCAGAATGCGCAGAAGGTCAAGATCGCCGCTTGCGCGGGTTGTGCGCACAAGCGAGTGCCCACCCGGATGTCGACCGTAGCTTCTTGGCATCAGCGAGCCGGGACCGTCCCGGCATCGGCATCTACCGAGGAGTCCGCCATGTCGGTTGCGCCCGATTCGGATCTGACACCCGCCGCATTTCACCCGACGTCCTCCGTCGGCGACGGCCCCGTCGAGCGCACCGTGACGACACAAGACGGCGTGCGAATCGCGGTGACCGACCACACCGCCGAGCGCGCCGACGCGCCCACAGTCGTTCTGCTGCATGGCCTTCTGCTCTCGCAAGCCAGCTGGCAGATGCAGGTGTGCCAGCTGCGGCGCCGGTACGGCCGAGCTATCCGGGTGATCACCTACGATCACCGCGGCCACGGTCGGTCGACGGGCGCGCCGATGCCGACCTACGAAATCAGCCAACTGGCAGCCGATCTCGCGGACGTCCTGGCCGCCATGCGGATCACGGGTCCGCTCACGCTGGCAGGCCATTCGATGGGCGGCATGACGGCGCTGGCGTACTTTTCCCGCCCGGCGGCCGAGCGCCCAGTTCAACCGCAGGGCCTGGTTCTGGTCGGCACCGCGGCGGGCAGCCTCGCCGCGCGGGGCATCGGTCGCCTGATCGCAACACCAGCGACAGAAGCACTGTTCGGGCTGGTACACCGGATGCCGCAACGCGCGGCGGACAAGGCCGTCCAAAGACTCATCCAGCCACTCGGTGACGTGCTGAGCAGATTCGCCGGGGATGGCACCGCGGTGGCGGCGGTCGCGGCGACAGCCATCCGCACCACATCGTTGACCACGGCGGCAGGGTTCCTGCCGAGCCTGAAGCGCTACGACGCATACCGGGCGCTCGAGTCCATCACCGCCAAGACGTTCATCATCAGCGGCGGCACCGATGTGCTGACACCGGCCTCGCATTCGCGCGACCTGGCCGCCGCCATCCCTGGCGCCGTGCACTACCACCACCCGACTGCCGGTCACATGTTGCTCCAGGAAGCCGCCGAGTGCGTGAGCAATGCGATCGGCCGGGCCATGGGCATGCGTCGGGGATCCCGTCGTCCGGTGAGCGCGCGCAGGTCCAGAAACCGTTCCTCCGCAGCGCAACTCGCGCTCGTCGTGTCCTGAACAGTATGCGCAGAACGCGGCGATCGTCGCTTGTAGTGACTAGTGAGCACAAGCGAGAAGCGTTGCGACACAAGCCATAACGTATGAGGTAGTAACCGTCAACGTCAGTTCACCGGAGCCACCTCATGAACGCCATGAAGAGTCTGTTTGTCGGCGCGGCTGCCTGCGCGGCCCTCGCCGCCCCCGCCGTCGTCTCCCGGCCAGGCCGTGACTCGGTTCCAGACACCACGGCCGCCGACTCGAACCTCAAAACCATCACGTTGCACGGTGATCGCGTCGCGTATCGCGACGAGGGCGCCGGCGAGGTCCTGTTACTGGTGCACGGCATGGGCGGAAGTTCAGCGACGTGGAGCGGCGTAATACCGGTGCTGGCCACCAAGTACCGCGTCATCGCCCCCGATCTGCTCGGCAACGGCGACTCCGACAAGCCGCGCGGCGACCATTCGGTGGGCGCCTTCGCTGTCCTGCTTCGCGACTTGCTGGACGCGCTCGGCGTCTCGCGCGTCACGGTCGTCGGGCACTCTCTCGGTGGCGGCATCGCCATGCAGTTCGCCCATCAGCACAGCCAGTACTGCAAGCGCATCGCGCTGATCAGCAGCGGCGGGTTCGGCGGCGACGTCGGCCGCGTGCTGCGGCTGCTGTCCCTGCCCGGTTCTGAACTCCTGCTGCCGGTGATCGCGTCGCGGCCTGCCATCGTCGCGGGCAACGCGGTGCGGGCGCTGATGGGCTCCGCCGACCGCTTCAAGGCCCGCCCGTCGCTGTCGAACCGCGACCACCGGCAGGCCTTCCTGCGCACACTGCGCTCGGTCGTCGACTTCCGCGGACAGGCGGTCACCGCGGTGAACCGGCTGACCTTCAAAGAAGTCGTGCCCGCACTGATCATCAGCGGTGACCAGGACCGCGTCATCCCGGTGGACCACGCCCTGGCCGCCCACCGGACCCTGCCGAACAGCCGGCTGCACATCATGGCAGGCGTCGGGCACCATCCGCCTACGGAACGGGCCGAGGCGGTCGCGCGTCTGATCGACGATTTCGTGGCCACCACCACCGACCACGCCCCTCGGGCCGCCTAGTACGAATCCCTGGTCGCGTTTCCGCCCTTGCAGGTCAGCCCCTGTGCTCTACTGATTCGAGGGAGTAGAGGGGGCTCAAGGTGGCAAAGGGCGGTAAGAACGGCAAGACCGGCGACGAAGAGGCCGGGCTGGCGGTCAATTCCCCGGTCCTGGTCTATCCCGAGACCGACAAGCAGCAGGGTGGCGTCATCCTCGAGGATTTCGGGCCGTCAGCAGGTCTGCCCGTCGAAGTGGGCTCGAACCAGATCGTCGGCGCCGCGCGGCGGTGGGCGGTGCGGCTGAACTCCGGCGACCTCGTCTTCGTCGACAGCGAGCAACTCCGGGCGCTCTGACAAACAGCGATTTGCGTGCGAACAGGAGCGGTGAGCGCTCCGGAACGCACGCAAATCGCCGGCTGCGGCTACCTGGCCGCGGGCTTGCGTGACCTCGTCGGCCACCAATTGGCGCGCCCGATCATCGCGGCCAGTGCGGGCACGGTGATGGTGCGCACCACGAAGGTGTCGATCAACAGGCCCGCGCCGATGATGAACCCGATCTGCAGCATCGTGGAGACACTGCCGAACATCAGACCGAACATCGACGCCGCGAAGATGATGCCTGCCGAGGTGATCACACCGCCGGTCGAGTGCACGGCCCGGATGATCCCTGAGCGGATGCCGTTGCGGGATTCCTCCCGGATGCGGCTGATCAGCAGCAGGTTGTAGTCCGCGCCGACCGCGACCAACACGATGAAAGCGGTGGCAGGCACATTCCAGTAGATGTGTTGGTGGCAGATGAACTGGAAGAACGCCACCCCGAGCCCCAGCGCCGACAGGTACGAGACCACCACGGAGGCAATCAGATACAGCGGCGCGACGATCGCGCGGAGCAGGGCGACCAGGATCAGGAAGACGACCACCAGGGTCAACACGATGATCAGCCGCAGATCATGGTCGTAGTAGCTGCGGATCGCGCTGTACATCGGGGTGGTGCCGACCATGGAGATCGTGGCGTCCGACAGCGTCGTGTTCGGTTGCGCACCCCGCGCGGTGTCCAGAATCGTCTGCACCTGGTCCATCGCGTCGGTGCTGAACGGATCGAACTTCGTCTCGACCATGTACCGGGCGCTGTGCCCGTCCGGCGAGATGAACACCTTCGCGGCGTTGCGGAAGTCGTTGGTCGTCAGCACCTGCGGCGGCACGTACATGCCCGACATCGACGGTGACGACGCGTCGTGCTTGATCGACAGCAGCAGATCGGCCGCCTGGTTCAGGCCTCCGCCCATCTTCTTGGTCTGATCGACGAGCACCTGGACACCCTGGGCCAGTTGCGCGCTGCCGTTCGCGAGCGCGTCGGCGCCCTGCTGCATCTGCGCGATCTTCGCTTGCGCGCCCTGCGGGCTGTTGATCCCGGCCGAGCGCAGGCTGCTGCCCGCCGACTGCATCATCGAGGTCAGCTGCTGGACCGAGGACAGCATGCGCTGCGCAGGCGCCGCGTCGTAGCCCGACGAGGACAGCTGCTGCAGCTTGGCGCGGCCATCGCTGCACACCGGGTCGGCGTCGCACTGCGGATTGTTGTTCAGTGCGTTCAGCATCGCCGACGCGGAGTTCGCGACCCCGGTCATCGCCTGCTGATCGCCGCCGACGGTGTTGGCGTAGGTACGGACGGTGTTCAGCATCTGTGCCGTCTGCGGATTGTCGAGCTGGTTCTGCACCTGGCTCAACGTCACCGTCATCGCCGTCATCGAGCGGCCGGCGCCGTTCACCTGGTCGCGCACCTGGGCAAGGCTGCTGGCCAGCTGGTGAGCGCCGCCGCTCAACTTGTCCAGATCGCTTGACTTGTCCGCGATCTGAGACGACGCGTCATGCAGTTTCGAGCCGACCGCCCCGGCTTGATAGCTGACCTTGGTCTGCTCGATCGGCTGGCCCGTCGGACGGGTGACGCCGCGCACCGCCGCAACGTTGGGCAACTGCGCCACCCGCTGCGCCATCTGCTCCATATCGGCCAGCGACTGCGGATTCCGCAAATCGCGAGGCGAGTGGATGTAGATGTACTCCGGCAGCAACGCGCTTGTCGAGAAGTGGTCTGCCATAGCGGAATACCCCAAGTTGCTTTCCGCCGAGCCCGGCAACTGCATGCGGTCGTTGTACGTCGGGTTCATGAACAGTGCGCAGGCGCCGAGTGCGATCAGGATGGTCAGGCTGACCACCAGATGCGCCTTGGGTTTGCGGACGATGTGGATCGCCGAGCGCTGCCACAGCCGGTCGGTGAGCGGTCGTCGCGGCGCGATCCATCCGCGCCTGCCCGCCAGCACCAGCACCGCGGGCAACAGCGTGACCGCCGCGAGGAACGCCACCGCGATCGAAACCGCCAGCGCCGGACCCACACTGGTGAACGCGGGCAGTTGGGTGAAGATCATGCCAAGGAAGGTGACGGCCACGGTGGCCGCCGACGCGCCGATCACCTTGCCGATCGAGGTGAGCGCTTTCTGCACGGCCACGTCGGAATCCATTCCGGCGCGGATGTACTCGTGGTAGCGGCTGATCAGGAACACCGCGTAGTCCGTTCCCGCACCGACGATCATCGCCGTCATCAACACGATGGTCAGGGCCGAGACGCTCATCCCGATCTCGGTGAACGCCGACACCAATCCCTGCGCCGACGCGACGGAGATCCCGATCGTGATCAGCGGAAGCAGCACTGTGACGGGGCGCCGGTAGATGACCAGGAGGATCAGCAACACCAGTGCGGCGGTGGCGATCTCGATCACGTGCATGTCGTGGGCGGTGACGATCGAGAGGTCTCCGATGACGGCAGCCGATCCGGTGACGTGGGTGGTGAGGTCGGCGCCGGCGGTGGCTTGTTTGACCATTTGGGTGATGTGTTGGTATGCCGCCGACGATTCGGGCGATCCGGGTGGCGCCTTCAACGTCACGGCCAGATAGAACGCCTGGTTGTCCTTGCTGACCATCAACTGCCGCAACGGGGGAGTGCTGACGAAATCCTGCACGGCGGACACGTCAGTGGTGTCGCTGCGGAGCTTGTCGGCCACCGCGCGGTAGGTGTCGTTGTCGGCGGGTGTCAGGCCGTGCTTGTTGGTCATGACCACGACGAGGATGTTCTGCGTCGACTCGTGAAAATCCTTGGCCATCTGGTCGGTGGCCGTCATTGCCTGCGACGGCAGCGGTTGGATCGTCTGGTTCTCGACGACCTTGGTCAGCGCCGGGAAGGTCATGAACAACACGACCACCAAGGCGATCCACGCGGAGATGACCAGCCAGGGCAGGCGCACCACGGTGCGCCCCAACAGCGAGAAAACATCGAAATTTTTCGCGGTCTGCGGGGTGGCTTTCTTCAACACGGTGGCGTCCTTCAAATGAGAATTCCTGATGCGGGCATCGCTGAAGTTACGGAGGCATTTCTGTTGCCGCGCTCTTGTGCGCACAACCCGCACAAGCGGCGATTCAGCGCCTTTTGCGCGTTCTGCTCAAGGCGGCCCGCGGCGTGAAACCCCTGGTCAGGGGCTGAGCAGAATGCGAAAAACTGGGTAAATCGCTCACTTCGCCGGTAGCGAGCACAACCGAGCCTTTTCGCCGACGGCGCCATAACTTCGGTCGCAACGAGATTCGGCACCCGAATACAAATACAAAGGAGTCTTGAAATGGTCGCACTCGGTCCCATTCATTCATGGCAGCCGGCAGCGGGCACGGTCACCACGTGGACCGCATCGCCTGCCGCGCGGGAAAGCGCCGCCAGGGCGACCCGAAGCGATCTGCCCGCGAGCTTTCAGCAGGCCGCGCATCTGCGGGGCGCCTTCTACGGCAAGGCGCTCGGGCGGGAACTGCCCCGGCTGATGGTGGTCGCCTGGGACATCCCCGGCGTGTGCGACATCGCGCTGATGACCGAGGCGATCAACGCCCATCTGCGCCGTCACGACACCTACCACAGCACGTTCGAGGTCGAGAACGGCAACATCTACCGGCGAGTCATCGACGACCCCAGCGAAATCGATTTCGTCCCAGCCTCTTTCGGCGTTATGGAGCCCGAGCAGATTCGGACTCATGCGCTGGCGACGACCGCGCAGACCCTGCAGTGGGACTGCTTCAGCTTCGGCGTCATCCAGAACGACGACCACTTCACCTTCTACGCCAGCGTCGACCATCTGCACATCGACGGCATGTCGGCGGGCCTGATCTTCGTCGACATCCACCTGATGTACCAGAACCTGTCGCAGGGCCAGCCCGTCGCCCTTCCCGCGGTCGGCGGTTACGCCGACTACACCGCCCGTCAGCGCGAGAAGGTTGCCGCCATGACCCTGTCGTCGCCGGAGATCAAGGACTGGATCGACTTCGCCAAGAGCACCGACGGCGACTGGCCGAGCTTCCCGCTGGAACTCGGCGACACCTGGGCAAGCAGCAAGGGCGACTTCGTCACCGTCGAGTTGTTGAACGAAGACGACACCGAGGCGTTCGACACCGCATGCCGCGAGGCCGGCGCCCGGTTCTCCGGCGGCGTGCTGGCATGCGCGGCGTTGGCCGAGCACCAACTGACCGGCAACACCACGTATCACGGGTTCACCCCGTCGGACACCCGCACGGCGGACGTCGACACCATGAGCGTCGGATGGTTCGCCAGCCTCTTCCCGGTCACCGTGCCGATCGGCGACGGCGAGTTCGCGGGCATCGCTCGCGCCGCACAGGACTCGTTCAACGCGGGCAAGTACCTGGCGAACGTGCCGTTCGAACGGGTCCTCGAATTGGCGTCGGTGGACGAACTGCGCATCAAGCTGCCCACCAAACCCGGAATGATGGTGTCGTTCCTCGACTTCCGCAAGATCCCGGTCGCCGAACTGTGGGAGCAGACCGGTTACGGCATCTACGGCGACAACCTCTCGCACGGCGGGATCAACATGTGGATCAACCGGCATGCCTCACGCACCACGGTGACGATCTCGTTCCCGGACAACCCGGTTGCGCGCAAATCCGTGCACCGCTACGTCGCGGCGCTGAGCAAGGCCTTCGCCGACGTCGCCAAGATCACCGCGGACTGGATCGAAGAACTGGCCCACCACGCGAATTCGAGCACGTCGTGCGTGGTGTGCGCCTCGAGCCGATGACGGAAACGACCAACAGAACGGAACGATGAAATGACGAACATTCTCGACCTGACCGACCAGGCGCTGTTCCTCGGCGAGCGGGCGACAGGAACCACCAGCGCGATTCAGTGCATCTGGATCTACAACCGGCCGATCGACGTCGCCGGCCTGCGCCGCTTCCATCACCATTTGCAGCGGGGCCGGTTGGCCCGTCGCATCGAACGGTCGCCGTTGCCTTTCGGCAGGCATCGCTGGGTGCGGGCAAGCGATTCATCCGATCTCGAAGTCAGCCAAACACCGCGTCCGCGCGACGAATTCGACGACTGGCTCACCGAGCAGGCGCACACGCCACTCGACGCTGAGCACGGCCCGGGATGGCACCTAGCCGTGCTGCCGTTCACCGACGGCGGTACAGGTGTGAGCCTCGTCGTCGCGCATTCGCTGATCGACGGGGTCGGATTGGCAATGGCGTTGGCCGAGGCCAGCTCCGGCGTCGACAGCGCGCTCACCTTCCCGCCCGCCAAGTCACGTCGGCGCTGGCGCGCTGTGCGCGAAGACGCGCGTCAGACCGCGCGCGATCTGCCCGCCGCCGGCCGCGCCGCGCGGGCGGCGATTCGGATGGCACGCCGTCGCGGCGGCGCGGCCGCCCCGCAACGACTCCGAGGGTCCGATGAGCGGCTCACGCTGCCGAGCGCGACCGCATTCATCGACGCGGGCGAATGGGATGCCTGCGCCAAGGCGCTCGGCGGCACCAGCAACGCGCTGCTCGCGGGTTTGGCCGCCGACGCAGCACAACGGATGGGCCGGGTCGCCGGCGGAACCGTATTGCTGTCGATTCCGGTCAGCGAGCGCACCGAGGGCGATACCCGCGCCAACGCGGTGACCAACGTCGACGTCACCGTCGATCCCGCGGGCGTGTCCAACGATCTGCGCGGGCTCCGCGCTGCGATCAAGCAGGCGCTGATCAACCACAACTCGATGCCCGACGAGCGGGCGGCGCTGCTGCCGATGGTTCCCTTCGTGCCCAAGCGGTTGATGAGAAGGATGCTCAGCGTCGCGACCGGCGATGCCGCGAGTGTGGTGTCGTCCCACATCGGTGCGATGCCCGCGGAGGTCGCCCGCTTGGACGGCTCCGACGCGGACTACTGCACGGCACGCTCGGTGTATCCGGGTGCGACCACGGCGACGATGCACCGTACCGGTGGCGTTCTCGGATTCGTTTGCGGCCGCGTCAACGGCAAGGTCGGGATCTCGGTGCTGTCATATCAGCCGGGCCAAACCAACTCGAATGCCCAACTGCGGCAGACACTTGCCAGCACCTTCGCCGCGTTCTCGCTCGACGCCACCATGCAGTGGGGGACGCCTGCCACCTTGCGCCGAAACTGTATTCCGGCATGAAAAGTGCGAATAGAGGCGTGCTGGAGCGCAGTTTCGCGGCTGGGGCCGTATAGATCGTCGGTTGCTTGCGTAGGCAAACTCAGCACACACGACACACCGGCCACATCCGTCACATGCGCGGCTTTGTCCGTCAAGATCATCGCAGAGCAAAGATCGGGTGGATGTTGAACTCCGCTTCGCGCGGACCGACCTCAAGGGTGGACCGTGGGCCTGAGCAGACGTCGCGGCTACCGGCGGGCTTTTCTGACCACCACCATGGCCGTGATCGTCGGGCTGGTGTGCACCACCACGATCAGCCGCGACCTCGTGCACAACCGGCCCCGCGACGTGTTCGTCACCGCCACCGCGACCATCAACCCGGCAGCCACGACGACGGCCATCGCCGACTCCGATGTGTGGGGGCTGGATCAGGCAGGCGTGGACAAGACCATGGACATGATCAAGGCGACGAACGTCTCCGCGGTGCGCTTGATGATCCCCTGGGCTGCTGTCGAAACCACCAAGGGCACGCTGAACTGGAGCAGCATCGACAAGACGGTGAATTCGGCCGCGGCGCGCAACATCGCCGTCGTGGGCATGGTGAACGCGACACCGCGGTGGGCGGTGGTGAGCGGCGGGCAGTACCTCAGTTCACGGCCGGCTTCGACCGCCGCCTACGCCGACTTCGTGGCGAAGTTCGTGGCGCGCTACGCGGGCAAGATCGCGGCCGTCGAGATCTGGAACGAACCGAACTCGGTGACGTTCTGGACGCCGACGCCGGACCCGGCCGCCTACACCGAACTGCTCAAGGCCGCCTACCCGAAGGTCAAAGCGATCGATCCGTCGGTAGTCGTGATCAGCGCCGGGCTCGGCGCCATCCAGAGCGTGGGGTCGCTGACGATCAACCCGGTCGCATACGTGACACAGATGTACGCCGCGGGCGCCAAACCGTACTTCGACGCGTTGTCCTTCCATCCGTACCTCTACACGCTGAAGTTCTCCGGCGGGGTCGGCAAGGCGAATTCACCGCTGCAGCAGTTGATGGACGTCCGGAAAGTGATGATCGCCAATGGCGATGACAACAAGAAGATCTGGGCGACGGAGTACGGCCAGCCGTCCTCCAGCGGTGGCGAGGCCAGAGAGAACGAGTACATCGCGGACATCCTGTTGAAGTGGCAGGAACTGCCCTACGCGGGGCCGATGTTCATCTACACCACCCGCGACCGCGCGACGGGCAGCGTCAGCAGTCAATCCACGTTCGGCATCTACCGAACGGACTGGACGCCGAAGGCCGCGGCCCAGACGGTTCGGGCGGGCGCCTCGGGGACCATTGCGAAATCAGCCGAATATCAGCAGTTCTCGACCGTCAATGATGCGGCGCTGGGCACCGTGCTGTCGCCGGTCTACCAGACCACCGACGGCAAGTGGGCGCAGGTGCGCACCGTCAGCACCGTCTTCCAGACCGACGGCGGGTTCGTGAGCTCACCGAATCCCGTTGCCGCCAAGGCAGGTTCGTACCTGCTGTCGCCGACGACACAATTCACCAACGGCTACCAGGACTTCAACAAGTCCACCGGGCTGCGGGTCTGGTACTCGGAGGCCACCGGTGCGCATTCCGCTGCCGGGCACACCGCGAAGGTATGGGTACCCGAACTCGGCCTGGCCACCACCGACGAAACCGGCGGTCCCACCGGCACGTACACCTCTTTCGAGTACGGCAAGATCACCTGGAACCCGTTGACCGGCGCGAAGGTCATCTGGGCCGACGGTCATGGCCCAGGGACCACGCCGACGTCCACGACCACCACCGCGACCACCATCCCCACCACGACGCCACCCCTTACCACGACCCCACCGGTCGCCACGACCCCACCGGTCACCACGACGCCGCCTCCCACCACGACGCCGAAACCGGCGGGAAATCCGATCGTCGCGGTGTTGACGTTGCTCAGCGGCCTGCTCGGCTCACTGGGCGGAAGGTGACTACCGCGACCGGCCTGCACGCTCGGTGCTGAAGCCGCGAACCGCATACGTCCGCACGAAATCCGCGACCACCCGGTCGTCGTCCATGTCCAGATGCGACGACGGTGTGCTGAACAACGAGAACAGCATGCGGGCGAACCACTCACCCGCAGACACCACGTCGAGGTCCTTGCGCACCTCGCCGGTGAGCTTCGCCGCGGCGAGGTAGGGCGCGAGGAACTCACTGCATTCCCCTAACAGCACCGCAGCGTTCTTGGTGAGCAGCAAGCTGACTTCGTCAGCGTCGAAATACACTTCGGGCTCGACGAAGCGGCGGGCCTTGGTGACGAACACCGCGGCAAGCGTCAGCTTGTCCTCGAGCGATTCGCCCCTGGCCATCGCCCGCGCCATCTCGCGGTAGAACCGCTGCGACGAGTGCTCGGCGCAGGCCTCCACGATGTCGGACTTGTCGCGGAAGTATTCGTACACCGTGCTGCGCGACACGTCGGCCGCGCGAGCGATGTCGACGACGGTGGTCTTGGTCAAACCCTGTCTGCCGAAACAACGCATCGCGGCGGCGATGATGGCCGCACGGGTGTCGGTCGCGGTGGTTTCGACGGTCACAGGGGTCAGCTTCTGTCGTCCGGCGCCAGGATCAGCGCACTGGTCGGCACGCCGGTGCCCGAGGTGACCAGCACGTGCTCGACGTTCGGCACCTGGTTGTACGACGTGCCGCGCACCTGACGTACCCCTTCGGTGATGCCGTTCATCCCGTGGATGTAGGCCTCACCGAGGAGTCCGCCGTTGGTGTTGATCGGCAGTTCCCCGCCGAGCGAGAGCCTTTCGACGGTCGCGAAGTCCTTCGCCTCGCCGCGCCCGCAGAACCCCAACTCCTCGAGTTGCGCGAACACGAACGGGGTGAAGTGGTCGTAGAGGAACGCCGTCTGGATGTCAGCAGGCTTGAGTCCGGAATCGCGCCAGAGCTTTTCGGCGACGACGCCCATTTCGGGAAGTCCGGTGATGTCGTCGCGGTAGTAGCTGGTCATCATCTCGCCCTCGGCGGCAGCGCCCTGCACCGCGGCGGTGATCACGGCGGGCGGGCGAGGCAGGTCGCGGGCGCGTTCGACGGTGGTGACCACCAGAGCCACCCCGCCGTCGCTTTCCTGGCAGCAATCAAGAAGGCGCAGCACGGGTTCGACGACCCACCGCGAATTCTGGTGATCTGCCAGGGTGATCGGGCGTTCGTAGAACCACGCGTCGGGATTGCGGGCCGCATGGGCGCGGTCGACGACGGAGATGCGGCCGAAGTCCTCGTTGGTGACGCCGTACGTCGACATGTACCGCTGCGCGTGCAGGGCAACCCACGCCGCGGGCGTCAGCAACCCGAACGGTGCGTAGTTCGCCATGAACGGCGGTGTATCACCGGTGGGTCGTGCCGTCGCGCCGCCGAACCGGAATCCGGACCGTTCGTTGAATGCGCGATAGCACACCACTGCGTTGGCTGTGCCGGTCGCGACCGCCATCGCCGCCTGCACGACGGTGCCCGCTGCCGCGCCGCCGCCGTGGTGCACGCGGGAGAAGAAGGTCAGATCGCCGATGCCGACGTTGCGCGCGATCTCGATCTCATCGCTCGTGTCCATCGTGAAGGTGACCATCCCGTGGACGTCGGCGGGCCGTAGCCCCGCGTCGTCGATCGCGGCTTTGACTGCCTCACAAGCCAATTGCAGCTCACTGCGGCCTGACTCCTTCGAGAACTCGGTCTGCCCGATGCCGACGATGGCCGCCTTCCCGCCCAGATGCGTCACAGCAGGCTCAATGTCGCCGTACCCGACACGTGGTCGCCGAGGCTGTTAGAGCCCTTGAACGTGACCTCGACGAAGCCCTCCCCGTCGGCGCCTTCGGACTTGCCGGTCACACTGCCGGTGAAGACGAGCGGATCGTTGGGGAAGGACGGCACCCCAAGCCGGATCGCCAACTTGGTCACCATGGCTTCGGGGCCCGCCCAGTCGGTGAGGAAGCGGACGCACAGGCCGTTGGTGGTCAGGATGTTCATGAACATGTTCGGCGAACCCTGTTTCTGCGCGAACTCGGGATCATGGTGGACCGGCATGAAGTCGCGCGATGCGATCGCTCCCGCGACGATCACGGTTGCCGTGACGGGCACCTCGAGTGGCGTGACCGCGTCGCCGACGTTGATGTCGCGCCAATCCAGCGTCGTTCTGCGGTGTTCGGTTGTCGTCATCGTTCTCCTTCGTCAGTACGTCGCGCCGAGCCGAGCCAGCTGTGCGGGCGCCGAACCCAGCATCAGTTCGTTGTGCTTGGCCCACAGGAAGTAGCGGAACAGGGGATAGGTGATGTCGATGCCGATGCCCCCGTGCACCTGTTGAGCCGTTGCGGCGACCCGCGCGCCAGCATCCGCCGCCCAGAACTTTGCAATCGCCGCCTCGCGCCACGCGGGCCGGCCCTGGGAGAGCAGCCATACCGCCTGCCACGTAGTCCACCTGATCGCCTCGACATCGATGAACGCATCGGCCATCCGCTGCTGGACGGCCTGGAAACTCCCGATCGGCCTGCCGAACTGCTCTCGTTCGGTCGTGTACGCCGCCGCGATCCGCAGCGCACGCTCGGTCACCCCCAGTTGGATCGCACACAGGCCCGCGAGCGCGCGGGTATGCAGCGACTCGATCATCTCCGCGCCGTCCCCTGGCAGCCGGTCATCAGCGGAAACCACTGCGCCGTCGAGGAATACGTCGCCGTACGGCTCGCCGTTGGTGGTGCTCGCCGGCCTGACGTCGACACCGCCGACGCCGGCATCGACCAGAAACAGCCCGACATCGCCGCCCCCGACGGCGGCCGGAACCAGAATCGTGTGGGCGATCTGGGCGGCGGGCACCAACTGCTTGACCCCGTCCAGGCGCCAGCCGTCGCCGTCGCGGCGCGCAGTGGTGGTCATTGCGGTCGGCGCGGAGCGACCCGGCTCGGTCAACGCCGCGGTGAGCAGGTGAGCGCCGCTGACCACGTCCGGCAGGTACCGCCGCTGCTGGGCCGCGTCGCCGTGCCTGGCGATGGTGTCGGCACCGAGCAGGAGGGAGGCGTAGGCCGGCACCGGGGCCACGCTCCAGCCGACCTCAGCGAGGACCAACGCCAACTCGAGGAAGCCCTGCCCGCTGCCACCGACGTTCGCGGGCAACGCGATTCCGAGCAGGTCGGCCGACGCGAGGTCACGCCAGAGCGTGGCGTCGTAACGTACGTCGCCGCCTTCGAGTTCGGTGAGGTGTTCGGGCGTCGCGCGGTGTTCGAACAGCTGCCGGGCGATCTTCGCGATTGTCTCCTGCTCCTCGGTGAACGTGAAGTCCATGGGTTGCGCCTACCGGGCCGGCCGGAACTGGTGCAGGACGAGATCCTTGCCGTCCAGCGTGTCGAACGTTTGGTAGAACACCTCGACCGGCATGCCGACTTCGACGTGGTCAGGCGCGATCTCGCACAGGTTCGAAACCAGCCGGACGCCCTCGTCGAGTTCGACCAGCGCGACGATGTACGGGTACTCCATCAGCGGCATCGGCGGATGCTGCGGCATCACGTAGCTGTAAACGGTTCCGCGGCCGGTGGACTCGACGGTGTCCCAGTCCAGTGAATTGCACATCGGGCACATCGGCCGCGCCGGTTGGCGAAGCGCCTGGCACCCACCGCATCGTTGGATCAACAGCTTGTGCTCACGCAGCCCGTTCCAGAAGAACTCGTTGTCCCGGCCGATCGCGGGCGCCAGTCTGGTCGCCATCAGGCGTTGGCCTTGAATCGGAAGACCCGGAACCGCTGCCTGCCGAGCACCTCGCCGTTCTGGTCGGTGTACGTCGACAGCCACGTGATGAAATGCCCCGTGCCGAGAGAGGTCTTCTTCTCGTCGGAGATGTCTTCGAACACCTGCGTCACCGAGATGACGTCGCCGAGGCGGGGATAGCGTTCGATCTCGAACTCGGAGTTGGTCGCGACGATGCCGGTGAACCCGGCCTCTTCGATGAACGCCGCGGGATTTCGGCCCGTTTCGACGGGCACGCCGCCGCGTTCGGCGATGCCTTCGATCTTGGGTGCGGGCATCGTCCACGTCTGCAGCATCACCGGTGGCGACACGATGCCGCCGAACCGCGAGTTCTCCGCGAACTCGGGGTCGAGGTAGACGGGGTTCATATCGCCGAGCGCATGTGCCCAGTGCCGAATCATCGGCTGGTTCACCGGATCCGGTGCGACGGTGGGCTTTTCTGACCCGCCGGTGGGCTGGCCGATGAGCGCGTCGAGTTTTTCGCGGAAGTCGTTCACTTGTTGTCCCCATTCTGTGAACCCCGAAGGTCGCGTGGCGCGCGTGGCATGAAGAGCCCTGCCATCGCGATGATGTCGCGCTGCAGTTCGTTGGCGCCGCCGCCGAAGGTGTTGATCACGGCGATGCGGTAGGCCGTTTCGAGCGCACCGCGCAGGGGCGCGTCCGCGCCCTTGCGGATACCAGCGGCGTCGAGCACCTCGAGCAGTTCGCGCGCCACCTGCTGGGTCAGTTCGGTGCCGAATACCTTGACTGCGGACGCTTCACCCATGCCGAGCGCGCCTTTCGTCATCGCCGCGTTGACTCGCAGGTTCATGATCTTGTACGCGGCGACCTGTGCCTCGATCCTGGCGAGTGAGTGCCGTACCCACGGCTGATCGATGACATGGCCGCCGTCGAGTTCGGTGGTCTGCGCCCAGTGCAGCGTCTTTTCGAACAGCGGCTCCGGCGCACCCATGTTGCCAAGTGCGGCCCGTTCGAAGTTCAGCTGCGTGGTGATCAGCCCCCAGCCTTCGTTCTCACCGGCGACGATGGAACTGGCGGGCACCCGCACGTCGTCATAGAAGGTGTAGAACGTGGACACACCCGGCATGGTGTGCAACGGTTTCCAGGAAAACCCCGGCGACGACGTCGGCACGATGAAGATCGAGATGCCTTTGTGTTTCTTGGTGTTGGGGTCGGTGCGGGCCGCCAGCCAGATGTAGTCGGCGTACGCCGCGCCGCTGGTGAACATCTTCTGGCCGTTGATGACGTAGTGGTCGCCGTCGCGCACCGCCGTGGTCCGCAGCGACGCCAGGTCGCTGCCCGCCGACGGTTCCGAGTAGCCGATCGCGAACTCGACGGTGCCGTCGAGAATCGCAGGCAGGAACGTCTGCTTCTGCTCGTCGGTGCCGCGCTGCGCGAGCGTCGGCCCGACGGTGTTGAGTGTGACCAGCGGAATGGGTGCGTTCACCCGCTGCGCTTCTTCGTAGAAGATGAACTGCTCGAGCGCGGTGAAGCCGCGCCCGCCATACTCTTTCGGCCATCCGACGCCGAGCAGGTGCGCGGCGCCCAACGCGCGCACGCACTCTTTCACCACGTCGCCTTCCATCCGACCGGCTACCGCGGCGCTGCGCTCGGGTGTCATCACCGCTGCCAGCGACGCCCGGATGTCGGTGCGCAGTTGCTGTTGTTCCGGGGTGAAGTCGAGGTACATGCTCAGCCCTGCGTTCCCAGCCGTACCGGCATCCGCTTGACGCCAGGCACCATCGTGGCGCGCATCCGGTCCACGTCACCGACGAGTTCGAGCCGAGGGTAGCGGCCGAGCAGCACCTCGAAGAAGACGCGGGCTTCGAGTCGCGCCAGTTGCGACCCGATGCAGGAATGTTCACCGCAGCCGAATGCGATGTGGGGGTTGGGATGCCGGGTGACCTTGAACTCCTCGGCGTCGTCACCGAAGATCTCCTCGTCGCGGTTGGCCGAGCCGTACAGCATGACGACGATGTCACCCTCGCGGATGCGCTGCCCGCGAATCTCGACGTCTGTGGTGGCCGCGCGCGCCATATGCGTCACCGGGCTGGTCCAGCGCAGCATCTCCTCGACCGCGGCAGGGATCAGGGTGGGATCCGCGGTCAACTTCGCGGTCTCTTCCGGATGCGCGATGAGCGCCAGGGTGCCGAGAGCGATCAGGTTCCTGGTTGTCTCGTTGCCCGCGACGAGCAACAGGAAGGCGAAGTTCAGCAGGTCGTCGTCGGTCAGTTTGGCGCCGTCGATCTCAGCGGTGGTCAACACCGACAACATGTCGCTGCGCGGTTCGGTGCGTCGTGCGGCGATCAGCTGCTGGAAGTACTCGAACAGCTCGCCGATCGCGCTCAACGAGTCCAACTCGATCTCGGGGTCGGCGTTGCCGGTGCACGCATCCGACCACCGACGGAACTTCTCCCAGTCATCGGGTGGAGCGCCGAGTAACTCGGCGATCATCCGTGTCGGCAGCGGTGCCGCCAATTCTTCGGCGAAGTCATGGGTGGCACCGGTCCTGGTGCCGTCGAGCACTCCGTGCACGATCTGGCGCACCTTGGGTTCGAGCATCGCCACCTGCCGTCGGGTGAACCCGGTGTTGATCAACTTACGTAGCTGACGGTGCCGCGGCGGGTCGGTGAAGATGAGGTTGCCCTCTTGAACGGGGTTCGGCAGCACGGGGTCGGGGATTGTGATGCCCTTGGTGGAGGAGAACTTGTCCGGGTTGGTTGAGACGTATCGGATGTCCTCATACCGCAGCAGGGCCCAGAACTCGGTGTCGTCGTTCCAGCACACCGGCGCGTTCGCGCGCAGCTCCCGGTACGCCGGGTAGGGGTCACCGGCGTAGAAGTCGGGGGAGTGCAGCGGGATTGAGGTTCGCAGCGCGGCCTCCCTCGAACCGTGGTGATCGAACAGATCAGCTTGATATGTCCGATTACTCCCTGTGTCTACTTGACGCGCCCACGGCTGTCAATAGCCGCAAATACGGCATCGTTCAATCGAGTTCAGCGTGAATCGATTGACGCGCGCTGTCCGACAGGTGTACATCATGTGTGTGACGTCGGCGCTGGCGGGACTGCGAGTTGTCGAGGTCGCGGGCGACATCGCAGGCCCGTATTGCACCAAGTTGCTTGCCGATCTCGGCGCCGAGGTCACCAAGATCGAACCTCCGCAGGGCGATTCACTGCGACGGTGGGGACCGTTTCCCGGCGGGGTGCCCGATGTCAACCGTTCGGGTCTGTTCGAGTACGTGAACGCGGGAAAGCGCGGCGCCACAGTCGATCTCGATGTCGACATGGGCGCTGTCCGCCGACTGATCGCTGATGCGCACCTGCTCGTCGACGGCCTCGCGCCGGGAGCGCTCGAACGCCTCGGCCTCGACGTTCCTGCACTGCAAGCGCTGCGCCCCGGCCTCGTTGTCGTCCGCATCTCGAACTTCGGCCAGTCCGGACCACTGCGCGACCGGGTCGCCACACCGCTGACCATGCAGGCGGCCTCGGGCTGGATACACAGCAGGGATCCGGATCGACCCCCGGTGCAGGCGGGCGCGCGGATCTCCGAGTATGTGGCGGGCGGCTACGCCGCGCTCGGCGCTCTCACCGCGCTGCGTACCCGCAGTGCCGACACCAACGATGTTGTGGTAGTGGATGTTTCGGTGCTCGAGTCGCTGCTGTCGACGCTGCCGTATCCGATGTTGATGGCCGAACGGATGCGCAGGCTCGGCCTGCCGAGCAACACGCGCGCCGCGCTGCTGTTGGGCATCGTGCGCGCCGCCGACGGGTGGATCGGCATCAACTGCCTGACCGGCCAGCACTGGCTGGATGTGTGCAGCATGCTCGAGTTGCCGCAGTACGGCGAGCACCAGGTGTCGATCATGATGGGTGGTCCCGAGCGTGCGCAGTTCTTCGCCGACGCCGAACCCTGGCTGGCGGCGCGGTCCGTCACCGAGATACTGGAGTTGAGTCAGGCATTCCGCATTCCCGCGTCGCCGGTCAACGATGGCGCGACGGTGTTGCAGTGTCCGCAGTACGTCGAGCGCGGGTTCTTCGTCGACGCCGGCGGCGCGGATTGGTCCTTTCGCAGGCCGGGCGCGCCGTTCCGGCTGTCGCGCACACCCGTCCTGGCACCGCGTCCGGCGCCCAGGTTCGGCGCACAAGCCGACCTGCAACCGGCAGGCGACGACGACTGGCGGCGTGGCGGCGCGTGCGCAGATCCGTTGCTGCCGTTCGCAGGACTGAAAGTTCTCGATCTGACCACGTTCTGGGCAGGCGCCTACCTGACGTGTTATCTGGGCGCATTCGGTGCCGAGATCGTCAAGGTCGAATCCGTGCAGCGACCGGACGGCCACCGGTACTCGGGCGCATGGTCTTCCGAGGGCGACCGCTGGTATGAACGCAGCGCCATGTGGCAGGGCACCAACCTCAACAAGCGCGGCGTCACGCTCGATCTGACGTCGCAGCGCGGACTGGAATTGGTACGTCTGCTCGCCCGTGACGCGGACGTCGTCATCGAGAACTTCTCGCCGCGGGTGGTCGAGCAGTTCGGGCTGGACTACGAGTCCCTTGAGGCGATCAACCCCGGCGTCGTCATGGTGCGGATGCCGGGATTCGGCTTGCAGGGACCATGGCGTGACTATGTCGGCTGGGCGCTCAACTTCGAACAGACGTCGGGGATGTCGGCCGTCACCGGCTATCCCGACGGTCCGCCGTGCAACCTAGCGGGTCCCGCCGATCCGATCGTGGGCGTGCATGCCGGTGTCGCGCTACTTGCCGCACTGGAACATCGGCGGCGGAGGAGACAGGGACAACTCGTCGAGATCGCCCAGATCGAGGTCGCGGCGTGCGTCGCCGCCGAACCGGTCATCGAACATTCGATGAACGCGGTGGTGGCGGCACGCGAAGGTAACCGATGCCGCGATCACCTGCAGGGGGTGTACCGCACCGCCGCTGACGACCAGTGGGTGGCGTTGTGCGTGCGCGGCGACGCCGACTCTGCGGGCCTGACCGCTGCGATGGGGGTCTCGGGCGCCCTGCCCGGTGACCACGACGAGTTCGACGCCCTCGTCGCGCGGTGGACGCGAACGCACACCGCCGGCGAGATCGTCAAAATCCTTGAGGCGCAGGGTGTCCCGGTTGAGCAGGTGCTGACGCCGGACCGGATGTATGACCTGGCGCAGCTCGACGCGCGCGGCTTCTACGACGAGATCGAGCACCCGCTCACCGGGAGACATCGTTACCCGGGCTGGCCGTTCAGGATGACGCCGGGCCCGGCCCGTCATCACCGGTTCGCGCCGCCGACGCTCGGCCAACACAACGACGACGTGCTGGCCGAACTCGGCGTCAGCGCTGCAGAGATCGCCGATCTGCGCGCACGGCAGATCATCGGTGACACCGCGCTCAACGCGTAACCGTCAAGCGGCGTCGGGCGTCGATTCCTGCGACCCTGGCTCGTTCTGTGCGGCCTCCGTCGGATCCGATTTCGTCGGCGCCTTCGGAACGCGCTTCTTGGGGCTGAAGAACTTGTTGACCGACTCGGCCAATTGGGTCAGCGGGTTCTTCTTCTTCGGCGACGTCGTCTTGCCGGGAGTACCGGTTGTGGTCTTGTTGCCGTCCTTGATCAGCTCTGAGACCGTCGGGCCCGGATCCGACTCCGTGGACACTGGCTGCTCAGCCGTCGGAGTCTCCGGCTCGGGCAACTTCTGCTGGTCTTCGGATTCCTTGTCGCCCGACTTCTGCTCCTCCTGCGGCACCGACTTCGCGTTGATCGACGGCGAACTGGTCGGGGCCAGTGGCGTCGGGATCGAACTTGGCAGCGACCCGACCCCGCCGACGAGGTTGGACACACCCTGGCCGAGCGCACCCGGCACCCCAAGGACAGCCTCGAGCACCTTGCCCGGCGGCGTGATCAACGAGAACTGCACGTGCTTCTCGGGATTCAGGTTCTGGCGATCGGTATAGCCCATGTCGACGATCAACCGGACCAGCGGTTCGATGGCGCCGAGCAGCGGTTCGGTGAAAGGCGTCAACTGTGCCATCCCCGCGACCTGTCGCAGCGGTGCGAACAAGGGCAGGTGCTCGGCCTTGACGAAGACATAGGTGTCCTCGACATCTTCACCGTCCACGGTGTGTTTCACCGTCTTGATCAGCACATTCGGATCATCCGACGTGCGTTCGATCGGGTCGTAATCGACCGGGTCGTAGTACGCGTCCGGGTGGACGTAGAAGACGGCGACCAGGCTGTTCGCCAGTGACAGCGGGTTGAAGTACGCGGGGAAGTCGGCGTACGTGTCGTACTCGTTCGTCACGTACTGGGTGTCGTACGGCGAGGATGCGGCGGGGCCGTTGGACGTGATGAGGAACGGGATACCCCATCCGGCCGGGAACCGTGCGGCCAGGCCGCCGTTGGGCAGGTTCGGCGAGGCGATCATGAGGAATTGCAGATTCCCCGTCGAAGGGGCACCAGGGTCAGACGGATCGAGGGTCCGCCGTACCCGCTCGGCGACCAGCGACCCCTCGGAATAACCGACGACCAACAGGAACTGGGGCACATTGTTTTCGTCGAGCGTGTTGTCCGCGATCGCGGCACGCAGCACCGGGACACCGACGTTCACGCTGTTGTCGATGTCGTAGCCCGCTGGGTACTGGACGCCTACGTAGCGGGGGTACATGGTGCCGAATGGCACGACCTTTCCCTGCAATTTGTTGGGGATGTTGACCGCGGCTGGGTCGCCGCGACCGCCGATGCCGATCGTGGCGGCCGCGAGCTCGATCTGGGCACTGTCCGGCGTCGTGTTGGTCGCGTGCCCCAAGACCAACGCGGCTGACAGCGCGACGGCGGTGGAGCCGGCGAGAAACAGGGATGGCGACTGTCGCTGCCTCGCCGCTGAACGACGACGCCCCTGCGCCCTACGATGCTTTGCCACGAACCACTCCTCCCCGTCGCCGCGATCAGGCAGCGCGCGTCGAACGCTATCGCATGACCTTGAACTCGGCGCATATTTCGGCCCGAAACGACCGCGCATCGCCTTTAGCTGAGGCTGCTCGAAGCGCTTCGCTCCGCGGCTGTGGGCGACGGATCCGCCCGCGCGTTCGTGTTGTGGTGTCCGCTGACGTGTCGTACCGTCGTCGACAAGTTGATTAGCCGCACTAGGGAATTTCGAGCCCAGAAGGAGTTCCTATTCATAGGGTTTCGTTCACTCGGCGACTCAGCCGGCGCTGGATGGTGCTGGTGGCGGTTGCGGTCGTCGCGCTGGCGGCTTTCGCTGTGTATCGGCTGAACGGAATCTTCGGATCGCAGGACGTCACGTCGACTTCCAGCGGCGCCGCGGACGAGATCGTCCCATTCAACCCAAAGCACGTGGTGATGAACGTCTTCGGTCCGCCCGGCACCGTCGCGACGATCACCTATATGGACGTGAACGCCCAACCGCAGCGCGTCGACGCCGCGAGATTGCCATGGACCTACGACACGACCACCACTCAACCCGCAGTGTTCGTCAACGTCTCGGCCCAGGGCGACAGCGCATCGATCGGCTGCCAAATCAAGATCGACGATGTGGTCGCCGATGAGCGATCGGTGAACACGATGAACGCCTTCACCTACTGCCTGGACAAGTCCGGATGAACGTCGGATGGGTGCCTGACTTCATCCGGCGATATTCGGTCCTCATCGCGGTGTTCTGGCTTGGCCTGGCGGTGGTGACCAACGTCTTCGTCCCGCAGTTGGAGACCGTCGCCGAAGCGCACAACGTGTCGCTCAGCCCGCAGGACTCGCCGTCGCTGCTCGCCAGCAAGCGCATCGGCAAGGTGTTCAACGAATTCGATTCCGACAGTTCGGCGATGATCGTGCTGGAGGGCGACGAACCGCTCGGGGCCGAAGCGCATCACTACTACGACGGCTTGATCGCGAAGCTCGAACAGGACACCAAGCACGTCCAGCACATCCAGAACTTCTGGGGAGACCCGCTAACGGCGGCGGGTTCGCAGAGTGCCGACGGCAAGGCCGCGTTGGTGCAGTTGTACCTCGCAGGTAACCAGGGCGAGTCGCTGGCCAACGAGTCGGTGGATGCGGTGCGCGACATCGTCGCGCACACCGCGCCGCCACCGGGCATCAAGGCCTACGTCACCGGGGCCGCGCCGCTGGTCACCGACCAGTTCGAGGTGGGCCGCCAGGGCACCCTGAAGACCACCCTGATCACCCTCGGGGTGATCGCGGTGATGCTGTTCTCGCTCTACCGCCGTCTGACGACGGTGTTCTTCGTGATCTTCACTGTGATGATCGAACTGACCGCCTCCCGCGGCGTCGTCGCGGTGCTGGCGAACGCAGGCATCATCCAGCTGTCGACATATTCCACCAATCTGCTGACGCTGTTGGTCATCGCGGCGGGCACCGACTACGCGATCTTCATCCTCGGCCGTTTCCACGAAGCGCGTTACGCCGGGCAGGACCGGATCACGGCATACAACACGATGTACCACGGCACCGCGCACATCATCCTGGGTTCGGGGCTGACCATCGCGGGCGCGGTGCTGTGTCTGACCTTCACCCGGCTGCCGTACTTCAACAGTCTCGGCGTTCCTGCCGGTATCGGCGTCCTTGTCGCGGTCGTGGCGGCGCTGACGCTGGCGCCTGCGCTGCTGATGGTCGGCCGTCACTTCGGCCTGTTCGAACCCAATCGGCGCATGCAGACCAGGGGGTGGCGGCGGATCGGCACCGCGATCGTGCGCTGGCCCGTGCCCATCCTGATGGCGACGGTCGCCATTGCCCTCATCGGTCTGCTCGCCCTGCCGAACTACAAGACGAACTACGACGCCCGCGGTTACCTGCCTGCCGACGCACCGGCCAATGTCGGGTACGCCGCCGCGGAGCGCCACTTCTCGCAGGCGCGACTGAATCCGGAACTGTTGATGGTCGAAGCCGACCACGATCTACGCAATCCGACCGACATGATCCTGCTGGAACGGGTGGCCAAGGCGGTCTTCCACACCGACGGCATCGCGCAGGTGCAGTCGATCACCCGCCCACTCGGCACACCGCTGGACCACACGTCGATCCCGTTCCAGATCAGTGCGGGCAGCGCGTCGCAGATCAACAACCTGCCGTTCCAACAGGCGCGCGGCGCCGATCTGCTCAAACAGGTCGACGTGATCAACAACTCGATCGACATCCTGCGGCAGCAGTACGCGCTACAGCAACAGTCCAGCGCCGCCACCGACGCCCAGACCAAGGCCTTCCAGCAGACCGTGATCACGGCGCAGGAGCTACGCGACAAGATCGCCGATTTCGACGACTTCTTCCGGCCGCTGCGCAACTACTTCTATTGGGAGCCACACTGTTTCGACATCCCGGCGTGCGCCGCGCTGCGATCGTTGTTCGACGCGCTCGACGGTATTGATGCGCTGACCGATCAGTTGACCAACGTCTCCGCGAGCATCGACAAGCTGGATCAGTTGCAGCCCAAGCTGCTCGCTCTGATACCGCCGCAGATCCAGACTCAGCAGGCCAACCGCGATCTGACGCTGACCAATTACGCCACCACCTCCGGGATAGACGACCAGACGGCGGCGGCACTGCAGAACTCGACCGCGCTGGGGCAGGCGTACGACGCGTCGAAGACCGACGACTCGTTCTACCTGCCGCCCGAGGCGTTCACCAATCCGGAATTCCAGCGCGGACTCAAACTGTTCCTGTCGCCGGACGGCAAGGCCGCCAGGATGATCATCACACACGACGGCGATCCCGCTACGCCCGAAGGCATTTCGCAGATCGACGGCATCAGGCATGCCGCCCAGGAAGCCGTCAAGGGCACTCCGCTCGCCGGCTCGAAGATCTACATCGCGGGCACTGCCGCCACCTACAAGGACATCCAGGACGGCGCCAAATACGACCTCATGATCGCCGGGATCGCCGCGCTGAGCCTGATCCTGCTCGTGATGATGTTCATCACCCGCAGCATCGTGGCCGCATTCGTCATCGTCGGCACCGTGGCACTGTCGTTGGGTGCCTCGTTCGGGCTCTCCGTACTCATCTGGCAGGACATCTTCGGCATCGAGCTGTTCTGGATCGTGTTGGCACTGGCCGTGATTCTGCTGTTGGCGGTGGGGTCGGACTACAACCTGCTGCTGATCTCCCGCTTCAAGGAGGAGATCGACGCGGGCCTGAACACCGGCATCATCCGGGCCATGGCCGGGTCCGGCGCGGTGGTCACGGCCGCGGGTCTGGTCTTCGCCGCCACCATGGCGTCGTTCATCTTCGCCGACTTGCGGGTCCTCGGTCAGATCGGAACGACGATCGCGCTCGGTCTGCTGTTCGACACGTTGATCGTGCGGTCGTTCATGACGCCGGCGGTCGCGGCCCTATTGGGCCGCTGGTTCTGGTGGCCGCTGAAGGTGCGTCAACGCCCGGTGCCCCAGCCTTTCAGCGCACGGCAGACGGCCCGTCAACTAACGCTGTGGGACGACGCCGATTCGCGGACCTGAGAAACCGGCAGCTTCCCATTCAGCCTGGCGACCCTGCGCAACTGCGCGGCGATGTTCATCGACGTCAGCATCGGGATGCCGCCGACGAATGTCCGGAACGACGGATGGCCGCCGTCGAGATGGAGCATGAACAGACAACCGACGACGTAGAAGAATCCCATGCCGAACAGCGCCGCGGGGATCGCGTACGCCAGCGGTGAACGAGCATCCGCTATCAATTCCCTGGCGTAGTCCACTTCGTCCTGGGACATCGGTTCGCGCTTGCGGACCTTGGCGAGCACCGCCTTGTGGGCGCCGACCGTCTCACCCAACGGATGCGACGTCCGTCTCTCCATCCGGCTGACGTAGACGAATACACAAGTGGCGAAGACGATCTCCATCACCGCGGCGAACACGGTGAGATCACCCCACGGACCCAGATTCACCCTGAAAAGGTTACCTGATCTAAGTTATTGCCGCGAAGGAGTGCGGACCTGGCGCCCGAAACGACGATCACGTGCGAAAGTGGTCTGACGGACAGGCTCGCGCAAGGAGGCGCTCAATGCCCAGGTTGAGGTTCGGCTACTTCATCGCACCGTTTCACCGTGCGGGTACCAACCCGACGCTGGCGTTACAGCGCGACCTGGAATTCGCCGAGCATCTCGACGCTCTCGGCTTCGACGAGGTCTGGTACGGCGAACATCACTCGGCGGGCAGCGAGATCATCAGCTCGCCGGAGATCTTCATCGCCGCTGCGGCCGAACGGGCGAAGCGGATCCGGTTCGGCACCGGGGTGATCTCGCTGGCCTATCACAACCCGCTGTGGGTCGCCGACCGGCTGATGCTGCTCGATCACCTGACCCACGGCCGCGTCATCGGGGGAATGGGACCGGGCTCGCTGCCCAGCGACAGCGCGATGATCGGGCTGACGCCGACCGACACCCGTGAACTACTGGAGACCAACCTGGACATCGTCGTGCGCCTGCTGGCGGGGGAGACGGTGTCGGCGAAGACGCCCACGCACGAATTGATCGACGCACGACTGCAATTGGCGCCGTACTCCGACGGCGGCATTCCGTTGGCGGTGGCGGCCGTCGCGTCACCGACAGGCGCCCGGCTGGCGGGTAAGCACGGCATCGGTCTGCTGTCGATCGGGGCGACATTGGTGGTCGAAGGGTTCGACGCGCTCGCGTTTCACTGGGGCATCGTCGAGGAGCGGGCGGCGACGTTCGGCACGCGGGCCGACCGCAACACTTGGACGCTGGTCGGGCCGATGCACATCGCCGAGACCGAGGAACAGGCCCGCGCCGACGTGCGATTCGGCATCGGGCCGTGGTTCCGGTACTTCCAGAAGGTCGCCGCCTTCCCGCAGATGACGATGCCGGGGGACCAGATCGACGAGATGATCGACATCATCAACGACGCGGGGGCCGGCGTCATCGGCACACCCGATCAGGCGCGGGCACAGGTGCAGCGGTTGTGGGATCAATCGGGTGGCTTCGGCTGCTTCCTGCAGATGGGTCACGAATGGGCGAATCCCGCGGCGACGAAGCGGTCCGCTGAACTGTTCGCCGCCGAGGTGATGCCGCACTTCCAGGGCCAGGCGCAACCGACGCTGGACGCCGCCGCGCGCGCCAGCGAGGTGCGTGACGACCTCGCCCAGACCCAGCTTCAGGCGATCGACCACATGACCAAGAAGTACCAGGACGAAGTCGACGCGAAATGAACCTCAGTGGCCTGCCGCGGCGATCAGATCGAGAACCTGCTTGGGCCCCAACGGCGACCCGGACACCGCGACGCCGAGCGGCGCCAGCGCGTCGGCCACCGCGTTGACCACCGCCGCGGGTGATGCGATGGCGCCGCCTTCGCCCATCCCCTTGACCCCCAACGGGTTCGGCCCCGGTGACTCGATGTGGCCGATCTCGATGGTCGGCGCCTCGGCCGCCGTCGGCACCAGATAGTCGACGAAGGTGCTGCTGAGCGGGTTGCCGTCGTCGTCGTACACCATGTGCTCGTAGAGCACACCGCCGACGCCCTGTACCACGCCGCCGCACACCTGGCCCTCGACCACTTTCGGGTTGATCATCCGGCCGCAGTCCTCGCTGACCACGTAGCGCAGGATCGCCACCCGTCCGGTGTCGACGTCGACCTCGCAGGTGCAGATGTGGCACGCGTTGGAGAACGTGAACGGCGGCGCCTTGAATCGATGTGAAGCCTCCAGCCCCGGCGCCGTGCCCGCAGGCAGCATGTCGTGCCCGACATAGGCCAACTGGCCGACTTCGGTGAAGCTGATGCCCTTGGTCGCCGTGCCGCGCACGAACACGCGACTGTCGTCGACCTCGAGGTCCTCAACGGCGGCTTCCAGTGCGTCGGCGGCGATTTCGAGTAATTTCGACCGCAGTTCGATGGTCGCCTGGGCCACCGCGTTGCCGCAGAGCACCGCGGTGCGGCTGCCCCCGGTGCCCGCGCTGTACGGGGTGGCGGCGGTGTCGCCCTGGATGACGGTGACGTCGTCGGGCGCGCAGCCCAGGTGCTCGGCGACCACCTGCTTCATCGTCGAGACGATGCTCATGCCGGTGCTGCAGCTACCCAGCAACACCGTGACCTTGCCGCGGTGGTCCATGCGCACCACCGCGGCCTCGGTACCAAGTCCGCCGACGGCGATCGCC
The DNA here is from genome assembly GCF_900240945.1 of Mycobacterium sp. 3519A. Lineage (NCBI taxonomy): Bacteria > Bacillati > Actinomycetota > Actinomycetes > Mycobacteriales > Mycobacteriaceae > Mycobacterium > Mycobacterium sp. 3519A. The sequence continues at coordinate 1,432,709 of NZ_OESG01000013.1, forward strand.
GACGGCTCAACGCACAGGCTGATACCGATGCCGAGGTAGCGCCCCTGCTCGCGAGCCGCCGACTGTTCGGCACGGAAGCCGTCGTAGTCGATCATCGACGCGGCCTGCTCGAGCGTCTCGGCCGGGGTGATCGAGTCGAAGCACATCCCGCTGGGCAGTGTGTACGGCAGGTCCTCGGCACGAATCACGTTGCGGCGACGCAGTTCCAGCGGGTCGACGCCGACCTGGCGTGCCGCGGTGTCCATCAACTGCTCGATGCCCACCGCATACATCAGGAACGGGCCGCGGTACGGGGCCTTGCCGCAAGTATTCGTGTACACCGCCGCACCCGCGAAACCGGTCGTGGGAATCTTGTAGGCGTTCGACAGAAACGGCGCCACGAAGGCGGCCATGCCCGACGATCCCATGGTCTGGTAGGCGCCGATGTTCTCAACGTATTCGCCGCGGATGGCGGTGATGGTCCCGTCCGCGTCCAACGCCATCGACAGGTCCATCTTCTCGTCGCGGGCGTGGGCTGCGGCCGTCAGGTTTTCGCGGCGATCCTCGAGCCAGCGCACGGGACGGCCAAGCAGGGTAGCGGCGAGCACGACCGCCCATTCGTCGCGGCCCAAGGCCATCTTCTGGCCGAATCCGCCGCCGACATCCGGTTGCATCACCCGTATCTGGTTGCTGTTGATATCGAGCAATCCGGCGAGAAAGGCCTGCACCTCGTGCGCGCTCTGGGTGGCACTCCACACGGTCAGGGTCTGCCCATAGGGTTCCCAGTCGGCGATGATGCCGCGACATTCCATCGGCACCTGCACGTAGCGGTGCATCACGATGGTGTCGCGCACCACGTGTGCGGCGTCGGCGAAAGCCTGCTCGAGTTCGGGGGCGCCGAAGAACGGAATGGAGGCCGGGGTATTGGTGCCGAGTTCCGGATGCACCAGCACGCTGTCGTCGGTGCGTGCGGCGTCGAGGTCGACCACCGGATCCTGGGGCTCGATGTCCAACTCGATCAGTTCGACGGCATCCTCTGCGAGGTAACGGTTCTCGGCCACGACGATGGCGATCGGGTCGCCGACATAGCGGACGTCGTTCTCGGCAAGGCAGTATTTCGGCGGATACGGTGCTTCCGGCAGGGCGGCCAGGGAGGTGTTGTGCACGAGCGGATTCAGGTCGGCGGCGGTGTACACGGCCCGCACACCCGGCGCCGACCGGGCCGCCGTCACATCGAGTCCGACGATGCGGCCGCGTGCCACCTCGCTGCGCAGGAACGCGGCATCCGAGACGCCGGGAACCACCACGTCGCCGATGAAGCGACCGCGACCGGACAGCAGCCGCGGATCCTCCGAGCGGGCGATGGCCTGCCCCATGAATCGCCCGGCGGTCACGACGGACTCCCGTTGTTCGCTGCGCGTTTCACCGCGGCGACGATGCCCTGATAGCCGGTGCAGCGGCACAGGTTTCCCGACAGCGCCTCCCGGATCTCCTCGTCCGACGGGTTCGCATGCTCTTTGAGGAAGGCGTGCGCCGAGACCACGAAACCCGGTGTGCAGAAACCACATTGCAGCCCGTGTTCGGACTGGAAGGCCGCCTGGATCGGGGTCAGTTCGCCGTTGCGTTCGGACAGGCCCTCGATCGTCGTCACCTCAGCGCCGTCGGCCTGGGCTGCGAACATCAGGCAGGAGCGCACCGCCTCACCATCCAGCAGCACCGTGCAGGCCCCGCAGACCCCGTGTTCGCAGCCGAGGTGGGTGCCCGTCAGGCACAGGTCGTCGCGCAGGAAATCGGCCAATGTCCGCCGGGCTTCGACTGTCCGGACACATCGTTCACCGTTGACGGTCACGGTCACTGCGACTTCACGCATGCTTCGCCTCGTCGATCGCGGCCGCAAGCACTTGCGGGACAAGTGTTTTGGCCATTCGTTTGCGTTGCTGGCCCGATGCGTGCAAGTCATCGGGCGGATCGAGGGTGGATGCCAGTTCGGCGCCCAGTTCGGCGAGGTCCAGGTCGTCCACCGTCGACCCGGTCATCGCCGCTTCTACGGTCGAAGCCCGTATCGGCACACTGTCGACGCCGAACAGCGCCAGCGCAGCTCTGCTCACCCGCTGGCCGTCGAGTTGGACACCGCACACCGCGCCGCACATCGCGAAATCGCCCGCGCGGCGAGCCACCTCAGCCACGGCCCAACCACAGCGTCCCAACCACACCGGGAATTGCGCCGCCACCAACACCTCGTCGGGTTCGATGGCCGTCGTCCACGTCGACCGGAAGAAGTCCGAAGCCGGGATGCTTCTGCGGCCGGTCGGGCCCGCGACCTCGAGTGAGGCGTCGAGCGCGAGCGCCACCGCGGGATACTCCGCGGCCGGGTCGGCATGTGCGAGTGAGCCGCCGACCGTGCCGCGGTTGCGGATCTGGTAGTGGCCGATGTGCGAGGTGGCCTTGGCGAGCAGTGGCACCGCGGCGGCGTCGTCGCTGCGGGCGAGGGCGGACTGCGTGGTCATGGCTGCGACGCGCACCGACCCGTTCTGCGCGGTGATGCCGCGCAGGTCCGCGATCGCCCGCATGTCGACGAGGTGCTCAAAGCGCGAAAGCCGCAACGAGAGCAGCGGAATCAAGCTCTGACCGCCCGCGAGGACCTTGGCTTCGTCGCCGTGCTGCCCTAGCAGCCCGATCGCCTCGGTGAGATCTCCCGGGCAGTGATAGTCGAAGGCCGCCGGCTTCACAGAGTCCCCCCAGGTTCCCCTGGATAACGAATCGATCCACGCCCGAGCGAAGCATCGCACATCCGCGACGGCCAGGTGCACAGATCGCGAAGGTCGTCAGCTCACCGCGGCGCGGCGCTCGCCTCGGTCACGATGTCGGGTTCGCGCTCCTGGTGTCGTCGGGTGGCCAGCAGACAACCCGCCATGATGAGGGCCAGCGCGGCGACGTTGAACGCCGTCAACGGCTCGTGCAGCACGATGACGCCCGCCGCCAACGCAACCGCAGGGTTGATGTAGGTGAACACCAACGCGCGGGCCGCCCCGACCTCGCGGATGAGGGCGAAGAACACGATGAACGCCAGCGCCGTGCAGATGATCGCGAGCCCGGCGAGCGCCAAAAGCACACGCGTCGACGGCATCTCGTCCGGCCAGGTGGCCGCCGCAGGCCCGGCGTAGACCAGGGCGGCGAAGCCGAGGCAGACCGCGGTCATGGGCAGCGCAGGCACGTCGGCGAGATGGCGGGCGGCGATCAGCGGCGCGATCGCGTAGCACGTCGCCACCAGGAGCACCTCGATGATCGGCCAGGTGCTGCCGCCGATGTGGGGGCCTGCCAGTACGGCGACGCCCGAGATGCCGACACCGAGGCCGATGATGCGCTTGTAGCCGAGGCGCTCACCGCCGGTGAACCGGTCCAGCACCGCGGCGATGATGGGTGAGGCGGCGATCAGCAGACCGGTCATCGAGCTGGTCAGGTGGCGTTCGGCGTCCGAGAGCAGCCACCACGCGGCGATGATCTCGAAGAACGCGAACCCCAGCAGCGCCTTCCAGTGGTTCCGCACGATCGTCACGGTCTGCCGCGAGAACGCCAGGGGCAGCAGCACCGCGGCGCCGACCGCCGTTCGGGCCAGCACCAGCACCGGCACCGAGACGCCTTCGACGGCGATCTTGATCATCAGGTACGGGATGCCCCAGATGACGCTCATCGCGAGGAACAGGATCCAGCCGCGCGAGCTCACGTAGTTACCCTACGAAACGTGGACAAGCGAAATTCCCGCGTGGCCGACGCGGTGGCCGCGGCCGGCATCGAGCCCAATGTCAGGATCCTCGATGCCGACGCGAAGACCGCGGTCGCGGCGGCAGCGCAATTGGGCTGCGAGGTCGGAGCGATCGCGAACAGCCTGGTGTTCGACTGCGACGGCGAACCGCTGCTGGTGATGTCCAGCGGCGCGCACCGCGTCGACACCGACCTGGTGGCCCGTGCGCTCGGCGCCGTCGCGATCCGCAAGGCCGATCCACGGTTGGTGCGCAGCGCGACCGGCCAGGTGATCGGCGGGGTCGCCCCGACCGGGCACCCGAGCCCGCTGCGCACCGTTGTCGACGAGACGCTGGCGCAGTATCCGGTGATCTGGACCGCGGCAGGCACCGCCGACTCGGTGATGTCGATGACGTATGAACAGCTGCTGGTGCTGACCGACGGCAAGGCGATGCCGGTGCGCTGATTGGTGCGCTGATTGTTGCGCGAACGTGGGTTACCCGCACGCTTGAGGCGCAGAAAGTGTGCGGGTAACCCACGTTCGGCGCTCAGTTTTTGGTCAGCTCCGCGTAGCGCGCGACGTGGTAGTCGGTCGAGCCGAATTCGTACTGCAGCGCGGTGAGCCGTTTGAAGTAGTGGCCGATCGCCAGTTCCTCGGTCATGCCCATCCCGCCGTGCAACTGCACCGCCTGTTGACCGACGAAGCGCGCCGCCCTGCCGATCGTCGCTTTCGCCGCCGACACCGCCTTGGCGCGCGTGTCGACGTCCGCCTCGAGGTTCAGCACCGCGAGGTATACCGCCGCGACAGCCTGTTCGACCTCCATGTACATGTCGACCATCCGGTGTTGCAGCACCTGGAAGCTGCCGATCGGTTGGCCGAACTGCTGGCGCTGTTTGCAATATTCGACGGTGTCGGCCAACACTTTTTGCATCAAGCCGACAGCTTCGGCGCAGACCGCCGCCGCGCCCTCGTCACGTGCCTGCGCCAGCGACGGCCACGCTTGTCCCTCCTCGCCGAGCAAGGTTGCTGGCACACCGTCGAACCGGAGGTCGGCGGCGCGCCGGTCGTCGACGGTCCGATAGTGGTGCGCCTCGATCGCTGACCAGTCGGCGTCGAGGAGGAACAGCGACAATCCGCCTGGTGTGCGCGCGGTGACCAGAAGGTGCGTCGCCAGCGGCGCGCTCATCGCGACGATCTTCACACCGCGCAAAGACCATGTGGCCCCGGTCTTTTCGGCGACCGTCGACACCTGTTGCCAATGGTCGCCGGTGTCGGCCTCCGCGGCGGCCAACGCCACGATCGCGGTCCCGGCCACCACCTTCTCCAGCAGTGCCGTGGCCGCCGCGCCACCGGCGCGACGCAACAGACCGCCGGCCACCACGACCGTGTCGACGTACGGCTCGACCACCAGCGCGCGCCCCAGCGCTTCGGCGATCACCATGACTTCGACTGGGCCACCGCCTATTCCGCCCATCTCTTCCGGCAGTGCGGCACCCAGGATGCCGAGCTCGTCGGCGAATCCGCGCCAGATGTCGGGCTGCCAGCCTGCGCCGGTCTTGGCGGCGGCGCGACTCTTCTCGAGGTCATAGCGCGTCGACAGAAACTTGCCGAGCCCGTCGCGCAGCAGTTCTTGTTCCTTGGTCAGATTGAAGTCCATTTACAACCCCAGGGCCGCTTTGGCGAGAATGTTGCGCTGAATTTCGTTGCTGCCGGCGTAGATTGAGCCAGCCCTGTCGTTGAAGTAACGAAGTGGTGCCACCGCCTGCCATGGCTCACCGCTGACATAGCCGTCGGGTGGCGGCTCGTACTCCGAGATGGGACCACCGGGCCATGTCGCGTGCGGTTGGTAGACCCGTCCGCGCGGACCGGCGGTCTCCATCGCCAGCTCGGTGAGTGACTGACTCAGCTCGGTGGCCAGCACCTTGAGCATCGACGCGCCGGGTCCGGGATGGCCGCCTCCGGCAAGCGCGGCCAGCACCCGGTATTCGAGGATTTCGAGGACCTCGGTGCGGATGCGCGCATCGGCGAGCTTGCGTGCGAACGCCGGATCGTCGATCAGTCGGCCACCGCCAGGCGCCGGCTGATCGGCGGCCTTCGTCGCGATCTCCTCCGCCATCACCTGCAGCGCGGGCGACGCTGCGCCACCGCCTCTTTCGAACTCCAGCAGATACTTCGCGACGGTCCAGCCGTCGTCGATCCGGCCGAGCACGTTCGCCTTGGGCACCCGCACCTCGTCGAAGAAGACCTGATTCTGGATCTCCTCACCGGACGTCATCACCAGTGGCCGGATCTCGATGCCCGGTGTGGTCATGTCGATCAGGATGAACGTGATGCCCTGCTGCTTCTTCTGTGTTCTCGACGTGCGGACAAGGGCGAACATCCAATTCGCCTCACCCGCGTGCGTCGTCCAGATCTTGCTTCCGGTGCATATCAAGTCCCCGGCCGCTTCATCGACGACCGCGGCCATCGACAGCGCCGCAAGATCTGAACCCGCCTCGGGTTCCGAGTAGCCCTGGCAGAAGAACACCTCGCCGGTGAGGATCCGGGGCAGGAAGAAGTCCTTCTGGGCGTCGGTGCCGAACTTGATGATCGCGTGGGCGACCATCCTGATACCCATCGGGGACAACGAGGGCGCCCCGGCGAGTTGTGACTCACGGCTGAAGATGTAGTGCTGGGTCAGGCTCCAGTCGCAGCCGCCGTATTCGACCGGCCACGCGGGCGCCGCCCAGCCCCGCTCGTGCAGGATCCGCTGCCACTGCATGCTCGCATCGTGGTCGGCGTACACGCTGGTCATCAGGCGGCCTGCCTGCCGCAGTTCGGGCGTCAGCTTTTCCTTCAGGAACGCGCGCACCTCGTCGCGAAACGCCGAATCGCTCGCCGACCATGTGAGGTCCATGGCTCTCCCTTGTCTGTCGGAGGACTGCAGACAGAGTAAACCTAGTTAGTTATGTGGGCTACGTGGGGTGGTGGCTAAGTTAATGACCGTTCACGTGTTGCGTCGCGTCGGGGGCGCGAGATCTTGTTGGCAGGCGGATGGTCGGGTGCGGGTTAAACCCCGATCACGGTGACGGCGTCGGTGTGCAACGGCCATAATCGGGGGCGTGGAGCGGCGCCGAGAGGACCTGGACGGTCAGGATCCGATGACGCTGCTCAGGGAGCTACCGGCCTTGGTGGTGCTGGAGCGGTTTCCGGTCCCGGTGCTGGCCATCGCCGAGGACGGCGCCATCCTGTTCGCGAACGCGGCGTTCGCCGACATGCTCGGCTACCCGGCCGAGGCGGTCACGGCGTTGAAATTCCGCGAGATCTTTCACACTCTGCCCGCCGACGATTCCGCTGTTTCGGTCGTGCGCGCACACGCGAATCTGATTGTCGAACTAGTCCATTCCGACCGGTCCATCGTGCGCGCGCGGATGAGCAAGTCGGCCCTGTTGCGCGGCGACGATCCGGTGGCGCTTGCCACCTTCCAGGATCTGACCGAGCGACTGTGGGCCGAGGAACTCTAGTCAGTCAGCCACTGGATTAGGGGAGCGGCGCATCACCTCGCGCGCCAGGTACTCGGTGAAGTACGGCAGCGAGTCGGTAGTCACGATCCCCGGCAACAGCACCTGCCACACCCTGGTCACGCGGATCAAGACGTCGGCCCCCGCCGTGATGGCACTGGCCAGCAGTTCGGCCCCCAGCAGCGCGCCGATGATCGTCTCGCCGACCGCTTGCGGATCGGTGTCTGCACGTACGTCGCCTTCATCGATCGCCTGTTGCGTGTACCGCGTCATCTCGGTTGTCCAGCCGGTGTAGGTGCGCGCCGCGACGTCGTTGAACTCCCCGAAGGCCCGCAGGAGTTGCGTTCCGCTGCGGGCGATCTGGTCGGCAGCCATCAGGTCCGCGACGACGAAGACGCCGTGGATGATGTTCTCCAGCGCCGGCGCAGACGAGCTGGTGATGCTGCGAAACGCCTCGGCGAGACGGGCGTTGCCCTCCATGATGATCGCGGTGGCCAGCGACTCCTTGGATTCGAAGTGGTAGTACAGTGCGCCTTTCGTCATCTCGGCGCGTTCGATGATGTCGCCCAATCCCGCGGCCGGGTAACCGATTTCGTTGAACACCTCGACTGCGGAGGCGATGATTCGTCTGCGGGTGGCCTCGGACCGCGCTTGGCGCACCATTGTCCGAGTACCTCCAGAAACTCCGTCGACCGTCCTGGATCGGCCTGGCCTAGGGCATCCTAACCTAGAACAGTTTCCTCGATCGGTGTCGCGTTCTTCTGCGCAACGGCGGTGCGCCGCTTGAGGAACTGAAGCAGGTAGTCGATCCGATCCGGCTCGGCGAATCCGTTCAACGCCAGCACCCAGAGGTTCTCCAGGTCACTCAAGAACTGCGCAGGCTGTGCCAGGCTGCTGGTCTGACGCAACCCCAGGTACATCGACACCAGAAGCTTGGCGATGCTGCGCGGGTCGCGCCCTTCGATGATGTCCCCGTCCCGGATGGCTTTTTCGGCGATCGCCGTGAACGCGTCCGCCCACTGTCCGAGGACGTGGGCCTGCAGGCCGTCGCTGCGGCCGACGGACTCGAGCAGATTCAAGCCGGCCCGGGCGACCTCGTCCCCGATGTCTTCGACGGCGACCAGATAGACGATGTCGATCAGGGTCTCCAGCCCCGACAGCTTGCGGGCCAGCAGGCCGTCGACGGACGCCGACGCCAGCTCGAACCGGTGCTCGACGATCGCCGCCGCCAGCGCGTGCTTGGACCGGAAGTGGAAGTACATCGCACCCTTGGTGACCTCCGCGTCGGCCAGAATGTCGTCGAGGCTGACCAGGCTGTACGACTTGCGCGCGAACTGTCGAGACGCCGCGCGGAGAATCTGTTGCCGCGTGGTGTCGGCTCGCCTGTCGAGCTGTTCGGTCACATCCCAGCCTCGAAATCTGGACGGTGGCTCCGGTCGAGTAATCGTGCTTTCCGTAAATAGGTCAATTCTGTCGATTCTTTCACCCGATGCGTATTACCCGCAGGTTCGGGCGTCCCGCTTTTGCAGGGCAAACCCCTCAACGACCCTCCTCGGCGAACTTCGGATGTGCTGACGGGGCAAAGCTGACGGTCAATACTTTAAGTCATTTGTAGGACTGCATATCAGCCAAAAAGTATGTAAGGTACACATTGTGATGACTGGCGGTCCGGTCAACGGGGGGCGGCTCCAAAGGGTTGATCCCAAGGTCAGCGCGTGCGTTTACGCGCCCATAACGCTATCGCCGAGCAAATCCCGGTGGTATTTTCGTCCCGTTGCCATAGTCCGCGTTGGCAAACCCCCTCGAACCCCTGCGCGGGCTGTGGCAACTTCGTGTCGGCCGTTTGCACTACCCGCAGGATTTGTCGAGCGTGTCCGCCCGAACTCAACGGTCATCACCTCCCAAACCGCAGCGGAGCACTCGCCGGCGGTGCAGATATCGACCGATTTAGCAATACCGAGGTAATTAACGGTGAAGTGGGACTTAGAAGTCGACGTGGTGTGTACCGGCGCAGGGGTTGCTGGGCTGGCGCACTCGGTGGCGGTTGTCGACATGGACGGCGAGGTGTTCGTCGCCAGTGCCGACGACGCCCGATCCGGCGGGACACCGGTAGCGGTCCGGTCGCGTGTCGACCGACTGCACTGGCTCGATCTGCACGTTTCGGATCCGGAGACCAACGAATACTTCGCCGCCTTGTCATCCGACCTGGGTCCGCTGACCAGGTTCGCGGGAGACGTCGACCTGCCTATCCGCGTGGTGGAGCAGGCCCAACCGGTGCAGGCACGCGGCGCCGTCCCGCCCTTCGTCGGGGCCAGGCTGCGCGACTGGGCGGCGCGTTGCCTGGTGTCGCCCTACGGTTATCTCTCCACCCGGGTGGTGGACTGGCAGTCGACCACGTTGCGCACTGCCGACGGTGAGGCGATCGAGGTCGCCGAGATCGGATCGATCGCGCCGGATCCGGACAACGTCGGTGGCTCAGTGATGGAGTGGCTCACCGCCAAGGCGCGTGACCGCGACATCGAGGTCTCTCACGCGACGTCACTGGAGCGCATCGTCTTCGAGGAGGGCGAGGTGCTCGGCGCCGAGTTCATGACGCCTGACGGTCGACTGGCCGTGCGTGCGCGGCATGGTGTGACGGTCGCCGCAGGCGGGCCGCAGGCCGCCACCGGTGCCGGTCGGCCGCTACCCGCCGACGCCGCTCTGCGTCTGTGTCTGGTCAGCCGACCCGCCAGCCGCTTCGGCCGTCTGGAACTGCTGAGCTCTGAGCCGCTTCCCAAAAGTGTCGCCTCCACATGCCGCGCAATGAGCAGGCGGTTGCCCGCGAACATGCGCGAGGCGCACACCCGCCTACAGACGTTGCGCTGCGGAAAAGTCGACGGGTATCCGGCCCCTGGCCAGTAGGGATTCCATCACGTCGCCGGCTACCGGCCGCGACAACAGGAACCCCTGCGCCCGGTAGCAGCCGTGCCGAAGCAGCGTGAGGGCGGCCGTCTCGGTCTCCACGCCCTCGGCGACCAGTTGCAGCCCGAACGCTTCCGCCAATGCGATGATGGCGCGCACGATCGCGAGGTCTCCCGGGTCGGAGCCCAGATCGCGCACGAAACTCCTGTCGATCTTGAGCGTGTCGACCGGAAGTGACTTCAGGTGCGACAGCACGCTGTATCCGGTGCCGAAGTCGTCGATCGCAACCTGCAGGCCAGCCCGCTTGAGGCCGGCCAAGGTGATGCGGGTGGTCTCGATGTCCTGCACCACAACGCTTTCGGTGATCTCCAGGCAGACCGAGCCACCGTCGAGCCCGAATTCGGCGATGATGTCCGCGACGGTGTCGACGAAACCGTCGGTGACCAGTTGAACCGGTGACACGTTGATGCGCAGCACCGCTTCGTGTCCCACTCCGCGCGAGCGCCACTGGGCAAATTCGGCGCACGCTGCGCGCATCACCCAGCGGCCCAATTCGCCTGCGAGATTTATCGATTCGGCAACGCCGATGAACGAGTCCGGGGACAGCAGCCCGCGGGTGGGGTGCTCCCACCGCACCAGTGCCTCGGCTGCCAGGATCTCACCGGTGCGCATGTCGACCTCGGGCAGGTAGTGCAGCATCAGCAAGCCGTTCTCGATCACACTCTGCAGGTGAAGCTCGATGTCGTTGCGGAACTCGCTGTCCAGCGACATCTGGTCGGAGAACACCGCGACTTTGTTGCCGCCGGAGTTCTTGGCCGTCAGCACTGCCTGGTCGGCGCGCCGCAGCAGATCCGAGGTGGTGTCGCGGCCCGGAACGCCAAGCGCCACACCGATACTGACCGTGCGAGTGAGCATCTCACCATCGATGGCGACCCGTTCGCGCAGCGTCGACTGCAGGCGGTAGGCCAACGCCTCCGCCGTCTCGGCGTCCATCGGTGCGGCGGGCACCACGACGAATTCGTCGCCTCCGAGACGGGCGATCAGAGTGGGGCCGTCGACGCCTCCGCGCAGCCGTTCGGCGAGGACGCGAATGAACCAGTCGCCTGCGGTGTGGCCGAGATAATCGTTGATGGCCTTGAGCCGGTCCAGGTCGAAGAACAACGCTGACACCGGCCCTTGCTCTCCCGGGGCGAGCCGGGCGTCGAGATGCGCCAACAAGGCGCGGCGGTTGTGCAGTCCGGTCAGATCGTCGTGCTCGGCGAGGTAGCGGAGTTGTTCTTCGGCAAGCACCCGGGCCTGCACCTGTGCGAACAACGAGGCGATCGCTTTGAGCGCGTTGAGTTCTTCCGGCGACCAGTCACGGTCGCCGAATTTGACGAACCCGAGCACGCCGGTGGTGACGTCACCGGACAGCAGCGGCACACATGCCATCGAGGTGGCCGCGACCTGTCTGCTGTCGTTGATGGTGCGCTGGTAGTCGTCGGTGGCAGGCTCCGGGCGAAAGACGATCGGTTCCTTTTGATGCTCACAGAGCGCGAAGACCGGGTCGGCGTCGGCGAAGTAGACGACGGCGAGGGGATCCGGGTCGGGGATACCGGGCCGGACCGGCCACTCGGCGACGAGGATGGACGCGCGGATGCGGTGATCATTGCGGCGCAGGAAGCTGACATCGACATCGAAGTACGCGACGAGATCGGCGAGCACCTTCTGGCTCACCTCGACCGACGTGGCGGCGTTGACTCCCATCAATTCGGTGGCCACTGATGTGACGACCATGTCCAGGTTGCTCGGCACCTGATCCTCCGTATCGGCGTCAGCCCCGCGGCGACGAAATTTAATGCAGCCCGCGTCGCCGGCTTGCCACCGACGGTCGCGGTGCGCGACTGAACCTGAGTACCAACACCTGTGACTCGCCCGCCGCGGTGTTGGCCAGCTTGCGGAAATTGTATTGCAGATCTTGAAGCTCCCCGGCGAAAGCGGGGGACAGCACGCGGAGGTCCTCGTCATCGTGCGCATAGAGAAACGGTGGCGAAACCGGTTGAACGGCAAGGTCGTGCTGTTGTGCTGCAATCCACACCGATTCGACGGCCGATCCGCCGCGCGCATAATCGGTCAGGCTGTGGCCATCCACGGACACCACGGCGAGCGCGGCGCACTCGCGCACGCGCTGACAGGTGTCGTCGCCCAACGCGAATCCGGCGTTCCACGCCGCGAGGTTGGCCATCACCTCCGGCCGCCGCAGGATGTCGAGCATGACCAGATCCGCGGGGTCCAGTTCGAGGCTGCGGACATCGATACCGGAGTCCGGCGACGGATCACCCGGCATGCGCAGTTCCGCGAACATCTCCGCGTGCAACCGTGGCGTCAGGTACCGGATGCGGTCGGCGGCGGCGAGGATGGTCGCGGCTCGTTCGAGGTCTGCTGTCTGGCTGAGGATTTCGAGGCGCGCACCTTCGTTTCGGGCGGCCGTCCCGAGCGCTTCGACGGTGTGCTCGGCGATGGGCACGCGATCGCCGCGGTGCCGGTTCGTCTCCCTGCTCAACATGGCGTCGTAGAGCGGTGCGAGTTCGTGGTCGTCACCCGGCGCGAGATGGAGAACCGCGATCAGTGGCGACGCCTCGTCACCGGGTTGAAAGTTCACATCGCCGACCAGACCGTGCGCGGTCGCAGCCACGCGTGCATTGAAGGTCGCCGCCCCCACCGCGACGGCGCTGGCCCGGTAACGCACGTCCATCGCCGTCGTGTGCTCGGGGGCCAGTTTGATCGTCAGCGTGTCGGCACCCGCCTGGATGTGCCATGGCTGGGCATTGCCGCCCGAGGGTGCGCGGGCGGCAGCAGCGGTGATGCTCTCGGCGGGTCCTTGCGGTGCAACGTCGATGGCAGGCTCGTCGGTTGGCTGCGGTTCAGCAACCACCGGTTCGGTCAGCTTGTCGAGTGCTGCAGCGGTGTCGATGCGCACGCGACCGGAGGGCAACGGCTGGCGTAGTCCGATCCGTTTGACCGCTTCGGCAACCGCGGCGACATTGAGCGCGACTTCCGATGCGAGTTGCGGCCAGGTCGACAGCGTCTTACCGACCTCGACGAGTGAGGCCGCCATCCGCGGGGAGACTCTGGTGGCGTCCGTCATGCGAAGCGCATACGGAAGTTTGTCCTTACTGCTCAGGCCTGCAAGTCGCGAGGCATCAAGATCACCGACCAGGCCGTGCATGATGGGCCGTGCCGGGTCGAGGTCGAACCGCTCCACGTCCAGCAGGCCCCGGTCGCTGGTGGCCATCAGCACCGGCAGGCGTCGTGCTCTGGCGGCTTCGCGGACAAGGACTTTCGCGTCGAGCGAATCGCATTCCTCGATGAGGATGTCGATGTCGTCGAGGAAATCGTCGACCGTCTGCGCGGTGATGCCTGCCGTCATGACCGCGACAGGCAGATACGGGTCGAGTTCGGCGATTCTCCTGGCGCACACGACGGCCTTGTTCACTCCCAAGTCGAGGAGTGTCGCGGGCACGCGGTTGAGGTTCGACAGTTCGACGTCGTCGAAGTCGGTGAGTCGCAGTTCCCCGCAAAGCCCTTGTACGGCAAGGTTATAGGCGATCGCATGCCCGACGCTGAGGCCGACGACGCCGACGCGAAGCCGGCTGAGGCGGTCAAGCTCGTCGGTCGTGATCAGATTCCTGTTGCGGTCGAGGCGAACCAGCCGGAAGGCCTTGGGCCCGAGCGCGCTGACGACGGTCCTGCGCCACGGATAGTAGACCCACCTCGTGGCCTCCTCGGCCACCTCGGGTGACGGTGCCGGCCTGAGCCGGTGCAGCGCGGCCAACTGTAGCGGCGCGGTGTCGAGGAATTCGGTACTGCGGTCGGCTCGAAGTTCGGCCAGCATCGCATCGGACGCCGGATCCCCGACGCTGAGCACTATTCCGTTGCACTGCTGGCCGTCATCGATGCCAGAGGTCATCACATGGTTCCCGCGGTGGCGACGTCGGCGACCTGTGTGGCGATCTCCTTCTGCTCGGTGAAGAACATCGAAAGTTGTTTCGGGTCAGCATGGTTGGCGAAGGTCGCCCGGTCCCACCAAGCCAGCTTGGTTTGGTACCGCTCATCGGGATACGGTGTTGCCGGAATCTTGGTCGCCAACTGTCCGCCGGACGAAAGCCATCGCTTGAGCACATACTCCGCCGCGGTCGCGACGATGAACTGGATATCGAGAAGGTTCAGCGCATGAAGCGGGGTGCGGGAGATCGCGCTGGTGAGTTGTCTGCCGCGATCGGGATCGTCTGCCACCCATGCGGTTTTCATCTCGACGACGCCGAACGGCAGTCGGTCGGCCACCATTTTGCGTACCGCGTCCTGACCCGGTTGGCCGTTCCATTCGAGCAGTGCGTGGCATTCATCGGCGGACCCGTAAGGACCCCGTCCTCTCAGACCGGCGACGACGCGACCGGCGTCGTTGACGCAGGCCGCGAAGATCACCGTATCCTCGCCGCTTCGCAGCGCTTCCATGTCGAGCGCCCTTTCGACACCGTGTTTGCGGTAGCTCTGGCACGCACCCCGCACATAATCCAGCCAAAGTTCTCGCTCGACCGAAGGCTGCGCGAATACGATTCTGCACTCACTGGCTGGATCCCAGCAGCTCGGGCTTCGCTCTAGACTGACGAATTTGCGGCAGGTAGACGCGGACTGGGGAACGGTCATTCTTGTCCCTTCCTAGGGAAGCCTGTCAACAAAGGTGTTGTGGCTGGCTGACGCAGATCAGTATCACGCCACGAGTAACTCGGATTCCAGCTAGCAATAAAAACTTTTCCTGCGAGTTGATGTGGTGACACCAATTCCTTGCCAGTCTGCACCCGGGTGGTGCTCTGGTGGCAATCACGGATTGAGGAATTCGTACTGGTAATCACCTTATCGTGAGGTGATTGGCGAAGTTGGCAGGCAGTGTCATAATTTGGGCCGCCGGGCGGGTAAGACATTCCGAGATTCTTTCGCTATACGTTCATTGAGCCAGTGAAATAGCCCGACAACAGCTGTGCGCAGCCGGTCAGGCGGCGTGGCGAACTATTCCTTGGACGGGGTACCCGCACCCCGCCTCCGGCTCGCCTGCGGACGCTCTTGTTGCCCGGACGGCGGATCCTTGCTGGCGGCTATCGCCGCGATATGTGCTGATTCCGCGTCCGGACCGGTATTGGGGTGACACCCTGTCACACGTGGAGGAGGAGTACCCGACCGCAGGTCCCGGGGGTTTGCCAGTGAAGGATGTGGGCAGGCTTTTACTGCGGTGCGCCGACCGGCCAGGCCTGGTCGCGGCGGTGAGCGCATTCCTGACGGGCGCAGGCGCCAACATCGTGTCGCTGGATCAGCACTCCACCGAACAGTCCGGCGGCACGTTCATGCAGCGGACGATATTCCACCTGCCCGGGCTGACGGCAGCACGCGACGGGTTGGAGCGCGATTTTCGCGAACAGGTGGCTGGGCGGTTCGATATCGATTTCCGATTGACCGAAGCGGCCAAGCCGAAACGGGTCGCAATCATGGCGTCCAAGGAAGACCACTGCCTGCTCGACCTGTTGTGGCGCAATCGGCGCGGTGAACTCGACATGTCGGTTGTGATGGTGATTTCCAACCATCCCGATCTCGCCGATCAAGTGCGCCCATTCTCCGTGCCATTTCTGCACGTGCCCGTCAGCAAGGAAAAACGGGCGGAGGCCGAGCGGCGCCAACTCGACTTGTTGCGCGGAAACGTCGATCTGGTGGTTTTGGCCAGGTACATGCAGATTTTGAGCCCACAATTCCTCGCCGTAGTCGGGTGCCCGTTGATCAACATTCATCACTCATTTCTGCCTGCTTTCATCGGCGCCGCGCCGTATCGGCGGGCGAAGGAGCGTGGCGTCAAACTCGTCGGCGCGACAGCGCATTACGTGACCGAGGACCTCGATGAAGGGCCGATCATCGAGCAGGACGTGGTGCGGGTGGACCACCGTCACGGCGTCGACGATCTCGCGCGGCTGGGCGCGGATGTCGAACGCCTTGTTCTGTCGCGAGCGGTGCTGTGGCACTGTGAGGATCGCATCATCCGATACGGCAACCAGACGGTCGTCTTCTAGGCGGTTAAGGAGAGAAGTGGTGAAGAAGTTCAGTGGGCTGGAAGAGTTCGCCGCTGCCCAGGGCAGCCAGCTCGGTCCCACGGATTGGCTGGAGGTGACTCAGGATCGGGTCAATCTGTTCGCCGACGCCACCGACGATCACCAGTGGATCCACGTCGATCCCGAACGCGCGGCCAACGGCCCCTTCGGCGGGACGATCGCCCACGGCCTGCTGACGCTGTCGCTGCTACCGCACTTCACCTCGCAGATGTACACCGTCAGCAACATCGCGATGGCGATCAACTACGGCTACAACAAGGTGCGCTTCATTACGCCGGTGAAGGTGGGCGCCAAGATCCGGGCCCGCGCTGAGATCACCAACGTCGACCAGCTCCAGGGGGCGGTGCAGGCGACGCTGACGACGACGGTGGAGATCGAGGGCTCGGACAAGCCTGCGGCCGTCGCCGAGTCGATCGTCCGGTTCATCGGCTGACGCTTCTTCTGGCGAAGGCTCAGTACTGCGTCATACCCTGATCGATCGAGATTGCCGCCGCGGTAACGTTTTTCGACTCGTCGCTGGCCAGCCAGCACACCGCGTCGGCGATATCCTCCGGCTCTGCGGCCCACGTCGGCAGGAACGGTGTGATCATCTGCGCCAGCTGCGGATAGGTCTCGATGGCGCGGCCGAGCGAGCCGATCATGTCGCCGCTGCCCATCAGGGTGTTGACCGCCCCGGGATGCACGCTGTTGACGCGGATGGAGTACCTGCCCAATTCCGCTGCGAACGCGCGCGCCATCCCGGTGACCGCATGCTTGCTCGCGGTGTAGTGCACCATGAACGGCTGCATCTTGATGCCTGCGGCGGAGCTGATCAAGATGATCGAGCCGCCGCGGCCGCCGTCGATGATCTTCTGTGCGCCTGCCATCACGGTGTTCCAGGTGCCGGTCACGTTGATGTCCATCACGTCGCGGAAGTCGTCGGCGGTGATCGCATCCCACGTCTGCGGCGCCGATACCCCGGCGTTGGCCACGATGATGTCGAGTCGGCCCAACGCGGCGACTCCGTCGTCGACGGCGCTGCGGAGTCCGTCGGTGTCGCGGACGTCGACCACCGAAGCCAGGATCTTGCGACCGGTGGCCTCGACGAGGCGGACCGTCTCTGCGAGATCGTCCGGCGTGGCGGGATCGTAAGGGACGCAAGGGGGAAGCTCGCCGGCGATGTCGACGGCGATGATGTCGGCACCCTCGTTTGCCATCCGCACGGCGTGGGCGCGGCCCTGGCCGCGCGCCGCGCCGGTGATGAATGCGACCTTGTCCGCAAGCCGCCCGCTCACCTGGCCTCCTTCTGGGCCGCCTTGACCAGATTCGAGCCGATGATCAGTCGCTGGATCTCGCTGGTGCCCTCATACAGTCGGAGCAGGCGCACGTCGCGGTAGATCCGCTCGACGGGAACCTCGCGCATGTAGCCGCTGCCGCCGTGCACCTGGACGGCGAGATCGGCGACCTTGCCTGCCATTTCGGTGCAATACAGCTTGGCCGCCGACGGTGCGATTCTGCGATCCTCGCCGCTGACCCAGAGCCGGGCGGTGTCGCGGACCAGTGCCCGACCCGCCATCACTCCGGTCTGCATATCGGCGATCATTGCCTGCACCAGTTGGAAGTTCCCGATCGGCGTGCCGCCCTGCGTCGCAGTGGCGGCGTAGGTGACGGATTCGTCGAGGGCGCGCTGCGCGATGCCGACAGCCAGTGCCGCAATGTGCACCCTGCCGCGCGCCAATGACGTCATCGCGGCCCGGTAGCCGATGTCTTCGCTGCCGCCGATCAACGCCGCGTCGGGCACGCGGACGTCGTCGAAACTGACGTCGGCGGTCCATGCGCCCTCTTGGCCCATCTTCGCGTCCTTCGCCCCGACGACGACACCCGTCGCGTCGGCGGGCACCAGGAATACCGCGATGCCGGGGCCGTCGTCGTCGGCGGGCCTGGTGCGGGCGAAGACGATGAACAGGTCTGCCATCGGCGCGTTGGTGATGAAGCGCTTCTGCCCGTTGATGATCCAATCACCGTCCTCGCGTACGGCTTTCGTGCGCAGACCGGACGGATTCGAGCCGGCTCCCGGTTCGGTCAGTGCAAAGGAGGCGATGAGCCCCGCGGCCATCGGCTCGAGCCAGCGCGCCTTCTGCTCGTCGGTGCCGAAGCCGACGAGAACCTGGCCCGCGATGCCGTTGTTGGTGCCGAACATCGACCGCAGCGCCAGCGATGTGTAACCGAGTTCCATCGCCAACTCGACATCCTGGGCGAGGTTGAGACCGAGGCCGCCCCACTCCTGCGGGATGGCGTATCCGAACAGTCCCATCTTCTTGGCGTGCTCACGCAGGTCGTCGGGAACGCGGTCCTCGGTCAGGATCTCCTGCTCCCTGGGAACCACTGCGGTGCGGACGAAGTGGCGGGTCTGCGCCAGGATCTCCCGGAAATCGTCGTCGCTGACTTCGGCGGTCATTGCGCTCCTCTTTCTCGGCTCTTTCGGCGCGAGCAGACGTAAAAGGTCCCGACACGCCAGGAAAAGGGAACCTTTTGCGTCTGCTCGCGGGGCCCACGGTTTCCAGGATCATATATGAAATATGATGTGTGATTGACGGGGCCCTCAGTGGGCCTTGACAGCAAAAAGGGGTGATCAGGTGTCGTTGTTGGCCGGTCAGACCGCGGTCGTCACGGGCGGTGCGCAGGGTCTCGGATATGCCATCGCGGAGCAGTTCATCGCAGCGGGGGCGCGGGTGGTGCTGGGTGATCTGGACCTCGGCGCCACCGAAGCCGCGGCCAAGCAGTTGGGCGGCGACCAGGTGGCGCTTGCCGTGCGCTGCGACGTGACCAAGGCCGACGAGGTCGATGCGCTGGTGGCCGCCGCCGTCGACCGTTTCGGCGGCCTGGACATCATGGTCAACAACGCAGGCATCACCCGCGACGCGACACTGCGCAAGATGACCGAGGACCAGTTCGATCAAGTGATCGCCGTACATCTGAAGGGCACCTGGAACGGCACCAAGGCGGCCGCGGCGATCATGCGCGAGAACAAGCGCGGCGCGATCGTGAACATGTCGTCGATCTCGGGCAAGGTCGGCCTGGTCGGGCAGACCAACTACTCGGCGGCCAAGGCGGGCATCGTCGGCATGACGAAGGCGGCCGCCAAGGAACTCGCGCACCTCGGTGTGCGGGTCAACGCGATTCAGCCGGGCCTGATCCGGTCGGCGATGACCGAAGCGATGCCGCAACGCATTTGGGACCAGAAGCTGGCCGAGGTGCCGATGGGCCGAGCGGGCGAGCCCGCCGAGGTGGCCAAGGTCGCGTTGTTCTTGGCCAGCGATCTGTCGTCGTACATGACCGGCACGGTCCTCGAGGTCACCGGCGGAAGGCACATCTGATGCGTGAAGTTGTTGTCTGCGAACCTGTTCGGACACCGATCGGCCGCTACGGCGGCATGTTCAAATCGCTGACCGCCGTCGACCTCGGCGTGGCCGCACTGAAGGGACTGCTGGAGCGCACCGGGATCGAGCCGGCAGCGGTCGACGACGTCATCCTCGGGCACTGCTACCCCAGCAGTGAGGCGCCCGCCATCGGACGCGTGGTGGCGT
Organism: Mycobacterium sp. 3519A; assembly: GCF_900240945.1. Lineage (NCBI taxonomy): Bacteria > Bacillati > Actinomycetota > Actinomycetes > Mycobacteriales > Mycobacteriaceae > Mycobacterium > Mycobacterium sp. 3519A. Next base: position 1,452,528 of record NZ_OESG01000013.1, read on the forward strand.
TGGACGCCGGGCTGCCCGTCACCGTGCCTGGCATGCAGGTCGACCGCCGGTGCGGTTCGGGATTGCAGGCCGTCATCCAGGCCGCGCTGCAAGTCGCCAACGGCGACAGCGACGTCGTCGTTGCCGGCGGCGCCGAAAGCATGAGCAACGTGACGTTCTACTCGACCGACATGCGGTGGGGTGGCGCTCGTAGCGGGGTGAAGGTGCACGACGGCCTCGCGCGCGGGCGCACCACCGCAGGCGGCAGGCACTACCCGGTTCCCGGCGGCATGCTCGAGACGGCGGAGAACCTGCGAAGGCAGTACGGCATCACGCGCGCCGAACAGGACGAACTGGCGGCGACCTCCCATCAACGCGCGGTCGCCGCGCAGAAGGACGGCATCCTCGCCGAGGAGATCATCCCGGTTGCGGTGCGCACCCGCCAGGGTGAGGAGCTGATCGACACCGACGAGCATCCGCGTGCCGACACCTCCGTCGAGTCACTGAGCAAGCTCAAACCTGTTCTGCTGGCTCAGGATCCAGACGCGACGGTGACAGCGGGCAACTCCAGTGGACAGAACGATGCCGCATCGATGTGTCTGGTCACAACGCCGCAGAAGGCCGACGAACTGCAGCTGACACCGATGGTCCGGCTCGTGTCGTGGGGCTCCGCGGGCGTCGCGCCCAACATCATGGGCATCGGCCCGGTATCCGCCACCGAAGTGGCGCTGGGAAGGGCCGGGCTGAAACTGTCGGACATCGACCTGATCGAACTCAACGAGGCTTTCGCCGCGCAGGCGCTCGCGGTGATGCGGGAGTGGCAGTTCGGCCCGGCCGATCTCGACCGGACGAATGTGCATGGTTCGGGAATCTCGCTGGGGCACCCGGTCGGTGCGACGGGCGGCCGGATGCTTGCGACGTTGGCGAGGGAGCTCAACCGGCGCGGCGCCCGCTACGGCCTGGAAACGATGTGCATCGGTGGGGGACAGGGCCTGGCTGCGGTGTTCGAGCGGGTCGGCGCATGACACGACTGGCGCAGACGCTCGGGCTCACCGAGTTCCAGACCGAGATCGTCGCGACGGTCCGGCAATTCGTCGACAAAGAGATCATCCCGACCGCGCAGGAACTCGAGCACACCGACACCTACCCGCAGGCCATCGTCGACGCGATGAAGGAGATGGGGCTGTTCGGGTTGATGATCCCCGAGGAGTACGGCGGGCTCGGTGAGTCACTACTGACCTACGCGTTGTGTGTGGAGGAGCTCGCCCGCGGCTGGATGAGCATCTCGGGTGTGATCAACACACACTTCATCGTGGCGTACATGATTCGCCAGCACGGCACCGATCGTCAGAAGCAGCATTACCTGCCCCGGATGGCCACCGGCGAGACCCGCGGCGCGTTCTCGATGTCCGAGCCGGAACTGGGCTCCGACGTCGCCGCGATCCGCACCAGGGCCACGCGTAACGACGACGGCACCTACACCATCGACGGCCAGAAGATGTGGTTGACCAACGGCGGCAGCTCGACCTTGGTCGCCGTGCTGGTGCGCACCGACGAAGGCGCGGACAAACCGCACCGCAACCTGACCGCGTTCCTGATCGAAAAGCCCACGGGCTTCGGCGAAGTCGCACCAGGGATGACGATTCCCGGCAAGATCGACAAGCTCGGCTACAAGGGCATCGACACGACCGAGTTGATCTTCGACGGCTACGTCGCGAGCGCCGACGACATCCTCGGTGAAGCACCCGGCCAGGGTTTCTTCCAGATGATGGACGGTATCGAGGTGGGCCGCGTCAACGTTTCGGCCAGGGCGTGTGGCGTCGGCATCCGCGCATTCGAACTCGCGGTGCGATATGCGCAGCAGCGCCAGACGTTCGGCAGGCCGATCGCCGACCACCAGGCCATCGCGTTCCAATTGGCGGAGATGGCAACGAAAATCGAGGCCGCGCACCTGATGATGGTCAACGCCGCCCGGCTCAAGGACTCCGGGGAGCGCAACGACGTCGCGGCGGGAATGGCGAAATACCTGGCGAGCGAATTCTGCGCCGAGGTCACTCAGCAGAGCTTCCGCATCCACGGCGGCTACGGGTATTCGAAGGAATACGAGATCGAGCGGTTGATGCGCGACGCGCCGTTCCTGTTGATCGGCGAGGGCACCAGCGAGATTCAGAAGAACATCATCAGCAAGCGACTGCTCGCCGACTACCGGATCTGATATGTCCGCACCCGAGTTCGCGTTCCGGCCACAGTTGGCCGAGGACGTCGCGCGCTATGTCCGCAGGCGCATCTTCGACGGCACATATGCTGCGGGCCAATACATCCGGCTGGATCAGCTGGCCGTCGAACTGGGGGTCAGCGTCACGCCGGTGCGCGAGGCGCTCTTCGTGCTGAGCGCGGAAGGGCTGCTCGCCCAGCAGCCCCGGCGCGGCTTCGCGGTGGTCCCGGTGACCGCTCGGGATCTGGCTGACGTCGCGAACGTGCAGGCCCACATCGGCGGCGAACTCGCCGCGCGGGCCGCCGCGAACATCACCGAGGCGCAGATCAGGGAACTGGAGAAGATTCAGACCGAACTCGAAGACGCCTACGTCGCCGACGACGACGAGCGCGCCGTACGGCTGAATCACGAGTTTCACAAGGCGATCAACGTGGCCGCCGATTCGCCCAAGCTCGCCCAGTTGATGTCGCAGATCACCCGCTACGCGCCCGAGTCGGTGTTCCCGACCATCGCGGGCTGGCCGGAACAGTCGACCGACCATCACCGGAAGTTGCTGGCCGCGCTGGAGGCACACGACGAGACCCTCGCCCGCACCGCGATGTCCGAGCATCTTGCCGCCGGTGCGGCGCCGTTGATCGAGCACCTCACCGCCCGCGGGGTGGTCGACTAATCGCGGCGAGCAGACGCAAACTTGCCCGTTTTTCGGCCAAATTTGTGCGAGTTTACGTCTGCTCGCGCAACAAAGCCCGCAACTTACGCGCGTCGACCTTGCCCGTTGTGCCGCGTGGCACCTCGTCGTCGGACGACAGCAGCAGCCACACGGTGGGAACCTTGAAGGCGCTGAGCCGTTTTCGCGCCTCGGCGCGCAGTTGCTCGACGCTGCTATCGGTCACCACGACCGCGCCGACGGCCCCGGCCACCTCGGTGACATAGGCGTTCTGCACGACGTCGATACCCCGCAGCGCCTGCTCGACCTCGCTGGGGTAGACGGTGGCGCCGCTGACCTTGAACATGTCGTCGGAGCGGCCGTGGTAGAACAGGAATCCGTCGTCGTCGAGGTGGCCGAGATCGCCGGTGGGGTAGTAGCCGTCCGCGGTGTACACCTCCTCGCGACCGCGACGGCAGATTCCCCGCAGCATGTGCGGCCCCCGAAGCTGGATCATGCCGATGGTCCCCGCGGGAACCGGTTCGCCCGTATCGGGGTCGACGATCCGCACCTGCATGCCGTCGAACGGCTTGCCGCAGCTACCCCAGGCCGATCGCGGCATGTCGGTGTCGGCGGGATAGCCGCAGTACGGTCCGAACGATTCGGTCATCCCGAACAGTTTCGCGCGCGCACCGGGTGGCGCGCGATGCTCCGGCGGCAACAGCGCCTCGAGGCTGCCCGTTCGCAGCGCCGACAGATCCGCATCGACGAAGGAGGATTTGCGTGCCAGCGCCTCGGCCTGATCGGGCCAGCCGCGAAACAGCGTGACGCGTTCGCGTGCCAGCAGTTTCAGCGTGCTCTCCGGCTGCGGGGTCTCCTCGGTCACCAGCGTCGCGCCGGCCAGCAGCGCCGACAGCACGCCGCTGCCGAAACCGCCCACCCAGAAGAAGGGCATCGGCAGGTACAGCCGGGTGTCGGCGTCGATGCAGCGCGCGGCCAGACCGGATCGCACCGCGGCCAACGCGTTGCCATGCGAGTGGATGACCCCCTTCGGCGGCCCGCTGCTGCCGGAGGTGAAGATGACGACCAGTGTGTCGCTTCCGGTCACGGCGGCGGTCACCGCGTCGATGCTCCGCTCGGAGTTCGTCAACTGCTCGGGAGTCCAGACTGCTTGCAGTGCAGGAAGTTCAGGCGTGTCCACGACGCCGGCGATGTCGTCGAGATAGCGGTGGCCGCGGAACTCGTCGACCGTGATCAGCAGCTGCACCGCGGCGGCCCGCAGTTGCAGCGCCAGTTCCGGCGGCCGCAGTAGCGTGCTCAGCGGCACCAGTACGGCGCCGATGCGCGTGAGCGCCATCGCGATCTGCACCCATCGCGCGCCGTTGGGCATGATCAGGCCGACGCGGGTGCCCTTGCCGACGCCTGCGTCGAGGAATCCGGCGGCCATCGCACGGCTGGACTGGTCCAGTTCGGCGTAGGTGAGCCGCAACTCGGTGTCGATGACCATCGCCTTGTCACCGAATTCCTCGGCCCGAAACCTCAGCAGCCGGTCGATGGTGTCAGGCATCGAACATCTTCTGCAGCGCGGCGAGGTCGACCTTGCCGCTGGACAGCACCGGAATGGTCGAGCGCGGCAGGGCGACAAACCGTTTCGGAATCTTGTAGGCCGACAGCTCGGCCCTCAGCCGGTCACGCACCGCTGCTTCGTCGAACTCGCCGTCGTCCTCCAGTGCGATCACGGCTGCGACCACCTGACCGCGCTCGGGATCCGGCAAGCCCACCACGTGCGCGACGGTTCCGCCGGTCACCTTGGCGATCGCACGTTCCACTTCGGCAGGCGCGACATTGGCTCCCGCGGTCTTGATCATCGAACCGCGCCTGCCGAGGAAGTAGACGAAGCCGTCGGCGTCGGTGCGCACCAGGTCCCCGGTGTGGAACCAGCCGTCCTCGTCGAAGCACTCCTCGCGGCTGAGTTTGTAGTACCGCTGCATCAGATACGGGCCGCGGATGCACAATTCGCCGTCGACGATCTTGGTGTCGAAGCCCAGTGCGGGCTTGCCGAACGAACCCCGCCGGTGCTCGGGCTGGTCGGACTCGTCGGCGCTTATCGTGATGACACTGCCGGCTTCGGTCATACCCAGCATGGTGTGGCGCAGTTCGGGATCGGCGGGGCGCACCTCGGGCGCCATGATCGGATACAGGTTGCCGCGCCGGATCGACGACAGGTCACGGCCGGGCAGGCTGGGGTGATGGGCCAGGTGAGCGATGCCCGCCACGAAACCGTTTGTCATCGTCGGTTTTTCGGCCTCAAGTAGGTCCAGTGTCTGCGCCGGGTCGACGGCATTGGAGCACAGCAGCGTGGAGCCTGCCAGCAGGGTGGCCAGCGCCGCGAACGCGATGCCGCCGATCCAGAAGAACGGGGAGTTGCAGAACAGCTTGTCGTCCGCGGTCAGCCCGCGGATCTCGTTGAGCACCCGCTGATGGTCGAGCAGGGAGAAGTGCGTGTGCACCACGCCTTTGGGGATGCTCGTCGAACCGGACGTGTACACGATCGCCAGCAGATCCGATTCCTCGACGTCGCGCTCCAGCGCCTCCAACCGCCAGGCCTCCGCCGTGTCGTCCGGTTCGGTGTCGATCAGCACATGCCGTAACAGCGGGGCGGCGTCCTTGACGGCGGCGAGGCGGTCACGGTAGTCATGTCCGCGAAACGCTGCTGCGGCAAGCAGGATTTCGGTGTCGCTGTGCGCCAATTGCGTCGCGAGTTCGGGCGCGGTGGCGAACGTCGAGAACGGGACGACGACGGCGCCGATGCGGGCGGCCGCCAGCATCGCGATGATCCAGTCGCCGCCGTTGGGGTACAGGACGCCGATGTGGCTGCCCTTGCCGGCGCCCAGGCCGATCAAGCCGCGGGCCAGCCGCGCGGAGCGGCGTTCGGCGTCGGCGTAGCTGAGGCGCTCGCCGTCGCACACCAGCAGCTCGTGCTCGCCGCGGGTGCGGGCCTGATGCTCCAGGACGGCACCGACGGTCAATGAGTCAGGTGGCATGTTCGACGTGCTGGGTGAAGAAGGCACGGACCGCGCTGAGATCAGCCTTGCCGGAAGGTGTTCGGGGGATCTGGTCGACGATCACAATGTCGCTGGGAATCTCGTAGCGTGCCAGCCTTGTCCGCAGGAACTCGATCAGCACGGCGGCCTCGACCGGTGTGCGCAGCTCCACCAACGCCACCGGCGTCTCGCCGAGACGGTCGTCTGGCCTGCCGACGACGGCCGCACCGCGCACCGCGGGATGGCTCTCCAGCGCGGCGCGCACGTCGTCGGGCATCACCTTGAAACCACCGCGGATGATCGCCTGATCGGCGCGGCCGAGGATCCACAGGAAGCCGTCGTCGTCGATGCGGGCCATATCGGTGGTCCGCATCCACACCGCTGACGGCCCCAGCTGCCCCGGTTTGACCTCCAGCAGGCCGGGCCGGCCAGCTGGCAGCGGGGCGCCGTCCTCGTCGACCACCCGCAGCTGTGCGCCAAGGCTGGCCCTGCCCACGCTGCCACGCTTGTCCCGCCAGTACCTCTGGTAATCGGTCAGCGTCCAGCCCGCCACCCCGCCGCCGAATTCCGTTGCGGCGTAGGACGTGAGCACGGGGATACCGAACTTGGCCGTGAACGCGTCGGCGTCGTCGGCCGACAGCGGCGCGGTGCCCGAGGTGACCGCCCGAATGCTTGCCAGGTCGTCGCGGGTCAAATCGGAGTGCAACACGGTGCGCAGCGCGGCGGGCACCAGCGATACCGCACGGGGCCGATGCCGCCGCACCGCATCGGCCCACTCGTCCAGCTCGAACCGATCGAGCAGCGCGAACGCCCTTGCCTCGCAGACGCACTGCAGCACCCGAAAGACGCCGCCGATGTGCACCATCGGGGCGCTGACGATCGCCACGCCGCGCCGCACCTCGGTGGGCATCGGCGACGTGATCACGCTGTGCGCCAACATGTCATATGTCAGGTCGATCCGCTTGGGCGGACCGGTCGTTCCGCTGGTCAACATCCGCACCGCGACACCGGTTGACTCGGCCGCGACGGTGGGCACACGCGGTGCGTCGTCGTCGAGACCCGCCAGCGGAACCCGAGCGGGCCCGTCGGGAACCAGCGACGTGAGATCGTCGGGTTGCCCGATCACGACCGGCAGGTTCAGCGCGGCGATCTCGGCGCGGGTCCGGTCGTCGCCACGGGACGGATTGATGGTGACGACGGTGCCGCCGCCAAGCAGAACGCCGAGGAACGCGGCGACCTGCGCGGGATCATTGCGCAGCAGCATGCCGACTTCGGCTGCGCCGGCGGCCGATATCCGATTCGCAAGCTCGCCGATCCGGCGCCAGGTGGACCAGCGACCGTGGTACTCGATGGCCGCCGCATCGGGTTGCAGCGCCAACACGTCGGCGATCCGCCGCCGCAGTGCGTGCATCAGCGGACCCTCGGGGTGGCGGTTGGGCTCGCACCTCCGGCGGCCAATTCGGCCTGCCCGAGCGGATTTCCAAGCCGGGTGTAGATCAGGTTCTGCTCGAGCGCCACCCGGTACGGCTTGTCCAGCGACTCCCAGATCGCCTTCACCGTGCCCTGCGTCGCCGACGGAGGTTTGGCGGCGATCGCCGCGGCGATCTCGTATGCGCGGGCCCACAGCCGGTCGCGTGCCACGATTTCGGACACCAGCCCGATCCGCAGCGCGGTGTCGGCGCCGACACGTTCGTCGTTGCCCATCAACGCCATTCGCAGTGATTCGCCAAGGCCGACCCGGCGCATCAACCCGATCGGTTCCAGGGCGCACACCAGTCCGGCGCTCACGTGCGAGTCGAAGAACGTCGCGTCGTCGGAGCAGATCACGACGTCGGACTCGTTGACGAAGTAGAACGCCCCCGCCGTGCACATACCGTGCACCGCGCACACGACCGGCTTCCACATCTTCTGCCACTTCGGGCTCAGCGCTTCGCCCGGATCCTCGTGATTCCAGACGTTGTCGGGCTGACCGTAGGACGCCTTGGTGTCCAGGCCTGCGCTGAACGCCCGGTCGCCGGCGGCGCGGAGCACGACGGCGTGCACCCGGTCGTCGAGCTTGACCACCCGCCAGGCCTCGGCCATCTCCTCGCACATGGTCCTGTTGAACGCATTCAGCGATGTCGGTCTGTTCAGCGTGATCGTCGCGACATGATCGACGGAATCCACGTCAAGCAGGATCGTCTCGAAGGCCGTCATCGGCACTGCCAGTTCGGCGGCCGCTTCTCCATGAACGCTTTCGGTCCTTCGAGGGCGTCCTCGGTGCGGACCACCCGCTCGCGGAACGTCTCGGCGAGTATTTCCGCCTCGTGCAGCGGAAGGTCGAGTGTCTTGTGGATAGCCAGTCGCGTGCCGCGCACTGCCAGCGGCGCGTTGGAGTTCACGATGTCGGCGATCTCGTGTGCGCGTTCGAGCAGCCTGTCGTGTTCGACCACCTCACTGATCATGCCCAGTTCGTAGGCGCGCTGGGCGGTCATCCGCTCGTGCTTGCCCATCAGCGCCATCCGGAGGGCGATGTTGCGGGGCAGCACACGGGCCAGTCGCACCATCTCGCGGCCGGCCACCAATCCGATGCTGACGTGCGGATCGAAGAACGTCGCCTTGTCGGAGGCGATGGCGATGTCGCCGGTGGTGATCCAGTCCAGCCCTGCGCCGCAACACAATCCGTTCACCGCGGTCAGCACCGGCTTGGCCATCCGCCGGAACGGCGGCGTGCCTTCCTGCGGCGCCTCCCACTGGTCGTAGGACGATAGATAGGGGCGCTCGTAGATCACCCTGCCGTCCTCTGGGATCTCGCCGACGTCGGCGCCGGTGCAGAATGCGCGCCCGGTGCCGGTGACGATCAGCGTCCAGATGTTGTCGTCGTTTTCGGCTTCGTCGTAGGCCGCGCGCAGTTCGGTGATCATCGCGGGGCTCAGCGCGTTGAGCGCATCCGGCCGGTTGAGCGTGACGGTCGCCTTGTGTCCGTCGACCTCGTACTTGATGTATCTCATGGTCACCTTCCACCGAACTCCGGTGCGCGCTTGTCACGGAACGCCGCCAGGCCCTCCCTGAAATCTGCGGTGCGACAGGACAACTCCAGGTTGAAGAGTTCCTGCGTCATGGCTTGCGGCAAGGTCGCATGCTGCGCATAGTTGATGGCCTGCTTGGCGAGTCCGATCGCGACGGTCGGGCCTGCCGCCAATCGGGCGAGCAGTTGTTCTGCGACGTCATCGACATCGGACGCGCACCGGTGGATCAGCCCGCAGGCCGCGGCGTCGCGCCCGCTGATCTGCTCGCCGAGCAACAGCATCTCCTTGGCCCGCGCCATCCCGATCAACCGGGGCAGCAGCCAGGTCGCACCCGAATCGGGGGAGAACCCGCGGCCGATGAACGGTTCCCAGAACACGGCGTCGTCGGCGGCCACGGTGAAATCCGCGGCCAGTGCCAGGTTGCAGCCGAGGCCGACGGCCCAGCCCCGCACACTGCACACCACCGGCAACTGCACGGTGTGTACCAATTCGATGACACGGTTGGCGGTGTGCGGGATCCTCCGCACCAGATCGCCTGTGCGAGGCCGCTGTCCGGCGCTGTTGGTGGCGACCCAGTCCGAACCCGCGCAGAAGTCGTCCCCCGCGCCGCGGATGTGGATGGCCCGCAGTGAATCGTCGGTGGCGGCGTCGCGCAGCGCGGCGGCCAGCGAGTCGGTCATGGCGTGGTCGAGCGCATTGCGTCGGGACGGGCGGTCGAGCGTGAGCCGCAGGACATCGCCGTCCCTGGTCGCTGTCACTGTGCCTTCGTCGGTCACGGTGAAAATCCCGCCAATCCAGAGCTATACGGTTAGGGCTACAGTATTGCTATCCTGTACAAGTTAGCAAGGAAAGGGCGAATGGCGGAAGACATCCCCGAGTACGGCGAGCGCCCGCTGCCGCAAACGGTGGCCGCGGCGGGTGCCATGCGGCGTCTGGCCGGGCTGCTGCTGTCACTCGAACACGAGCATCCGGCCGTGGACGCCATGATTGCCCAGTTCGCCGACTGGGAGGAGCAGTTGACCGCCGCTGCGGCGCCCGATCCGATGCCGCGGATAGGGACGGTGGGTATGACAAGCGCGTGTATCTGGACCACGCGTTCGACATCGGGGCATACAATCCCTGCTTCCCCGAGTACACGTTCGACCATCTCGACGACGAAACCGCCTCCGGCAGCGTCACTTTCCCGCTCGTCTACGAGGGGCCGCCCGGTCTGGTCAACGGCGGCTTCCTTGCGGTGTTCTTCGACTGCATCACCCAGCATCAGAGCTGCGCGGCGCGGCGTACCGGCAAGACGCGGTCACTGTCCGTGACCTACCGCCGACCGACGCCCATCCTCACCGAACTGCGCTTCGAGATCGAGCGGTTGGCAGAAGAGAACGAAGTGACGTCGACGGCGCGCCTGCTGTTGGGCGACGAGGTGTTGTGCATCGGCGAATCCAAGACGGCGGCCAGTTCGCCGCAGAAGCTGACCGGCTTCCGGTTCGGTAGACGGCGGGTCAAGGCCTAGTGGTGGTGCAGCGCATCCGCCAACCACGCGTCGCCGAGATCGTGGCGGCGCGGCTGCGTGAAGACATCTTGTCGGGCCGCCTCAAGGAAGGCGACGTGCTGCCCTCGCAGGAAAGCCTGTTCTCCGAGTTCGGGGTCAGCCCGCCCGCGCTGCGCGAGGCCATCCACATTCTCGAGACCGACGGGCTGATCTCGGTGCGCCGAGGTAACGTCGGAGGAGCGGTGGTGCATCAGCCCTCCGCTGAACGCACCGCGCACATGATCAGCATGGTGCTGCAATCGCGGTCGTCGACGCCTGCGGACGTCAGCGGCGCGCTGTTGCACCTCGAGCCGATCTGCGCAGGCATGTGCGCGGCGCGCGAGGACCGTGCAACGGAGGTGCTGCCCTACCTGGAAGCTGAAATCCGCCTGCAGCAAGAGCAATTCGACGACCTGACAACGTACGTGCCCAATGCCAGGCGATTCCATGAGGCGATCGTCTCGCGGTGCGGCAACGAGCCCATGATTCTGCTGATCGGATCGTTGGAGTTGATCTGGTCCGCGCATGAGTCCTCGGTGTGGAGCGACGAAACCGACCCGCTGAACCGCAAGACCATGCGCGCAGCGCTGCGCGACCATCAACGGTTGTTCGATGCCATCACCGATGGTGACTCGGCGCGCGCGGTCCGCCTCGCCCAGGGACATCTGGCTGCCGCCAGGCGCAACACGTTGGCTGTTGGAAACGACAGGACCATCGAGGCGAGATTGATTTCGAACGGCAACCATCAGGAGCTTGGCCGATGACCGACGAACGTGTGCTTTTCGACGTGGATACCGACAAGCGGATCGCGACGGTCACGCTCAACAATCCGAAGCAGCGCAACTCATACGACGCGGCGATGCGTGACGCGCTCGCGCGCTGCCTCGATCGGGTCGCCGAGGACGACGACATCACGGTGGTCTTGCTGCGCGGTGCGGAGGGCGTGTTCAGCACTGGCGCGGATATGAACAACGCGTACGCCTGGTACGGCGACAAGGACGCGCCGGAGGCCAAGCGGCGGCCGAGCCAACGGAGAAGGCTCGCTGTCGATCGTAAGTCGTTCAGCTTCTACCACAACCTCATGGGATTCCCGAAGGTCACGGTCGGGGAGATCAGCGGCTACGCGCTCGGCGGTGGCTTCGAGATGGCGCTGATGACCGACATCTCGGTGATCGGGCGGGACACCAAGATCGGTATGCCCGCGACGCGTTTCCTCGGCCCTGCACTCGGAAGCCTGCACCTGTTCTTCCACCGACTCGGCCCGGTGCTGGCGCGGCGGCTGCTGCTGACCGGCGACATCATCGAGGCCGGTTCCGTTGAGCACCTCGGGGTGTTTACCGAGACGTGCGAATCTGCCTCGGTTCCAGCCAGGGCGAGGTACTGGGCGGAGAAGGCAGCGAAGATGCCCGCCGACGGCGTGGTCATCGCGAAGGAAGCCTTCCGGCTCGTCGAGCAGAATCAGGCCTATCAGGGCGAGGAAGTCGCCAGTTACCTGTTCCACGCCTTCGGGACGAATCTGCAGTTCGCGCCGGGGGAGTTCAACTTCGTCAAGGCCCGGGCCGAGCACGGAACACGGGAGGCGTTTCGGATGCGCGACGAGCACTTCAACGTGCCCGAGCCGTGAGTGACGCCGGTCACCTACTGGCGGCAATACAATATCTGCTACTTTTGTAACGTCGATAACGCCCGAACCCCGAGGTTGAGAACATGTCCAAGCCTGTCATCGTCGGTGCCGTCAGGACGGCGATCGGCCGTTCGTTCAAGGGGACGCTGGTCAACACCCCGCCGGAGACGCTGATCACCACGGTGCTTCCCGAGGTGGTTCGCCGGTCAGGCGTCGACCCGAAGGACTTCGACGACATCATCTTCGCTGAATCCCATTACGGCGGTGGCGATCTCGCCCGCTACGCGGCCGACGCCACCGGCATGCAGGACGTTCCAGGACAGTCGGTGAACCGGCACTGCGCGGGCAGCCTGACCGCGATCGGCAATGCCGCGGCGCAGATCGGGTCCGGAATGGAGCGCGCGCTGATCGCAGGCGGGGTGCAGTCGCTGTCGATGACGCCTCTGGTGAATTGGCGGATCCCCGGCCCCGAACTGAAGTTCGAGGAGCGCTGGATGCCGCCCACCCACGTCGAGACGCCTGATGCGCCCTGCAAGGACATGTCGATCACCGTCGGATGGAACACCGCGCAGGCCGTCGGCATCACCCGCGAAGAGATGGACGCCTGGGCGGCCCGCTCTCATCAACGCGCCATCGCGGCAATCGATGCGGGCAAGTTCCTCGACGAGATCATTCCGCTGAAGGTGCAGCAGTTCGACGGGTCGGTGGTGGAGTTCAGCGTCGACGAGCATCCGCGCCGCGACACCACCGTGGACAAGTTGGCGGGCCTGGCGCCCCTGCACCCGGAGATCGAAGGGTTCTCGATCACCGCGGGCAACAGCAGCGGGACCAACGACGCGGCGGCCGCCGTCGCGTTGGTGGACAACGACTACGCCGACGCCAACAAGCTGACCAAGATGGCGACCGTAAAGGCATGGGCCGCAGCGGGTGTGCCGCCTCGCGACTGCGGACTGGGCGCGGTCAAGGTGATCGGCAAGGTGCTGGACCGTGCCGGACTGAAACCGTCGGACGTCGCGCTGTGGGAGATCAACGAGGCGTTTGCTTCCGTGCCGATCGCCGCCTGCTGCGAGTACGGCATCGATGAGGAACTGGTCAACTTCTCCGGAAGTGGTTGCAGCCTAGGCCATCCCATCGCCGCTTCGGGCGCGCGGATGGTCACCACGCTGGTCTACGAGTTGCAGCGACGTGGTGGCGGCATCGGGGTCGCGGCGATGTGCGCAGGCGGCGGCCAGGGCGGTGCGGTCGTCGTCGAAGTCTAGTTAGGAATTCGCTGGCAAGAAACTGTATCGAAGCGCGACGGCGCGACGTTCTCTCCGTGGGGCCACTCGAAACACGGAGGTAACGAATGCGTAGTCGCACCGCACGCGATGCGATTGCTCTTGGCAGTGCTGCGCTTGTTGCGCTGATGACTTCTGCTTGCAGTCAGGGTGCAGCGCAAGAGGCACCGCCCAATCTGAAAATCGTCGGCGTGACTCAGGTCGATGCGAACGGTGCGGCGGTCACGGCGAGTAGCGGCGATGCGCCCGCGGATCCGGCCGGGGACGGCAAGGCGGTGTGTCAGCCGGTCGCGATCGCGACGGCGGGCGCCTTCACCGGCGCGGACGCCGCGTTGGGAGCCAACATGAAAGACGGCGTGCAACTGGCCGTTGACCGGCACAACGCGGCCAATCCAGGCTGCCAGGTGCAGCTGAAGGTGTTCGACACCGAGGACGATCCGCAGAAGGCAACCGAAGTCGCGCCGCAGATCATCGACGACCCATCGATCGTCGGTCTGGTCGGCCCGCAATTCTCGGGCGAGACGAAAGCGACCGGGAGCATATTCGCCCAGGCGGGTCTGGTGGCTGTCACACCGGCGGCCACCAATGTCACGTTGTCACAGAACGGTTGGAAAACCTTCTTCAGAGGCCTGGCAAACGACGGCGTTCAGGGGCCTTCGATCGCGAACTATCTCAAGAACACGGTCGGTGCGAAGAAGGTGTGTGTGATCGACGACAGCACCGATTACGGACTCGGGATCGCGCAAGCGGTCACCCAGACGCTCGGGCCGATCGCAGCCTCGGACTGCAAGATCGAGGTGAAGAAGGGCGACAAGGACTTCTCGGCAGCGGTCACCCAGCTCAAGTCGGCTGCGCCCGACGCGGTCTTCTACGGCGGGTACTACACCGAAATGGCACAGCTCGTTCAGCAGGCACGCGACGGGGGCGTGAAGGCGACCTTCGCCGGGGGCGACGGCAGCAAGGATCAGCAGTTGGTGAAGCTGGCCGGGGAATCGTCCAAAGACGTAATACTGTCGTGTCCCTGTGCGCCTGCGAGTGGCCCGTTTGCCGATGACTACACGCGCGAGTTCAGTCAGGAGCCAGGCACCTACAGCACCGAGGCCTACGATCTCGGCACGATTCTCGTCAAAGGCATTGACTCAGGCGCGATTACCCGCCAGGCCCTGCTGAACTACGTGCGCGACTACAACGGCCAGGGTGTCGCGCGCAGGTACCAGTGGACGCCAACCGGTGAGCTGACGTCGAGCCTGGTCTGGATCTACAAGGTGCAGTGGCGGCGCTAGGAGCGGGAAGAAGCCTTGGCCCGCGTGCGTGCGGACTTAACGGGCTTCTTCCCGCCCGCGTCGATGAGCCGGCTGGCGTGATCGAGGATGCATTCGAGTCCGAACTCGAAGTTCTTGTCGTCGGCCGCGCCGATGTGGTGGCCCTTCGCGGTCACCTGGGCCAGCAGCGGCGTGCTGTCGGGGTCGATGGTCATCGTCTCCTCGAGATCGCTCGGCCCCTCCGCGTCGGCGGCGCGGTTCTTGTCCCGGAGTCGCTGCAGCACCACTGATCCGCGCACATGCACGGACACCGCGGAATACGTGTCGAACGCATCCTCGGCCGACAGGCCCGCCTCCACCAGGCTGGCGATCGCCTTCTCGACTTCTTGCACACCGACTTTGGCGGCGCGCGGCGAAAGCGCCGACCGGATGAGGATCAGATCGCACAGAATCGGGTTGCCCTGGAACGTCTTTCGCATGGTGCGCGCATGATTGCGCAGCGTCTCGCGCCAGTCTTTGGCCTCGACGTAGGGGGTGGCGAAAACGTACTGCCGAAGCGCACGGTCGGTCATCGCGTTGAGCAGATCGTCCTTCTTGCGGAAGTACCAGTAGATGCTCGTGACGCCGACGCCCAGGTGCTTGCCGAGCAGTGGCATGCTCAAGTTGTCGATGCCGACCTGTTCGGCGAGGTCGAAGGCGCCCTTGATGATGTCGTCGGGATTGATGGACCCGCGCTCGCGTCGCTGACGCTTCTCAGCGGTTGCTTGCTTGGCCACGAGGGCACCTCCATCGAGTGCTTGTCACTGAAATCTACCGGCGGTCACGCTCTGAACTGCGTCTTTGCCTGCGTGTCGCCGCTCGGCCGTTATCGACAACCTTACCGGCAGCCATCTTGTCGATGGCACCTTCACATTCTCCCGCTTCTACTGTAAGACCTATAGTAAGCATTTCTAGCGATTCGGTTCAGAGGTAGGGATGGACCTGGGACTCGAGGACGCCGCCGCCGTCGTCGTCGGCGGTGGCCGGGGAATGGGGTTCGCGGCCGCGCGCTGCCTTGCCGAGGACGGCGCCCGGGTTGCCGTCGTCGGCCGGACCAAGGAGGTGCTTGACCGGGCCGCAACGGAATTGACCGCCTCTGGAAGTCCCGATGCGCTCGCGTTGGTGGCTGACGTCGGCGACGCCGAGCAGGTTCAGCGGGTGTTCGACGAGGTGAGCGCGCGCTGGGGCGGAGAACTCAATGCGCTGATCAACGCGGTCGGTCCAGGCGTCGTCGGCACCTTCGAAGACCTCACCGACGAACAGTGGCGGCAGGCGTTCGACGACGGCGTGCTGGGGATGGTGCACTGCGTGCGTTCGGCTTTGCCGCTGCTGCGCAAGGCGAAATGGGCTCGCATCGTCAACTTCTCCGCGCACTCGACGCAACGGCAGACCGTCACGCTGCCCGCCTATACGGCCGCAAAGGCGGCTGTCACAAGCATTTCCAAGAATTTGTCGCTGTCGCTGGCCAAGGACGAGATCATGGTCAACGTCGTATCGCCGGGCAGCATCGCGTCCGAGGCGCTGCGCGGATGGGCGGCATCGGTCGGCGTCGACGGTGACGATCCGTACGCCTTGATGGCCGCGATCGACAAGCACTTCGGGCACCCCGCGCACCTGCCCCGGGCCGGACAGCCCGAGGAGATCGGGCCCGTCGTCGCATTCCTCGCGTCCAGACGCAACTCGTACATGACCGGCGCCAACATCAACGTCGACGGCGGTAGCGACTTCACCTGAGGAGTGAAATATGGCGACTGCCAACCAAGCTCGTGATTGGGCGCATGCGACGTTGCGCGGAATCGGCAACAGCCTCTACACGCCGTTCTGCGGTGTCGACGGTGACGACATCGACTGGGACGCGTACCGGACCCTCGTGCGCTACTGCGTCGGCGAGCTTCGCCACCCGATGCTGTGGTGCACCAGCGGCATTGCCGAGTTCTGGTCGCTGACGCTTGGCGAACGAAAGCGTCTGCTGGAGGTCGCAATCGAGGAGGGTCGGGCTGCCGATCCCGCCGTAGTGGTGCAGGCCTGCACCGCCGCGATGTCGGCCAAGGATTGTTTGGAGTTGACTCTGCATGCCCAGGAGGCGGGCGCCGACATCGTCTACATCCAGACGCCGATGATGGAGGCTCACGGCGGCGAGGGCGTGCTGAAGTTCTTCCGCTACGTCGCCGACCGCACCGATATCGCCTTGGGCATGTTCAACTCTCCGTCGTCCGGATATGTGCTGACCCCGGCCGAAGGCGCGCGAATTTACGACGAAATCCCCGCCGTCTGCGCCACCAAGGAGGGCGCGTTCCGGCCCGCGAGTAGCCGGCTGCTGCATGAGCTCGCACCCAACCTGGTGATCTGGGAGTGCGATACCACGGTCTATCGCGCCGGCTGGCTGCGTGCCGGAATCGTCGGCCCGGCTCAACTGGGCACGGCCGGCTATCTGTACGAAACGCCGCGGCAACCAATCCTTTCCGAGTACTGGCAGATGGTCTGGGACGGCAGACTCGTAGAGGCGATGGACTACGGCCAGAAGTCCGGGCTCGATCAATTCGGTGTCGACATGCGGTCCTGGTTCACCTGCTATCCGGGCCGAGGAGATTACTTCACGCACTGGGGCGGCGCGTTCAAATACGCCGCGTCGCTGGTGGGGCTGCCGATCGGTGACTATCCGCATTCCAGGCCGCCGCAAGCGGAATTACCCGACGATGGGAAGACGCAGATCCGAACCGCTTACCAGCGCTACGGGCTGATCGCCTGACCGGTCGCTGAAAGGGTTACCGTTAGGTGTACAGTATCGAGATACATCCAGCTCAGCCGTTTCGGAGGAGGTTCGCCGGGTGAGCCTGCCCGACCCGGTCTTGTACGAGGTTCGCGACGCAGGCGTCGCGGTGCTCACGCTCAATCGGCCCGAGCGGACGAACGGCTGGGGCGGTGGCCTCGCTGCGATGTTCTACGAGCGTCTCGACGACGCCGAAGCCGACCCGGCGGTGCGCGCCATCGTGGTGACAGGCAGCGGTCGCGCCTTTTGCGCGGGTGCGGACATGGGCAGTCTCAACTCGATCGGCACTGCGACGGTGGAATCCGCCGGCGAAACCGATGTCAGCAAGTTGGTTGGTTCGCGGCACCCGCACCACCTGATGACCATGCGCAAACCCGTCGTCGCCGCGATCAACGGTGCCTGTGCAGGGATGGGCATGACGATCGCATTGGCATGCGATGTCCGGTTCGCAGCACAGGGGGCCAAGTTCACGACGTCGTTCGCGCGGCGCGGGTTGATCGCCGAGTACGGCATCTCGTGGATCCTGCCGCGGGTCATCGGCCGGGGCGCCGCACTGGACCTGCTGCTGAGCGGACGGGTCTTCCTCGCCGACGAGGCGGCGCAACTCGGCGTGGTCAACGAGGTGGTGCTGCCGGATGAGCTGGTGCCGCGCGCGATCGCGTACGCCGAGGACATCGCCGCGAACTGTGCGCCCAGTTCGCTAGCGGTGATCAAGCAACAGGTGTACGCAGACACCATGCGCGATGTCTTCGAGGCCAGCGACCGCGCCGAAAAGCTGATGCACTCCTCGATGCTTCGGCCTGACTTCATCGAGGGCATCACCAGCTTCTTCGAGAAGCGTCAGCCCAACTTCCCGCCGTTGAAGGAGACGACATGACGCTCGGCTATAAGGCGATCGACGTCGACAACCACTACTACGAGACGCTGGATTCCTGTACCCGGCATCTACCCAAGGAGTTCAAACGTCGCGGCGTGCAGATGGTGCAGGACGGCAAGCGCACCCTGGCGGTGATGGGCGAGAAGGTCAATCACTTCATCCCGAACCCGACATTCGACCCGATCATTGAACCCGGCTGCCTCGACTTGTTGTTCCGCGGCGAGATTCCCGAAGGCGTGGACCCGGCGTCGCTGATGAAGGTCGACCGGTTGGCCGATCACCCCGAGTACCAGAACCGCGATGCCCGCGTGAAGATCCTCGACAAGCAGAATCTCGAAACCGTGTTCATGCTGCCGACATTCGCGTGCGGTGTCGAGGAAGCGCTCAAACACGACGTCGACGCGACGACGGCCACGGTGCACGCGTTCAACCTCTGGCTCGACGAGGACTGGGGTTTCGACCGTCCGGACCATCGGATCATCTCCGCGCCGATCATCTCGCTCGCCGATCCCGACAAGGCCGTCGAGGAGGTCGAGTTCGTGCTCGGGCGGGGCGCCAGGATGGTGCTCGTGCGGCCGGCCCCGGTGCCCGGCGTGGTCAAGCCGCGTTCGTTGGGCGACCCGCTGCACGATCCGGTGTGGGCGCGGCTGGCCGAGGCGGGCGTTCCGGTCGGATTCCACCTGTCCGACAGTGGATATCTGGCGATCGCGGCGCTGTGGGGCGGCAAGTCGACCTTCGAAGGGTTCGGTAAGAAGGATCCGCTCGACCAGGTGCTGCTCGACGACCGCGCCATCCACGACACGATGGCCGCGATGATCGTCCATCAGGTGTTCACCAGGCACCCGAAGCTGAAGGTCGCCAGCATCGAGAACGGGTCCTACTTCGTCTACCGGTTGATCAAGCGGCTGAAGAAGGCCGCCAACACCGCGCCGTACCACTTCAAAGAGGACCCGGTCGAGCAGCTGCGCAACAATGTCTGGATCGCCCCGTATTACGAGGACGACGTGAAGTTGTTGGCCGACACCATCGGCGTCGACAAGATCCTGTTCGGTTCGGACTGGCCGCACGGTGAAGGGTTGGCCGACCCGATGTCCTTCACCGCGGACATCCCGCAGTTCCCGGAGTTCAGCGCGGAAGACACCCGGAAGGTGATGCGCGACAACGCCCTTGAGCTTCTCGGCGTCAAGGTCTCGGCCTAGTCTGCCCATGAGTGAGTGGACCATTGGCGCGGTACTGGACGCCATCGCGGAGACCGTTCCCGACCGGCTGATGACGGTCTGCGGCCAGCGGCGCAGCACGTTCGGCGAGTCGGCGGAGCGCACCCGTCGGCTGGCGAACTTCCTTGCCGCGCAGGGGTTTGGCGCCCACCGCGAGCGCTCGGAACTCGCGAACTGGGAATGCGGGCAGGACCGGGTTGCGCTCATCATGCACAACGATCTCTATCCCGACATGGTGATCGGCTGTCTGAAGGCCCGCACCGTCCCTGCCAACGTCAACTACAACTACACGCCGCGCGAGGTCGCCGAACTGCTGGACTATCTGCGGCCGCGCGCCGTCATCTATCACCGTTCGCTGGGCCCGAAGTTCGCCGACGTGCTGTCACCCGAGTCCGCGGAGCTGTTGATATCGGTCGACGACGGAAGTGGCGTCGCCGAACTGGCGGGTGCGACGACGCTGGAAGATGTGTTGGCTAACGGCGATTCGAACCAGGACATCACACCGTCGCCCGACGACGTGCTGATGGTGTGCACGGGTGGCACCACCGGACGACCCAAAGGCGTCATGTGGCGGCAGTGCGACAGCTACGTGGTGTCCATGAACGGCGCCGACCACGAATCCGTTGGCGAGATACACGACAAGGTGCGCCGCGGCGGGCAGCCGTGGTTCGCCGTTTCGCCGCTGATGCACGCGGCGGGTATGTGGACGGCGTTCGCGGCATTGCTGAACGGGCTACCGGTGGTGCTGTTTGACCAGACGAAATTCGACCCGCCCGCTGTGCTCGCGACCGCGCAGCGCGAGAAGGTCGCGATGATGACGATGGTCGGCGACGCGTATGCGGGGCCGCTGGTGGAGGAGCTGAGGCGGGGCTGCTACAACCTGTCGTCGATGTTCGCCATCGGCACTGGGGGAGCGGCGACGAACCCGAAATACCAACGGGCGCTGCTGGAATTGTTGCCGCAGATCACCCTGATCAACGGCTACGGATCATCGGAGACGGGAAACGTGGGCTTCGGCCGCAGTCAGCGGGGTGCGGAGAAGGACACCTTCGAGCTGCGCGACGGTGCGGTGGTGGTGTCCGAGGACTACAGCCGATTCCTGCAGCCCGGTGACGCGGAAATCGGCTATGTCGCGCGTGCGGGCCGCATCCCGCTCGGCTATTTCGACGACCAGGCCGCCACTGAGAAGACCTTCCCGATCGTCGAAGGACAGCGCGTCGTGATCTCGGGGGACCGCGGAGCGCTGACGACCGACGGCACGATGCGCCTGTTCGGCCGCGATTCGTTGATCGTCAACACCGGCGGGGAGAAGGTCTTCGTCGAGGAGGTCGAAGAGGTGCTGCGCGCACATCCCGCTGTGGCGGACGCGTTGGTGGTTGGCAGGCCCAGCGAACGGTGGGGCCAGGAAGTGGTCGCGGTGGTGGCGCTGCGCGACGCGGCAGACCACGCGCAGCTGCACGACCATTGCACCGCGCACCTCGCCCGGTTCAAGACCCCCAAGGAGTTCATCATCGTCGACCAGGTCCGTCGGCTCGGCAACGGCAAAGCCGACTACCGGTGGGCGAAAAGCACTGCGGCACAGAAAGCCATGGCATGACCCAGCGAGCCATCGACTGCCTCGTCAACGTGCATTTCGGTGAGACCGAGAAGCAGCCGACCTGGATGCTGAAGGTGCGCGACGACTACTTCAAGGGCCCGGAGTCGATGTTCGCACCCGTCGACATGGCCGAACTCATCGACGAGATGGATGAACAGGGTGTCGCGAAGGCTGTCCTGATGGACAACCTCGCCAAACCGTCGGTGACGGCGCGTAAGTTCGTCGAGGCGAAGCCGGACCGGTTCGCGTTGGCGATGGGCGGTGTCAACCTGCTGCGTCCGATACCGGCGCTTCGGGAACTCGCCGCGGTCGCCACCGATCTACCGGTCGTCTACGCCGTTGTCGGACCGAGCTTCTGGGCCGACGGGCAATATCCGCCCAGCGACGCGGTCTACTACCCGCTCTACACCAAGTGCGCCGAGATCGAACTGCCGTTGTGCGTCAACACCGGTATCCCGGGACCGCCGATCCCCGGCGAGGTGCAGAACCCGATCCACCTGGACCGGGTGTGCGTGCGGTTCCCTGAACTCAAGCTGTGCATGATTCACGGCGCAGATCCGTGGTGGGACATCGCGATCCGGCTGCTGATCAAGTATCAGAACCTGCGGCTGATGACGTCGGCGTGGTCGCCGAAGCGGCTACCCGAAAGCCTGCTGCACTACATGCGGACCCGCGGAGCCAACAAGGTGATCTACGCCTCGGACTGGCCGGTGCTCAAGATGCGTCGCGTCGTGCCCGAGGCGGTTGCGTTGGATCTGCCTGCTGAGGTGCTGGACAACTATCTGTACCGCAACGCGGACGAATTCTTCTTCGGTCGGACAAGGGAGCAGTGATGGACCGCTACGAACTCCGCAGAATCGACTACAGCCTCACGCCCGACCATGACGCGCTGCAGGCGGCGTACAAGGACTTCTTCAAGACGCACTGCCCGATCGAAACCGTCCGCGCCGCAGAGGAGTCCGGATTCGACAAGAGCCTGTGGGAACGGCTGTGCGCCATGGGCGCGACCACCATGGCGCTGCCGGAGGCCGTCGGCGGGGACGGGGCAACACTGGTCGACCTGACGCTGGTGGCCGAGGAGATCGGCCGCTCGCTGGCGCCGGTGCCGTGGATCGACCACGTGTGCGCGGCCCGGCTGTTGGCCCGCCTGGGCGCGCTGGAAGCCGACGTCGTCAACGGCAAGCAGCTGGCGGCGTTCGACCCGCAGCACGACAACGTGTCCGGGGTGCGGTTGCTTCCCACCGGTTCGATCGCCGACCACATCGTGGTGCGCGACGGCGAAGAGATCGTCCGGCTGACGTTCGGCACCCGGCCTGCCAAGGTCGACAACATCGGCCGCTTGCCGATGGCGTGGGTCGACCCGACCGCCGCCGACACCCGGACTGTGCTGGCCGGCGGCGCCGATGCGCTGGCGGAATATCAACGTGCACTGGACGAATGGCGGGTGCTCACCGCGGCGGCGCTGGTGGGTTTGGTCGAGGAGACGCTGAGCATCGCCGCCGAGTTCGCCAAGACCCGCTACACGCTCGGTGTTCCGATCTCGACCCTGCAGGGCATCTCGCACCCGCTGGCCAACATCGCGATCACCGTGCAGGGCGGCCGGAATCTGGCCCGTCGGGCGGCGTGGTTTTTGGACAACGAGCCTGACGAGCGGCCCGAACTCGCGCCATCGGCGTTCGTGTTCATGGCAGAGGAAGCATCGAAAGCCGCGACGATGTGTGTGCACGTCCAGGGTGGTCTCGGCGTGTCGGCGGAAGCGGCGGCGACGGCGTATCTGGTGCGCGCACGCGGATGGTCGTTGGCGGGCGGCGACCCAGGTGCAAGCGCGAAGTACATCGCGCAGATCGTCTCCGCTCGGGAAAGCAGGTAAGGGGCGCAATGGATTTCTCACGGGTTCAGCTGTCCGCCGACGACCAGGCCTTCCTCGAAGAGGCGCGCGATTTCCTGCGCACGCACGTGACCGAAGACGTCATCCGGCGCGACCGCGAGACGGGCGACAACTTCGACGAGGGCGTGCACCTCACACTCGGCGCCGCTGGGTATCTGGTCAAAGAGTGGAAGCCGGAGTCCGAGGGCGGCTTCAACCGTGTCCGCCGCCGCATCTGGGAACTGGAGAAACGCCGCGCGCACGTGCCATGGGTGACGTCAGGCACCACCGCGATGATCGCGAGATCGGTGGAGAAGTTCGGCTCACCGGAACTGAAGGCCGAGGTGATGCCCGGCGTGTTCAGCGGACACATCCGGCTGTGCCTCGGCTACACCGAGCCCGAAGGCGGTTCGGACGTCGCGACATGCAAGACCCGCGCGGTGCGCGACGGCGACAGCTGGATTATCAATGGTGCCAAGATGTTCACCACCGGCGCGCACAACTGCCAGTACGTGTTCCTGATCACCAACACCGACCCCGACGCGCCAAAGCACAAGAGCCTGACCATGTTTCTGGTCCCGCTCGACTCGCCAGGCGTCGAGATCCAGGGCATCCGGACGGTGGACGGCGACCGCACCAACATCGTCTACTACAGCGACGTCCGCGTCGACGACAAGTACCGGTTGGGTGAGGTCAACGACGGTTGGACGGTGGTGCGTGAACCGCTCAATGTCGAACACGGTGCGGTCGATGCCGCTCCGGACGGGCTCCAAGACGTGTCGATCATGATGCATCAGGCCGGTTTCATGGCGGCGGCAGTCGACAAGGCCGCGGCCAAGGTCGTCGAACCCGATCCCAACGGCCGCCGCCTGATCGACGACGCATCGGTGGCATATCGACTGGGCCGCAGCGTGGCCCGGATGGAAGCGTCGCTGTCGGCGTCGTCCATCTTCGGCCGGGTGGCGCTGGCGCAGACGATGCGCGACATCTCGCCGGACCTGATGGACATTCTGGGGACCGCGGCGTCGCTGCCCGTCGGCACCGATGGTGCCGCGGACGACGGGGCGGCGGAATACGTCTACCGATTCGCACCGCTGGTTGGCATCTACGGCGGCACCCTCGAGGTGTTCCGGAACATGATCGCGCAGTATGTGCTGGGGCTGGGCAAGCCGGCCTACGCACCGCCCGCGCAGAAGGTTTCGTAGAGCGAGCAGTCGCAAAATGTTCGAAATCGTCGGCGTGTCGGTGCATTTTGCGTCTGCTCGCGGGATCAAGTCGTCAGGATAGTCGCCGCGGCGGTGCCGGGCGCGCCGTACAACTGGGTGAATCCGACCTTCGGGTCACCGGGCACCTGGCGATCGCCCGCCTCGCCGCGCAGTTGCCGGACGATCTCGTGGATCTGCCGCAGCCCCGACGCGCCGATGGGTTCACCGTTGGCGATCAGCCCGCCGTCGGTGTTGACGGGCATCGCGCCGTGGATCTCGGTGGCGCCGTCGGCAAGCAGCTTCTCCTGTTCGCCGTCGGCGCAGAAGCCGCACTCGGCCATGTGGATGATCTCGGCGCCCGCATCGGTGTCCTGCAGTTGGATGACGTCGACGTCTTCGGGTGCGACGCCGGCCTTTTCAAACGCGGCCTTGGCCGCGTACACCGTCGGCGACACGTCTTCGTCGACGGGTGCGAACGTCGTGTTCACCTCGTAGGCACCGTATCGGCGGGTGCGGACCTCGACGGCTCGCAGGTATACCGGCTTCGCGGTGTAACGGCACGCGATGTCGGCCCGGCACATGACCACCGCGGCGGCGCCTTCGTCGGGCGCGCAGAACATGTACTGCGTGAGCGGATAGTTCAGCATCGTCGAGTTGAGGATGTCGTCCTCGGCGATGGGCTTGCGCCGGAATGCGTTCGGATTGAGCGCGCCGTTGCGGAAGTTCTTCGCAGCGACCTTGGCGAGGGTCTGCTGCGAGATGCCGTGATCGTTGAGATATCGGTTGGCCTTCATGCCGAAGAACTGTGTGGTGAGGTACTGGCCGTTCTCGGCGTACCAGCGGGGCATGCCGACCAGGGCCGGATCTTCGGTGAACGCGCCGCGGGGGTGCTTGTCGAGGCCGACGGCGATGCCGATGTCGTAGTCGCCCAACCGGATTCCGTCGGCGCACGCCTTGGCGGCGCTGGCCGCGGTGGCGCATGCGTTGAACACATTGGTGAAGGGGATGCCGGTCAACCCGACCATGCCGACGATCGCATCAGGGTTGGCGACCGTCCAACTGCCGCCGGTGGCGAACTGGATGTCGCTCCACTGCACACCGGCATCCGCGACGGCGGCGAAGATTGCGTCGACCCCCATCTGCATCGCCGACTTGCCCCCGAAGCGACCGAACGGGTGCAGGCCGACGCCGATGATGGCCACGTCGTTCATGCGAGTCCTTCCTCAGAGCCGCTGGAGACGTCAACTGTAACCATTACAGTATCAAGTCTGCGGATCGATGAGACTCCGGAGCCGCTCGGCGGGGAAGACGCACGCGCCTGCCTGTTGTACGCGGGCCGCCAGCGTGCGATCGGAAGTGGCGACGCAGACCTGTTCGGGATGGGCGTCGGCGCACACCAGTCGGACGATCTCGTCATCAGCCGAGTTCGGCGCGGGCCGTGGCGCGTGCCGAACTGCGACCACCGACGATTCGATCGGTGGCGACGGCGGCTGCTCGAACACCACGGTCACGTCGGCATGTTCGGTGGCCGCCCATTGCTCGAGCCGTTCCACCAGAGTCGCCATCGCGCGGCGGCGGTCTCGCCACCATCCGTCGGGCCGCGACCCGATCACGTTCATGCCGTCGACGATCCACCGCACTCACCCAGGCTAGGCCGCCTGACTGCCCGCGAACGTTCCTTACCGCTCGAAAAATCGTCGATTTTTGGAGCGGTAAGGAACGTTCGGCGAAAACTAGGCAATGGCGCCGGAGTTTTTGAGCTCCTCGATCCGGTCCCAGTCCATGCCCAGATCCATCAACACCAACTCGGTGTGCTCCGACGCCTGGGGAGCGCGCGTCGTCTCGAGCGGTTCGTGGTTGAACTGCACAGGCCCGCGAACGACCTTGAACGGTTTCCCGCCGTCACCCGCTTCGACTTCGACGATCATGTCGTTGGCGATCGCCTGCTCGTCGGTGGCGAGGTCGAGGAAGCTCTGGAACGGCGCCCACTGCCCCTTCATCGTCTTCAGGTGCTGACGCCAGTACTCGAACGGTTTGCTTCGGATCTGCTCGGCAATGAGTTCGACTGCAGCAGCGGCGTTCTCGATCAACGGAAGCACGTCGGAGAACCGCGGATCGTCGGCGAGTTCTCCAAGCCCGAGATGTTCGAACGCATCACGGATATAGCCGGTCGGGCTGACGATGCACAGGTTGATCGTGCCGCCGTCCGACGTCAGATAGTTGGCCATGAACGGGTTCACCGTCGGACCCGTCGCGCCCGGCATCACCGAGCGCATCGTCTCGCCGGTCTCCATGCCCTGGGTCATGCTGGCGCCGCCGGCCCACCAGGCAGTGCTCAACAGCGAAACGTCCAGTTCGACCGCCTCGCCGGTGCGGTCCCGGTGAAACAGCGCCGCTGAGATCCCGCCCGCGATGAACATGCCGCCGATCGAGTCGCCGAACGCTGGAATGCCTTGTGACAGCGCGCCTCCCAGCTCCTCGGGCGTCAACGCGTGGCCGACGCCGCTACGTGTCCAGAACGCGGTGCCGTCGAACCCTCCGGTGTCGCGTTCGGGCCCCTTGTCGCCGTATGCGCTGCCGCGGGCGTAGATGATGTTCGGATTCACCGCGCGGATGTGTTCGACGTCGAACTTGTTCTTCTGCCGCTGGGCGGGCATGTAGTTGGTCAGGAACACATCGGCGGTCTTGGCGATTTCGTAGAGCACCTCCTGACCGCCTGGCGTCGAGACGTCGATCCCGACGCTGCGCTTACCGCGATTGGGGTGCTCGATCAGCGGATGCCGATTCGGATCCAGTTGGAAGCCGCCCATGTTGATGAACCCGCGCTGGGTGTCGCCGCGCACCGGATGCTCCACTTTGATGACGTCTGCGCCCCAGTCGGCCAGGATCGCACCCGCCGCAGGGACGAACGTGAACTGCGCGACTTCGAGGACCCGCACGCCCTCCATCACCTTGATCAAGTGAAGCCTCTCCCTGGTCGTTGAAGTAACCTACTGTAATGGTTACAGTTGATCGTCCCGCGGGCTCCGATTGTACGAGGTGACAGGGTGAGCACCACCGAGAATCGAGTAGAACGGACCGAGACCAGCGTCGAGGTGGGCGCCCGTGCCGCGACGCGCGCGGAGTCGAGAATGCTGATCGACGGCGAACTGGTGCCCGCCGCCGCAGGCGAAGAGTTCGACAATCTCAGCCCCGCGACAGGACGGCTGCTCGGGCGCACCAGCGCCGCTGGACCGCACGATATGAACCGCGCCGTTGCCGCGGCGCGACGTGCCTTCGACGACACCGACTGGTCGACCAACCGCGCACTGCGTAAGCGCTGTCTGCAGCAACTGCAGAGCGCCATCGAAGCGGACAGGGAGGTTCTTCGGGAGGAACTGATCGCCGAGGTCGGCTGTCCGGTCATGACCACCCAATCCGCGCAACTGGATTGGCCGTTGGCCGAGGCTTTGCGCTATCCCGGCCGGCTGATCGACGAGTTCGAATGGGAGCGCAGGCTCGACGGCGGTGGGCTGTTCGGCGAGCGGAACGTGCGCACCGTCGTCAAGGAACCGGTGGGTGTCGTCGCCGCGATCACGCCGTCGAATTTCCCGATCGAGGTCATCCTCAACAAACTCGGCCCCGCGCTGGCCGCGGGGAATACGGTTGTGCTCAAGCCGGACCCGAACACACCGTGGAACGCCACCCGCCTCGGGCGTCTCATCGCCGAGTGCACCGATGTCCCGGCAGGCGTCGTCAACGTCGTGCCGACACCGTCGAACGAGGTGGCTGCGGCACTCGGCACCGACCCTCGTGTCGACATGGTCTCGTTCACCGGTTCGACTGCGGTCGGCAAATCACTGATGCGCCAGGGCGCCGACACGATGAAGCGGATGTTCCTCGAACTCGGCGGGAAGTCGGTGGCGATCGTCCTCGACGACGCGAACCCGGCGGCGATCCTTGGCGCGGCGATCGGCGTGTGCGTCCACGCCGGGCAAGCATGTGCGGCGACCACCAGGATGCTCGTGCACCGGTCGCTGTATGACGAGGCCGTCGCGACCATCACCGCCGCATACGCGGCCGTGCCCGTCGGCGACCCGCTGCAACCGGAAACACTTGTGGGACCGGTGATCAGCGCAGCCCAGCAGGACCGTGTGCTCACCGCGATCGACAACGCGCGCCGCGACGGCGCCGAGATAGCCGTCGGCGGTCGAGAGGTCACCGACCTGCCGGCACACCTGCGAGACGGTCACTTCGTGGCGCCGACCGTGATCGTCGGTGTGCCCAACGGCGCGGCGATCGCACAGGAAGAGGTCTTCGGCCCGGTGCTCATCGTGATGCCGTTCGACGACGACGAGGAAGCGGTGCGCATCGCCAACGACAGCCCGTACGGCCTTGCAGGCGCTGTGATGTCGCGGTCAACAGAGCGTGGGATGAGCATCGCGCGCCGTGTCCGCACCGGGTCGTTCGGCGTCAACGGCGGCATGTTCTACGGCGCTGACGCGCCATTCGGCGGCTACAAGAACAGCGGTGTCGGTCGGCAGTGCGGAATCGAGGGTTTCCAGCAGTATCTCGAGACCAAGACCATCGGTTGCCGAACGCCTCGAAAGGGTTAGGCCGCAACGTCGAACGTCACCGGGATCGCCGTCGGCGACCGGAACGGATGCCCCCATATCTGCGGGTCGTCATCGCCTGCCAAGCGGATGTCCGACAGTCGGGTCAGCAAGCCCTCCAACGCCACCCTGGTCTCCATCCGAGCCAGGTGCAGGCCCATGCAGGTGTGCTCACCGGCTGCAAAGGAGATGTGCGGCAGCCGCTTTCGGAAGATGTCGAAATCCTCCGACCGCTCCCATCGGCGTTCGTCCCGGTTCGCTGATCCGATCGCGACGTCGATCACCGCGCCTTTGGGTATGCGCACCCCCTCGACTTCGGTTTCCTCCGCGGCGTACCGCTGTACCACCGTCAACGGCGTCTCGTAGCGCAGCCCCTCTTCGATTGCGGGCGCGATCAACCCGTGGTCGGCCTGCACGGCGCGGAACTGCTCGGGATGGGTGAGCAACAAGAACAGCAGGTTGCCCGACGAGCGATAGGTGGTCTCGAGGCCCGCGGGCAGCAGCAGCCGCAAGAACGAGTAGATGGCCTCGTCGCTGAGCTTCTCGCCGTCGATCTCGGCGGTGACCAGATCACCGATGATGTCGTCCGTCGGTTTGGAGCGGCGCAACTCGATCTGTTGGAGGAAGTAGTCTTTCAGCGCCGCGGACGCCTCGAAGGCACGCTTGTACTTGACGGTGTAGCTGATCAATTCGACCGCGCGTTTACGGAACCAGGGCAGGTCTTCTTCCGGCAGGCCGAGCAGCTTCGAGATCACCCTGGTGGGGAACTCCATGGTGAAGTCGCGGACCAGGTCCGCCGCACCGGCCTCGATGAACTCGTCGATCAGTTGATGGACGACGGGCCGGACGATCTCGGGTTCCCAGCGCAGCAGTGACTTCGACTTGAAGGCCGCGGACACCAGATTGCGGTGCTGCCAATGCGTTTTGCCTTCCATCGCGAGGATGGTGGGGCCGATGAAAAGGCCGATGGTGCTGTCGTAGATGTGGGAGTTGAACACCTTGCCGTCGCGGAAGACGCGGTTGACGGCATCGAAGGACATCGCCGCGTACAGCTGCTCGGGCATCATGGACTCCGGCGTCTTGGACCAGTCCATCACGCTGCCCTTGAACACGCCGGGTCCGTGCCGCCTCTCGGCGAACAGCGGGTACGGGTCACGAAGCAGATCGAACGTCTCGTCGTGCACCGGGCTTTCCACCGCTGATCTCCCGCGTCATCGAACGGACAGGCGTCCAGCTGATAATACTGTAAAGCTTACAGTATTGCGATCAGAAGCGGGAGCGAGCGGTCAGGCGTCGCCGCTGACGGCCTGCTCGCGCGCCCACCTGTAGTCGGCCTTACCCGCGGGACTGCGCTCGATGACAGGCCGGAACACCACGGCTTTCGGCAGTTTGTACCGAGCGATGGAAGCCGACGCATGCTCGATCAGCTCCTCGGCCGTCGCGCTGGCGCCGTCGACCAGCGCGACGATCGCGACCACCTCCTGGCCCCACCGCTCGCTGGGCCTGCCTGAGACGACAACGTCGGCGACCGAAGGATGCGACAGCAGCGCGGACTCGACCTCTTCGACGAAGATCTTCTCGCCGCCCGAATTGATGGTCTGCGATTCCCTGCCCAGCAGTTCGATGCCGCCCTCGGTCAGGTGGCGGGCACGGTCGCCGGGTATCGAGTAACGCACTCCGTCGATGACCGGAAAGGTCTTGGCCGTCTTGGCCGCATCGCCCTTGTAACCGAGCGGGACGAACCCGCGCTGAGCCAGCCAGCCGATGCCGTCATGACCCGGTTCGAGAATGGCGTCGAGGTTCTCCGCCGCCACCTTGGTGTCAGGCCCTGCGTTGAACTTGCCCGTGGACACCGCGCCCGGTGTGGACATGTGGCTCATCTGGATGCCGGTCTCCGAGGAGCCGACACCGTCCATCACGATCAGGCCCGGTTTGACGTCGATGAGTCGCTGTTTGGCGGTGGGCGTCAGCAGCGCACCGCCGTTGGCGACCACCGCCAGCGACGACACGTCGGCCGAACCGCGTTCGATCGCGTCAGCGAGTGGCCGGGCCATCGCGTCGCCGACCACCTGCACCGTCATGACCTGCTCGCGCTCGACAGTTCGGACCACCTCCTCGGCGTCGAAACGTTCTGGGGCAGAGGAAAAGACGACCGTCTGGCCCGTGGTGAGCGCGGTCATGACGGCCCACTGTGCGGCACCGTGCATGAGTGGCGGAAGAGTGAAGATCTTGGTGCCGGGGTTGCCCGCGACGCGGGCGGCGATGTCGTCGTAGGATCCCGCCACGTCACCCGTGTACATGTTCCGGCCGCCGAACGACGTCATGAAGATGTCGTGCTGACGCCACAGCACACCCTTCGGCATCCCCGTCGTGCCACCGGTATACAGCACGTACAGGTCGTCGGGGGAGGGCTCGACCGGCGGCAGCTTGACCGGTCCGGACGCCACGATCGACTCGTAATCCACTGCGCCGTGCACCAAGTCGTTGCCGGAGTCGTCCGCGATCTGGATGAGCACTCGCAGGCGGGGCAGGTTGGGAAGGACATCGGCGACCCGCGGTGCGAACGCCGCGTGATACAGCAGCGCGGTGGCACCCGAGTCGGCGAGCAGATAATGCAGTTCGTTCTTGACGTACCGGTAGTTGACGTTGAACGGGGCCACCCTGGCCCGCCATGAGCCGAGCATCCCCTCGACGTACTGCGGCCCGTTGTAGGCGTAGATGCCCAACAGATCCTGGCCGACCTCGTGGCCCGCGAGTTCCGAGCGCTCGGTGTGACAGCCCAGCCCGCGGGAGTGCAGGTAGGCCGCGAGGCGGTTGGAGCGTTCGACGATCTGCGCGAAGGTGTACCGGCGATCGCCTTGAATGATGAACTCCCGATCGCCGATCGCTGCGGCCACCGCGTCGGCGGCGGCCGGGACGGTGAATTGCGTCGTGGACTCAGACATCGTGCCTCTCAGGGCTGGTGCGGGAGCAGTTTGATCATCAGGCCGTTGGCCTCGGATAGTACGTTGCCCGCCGAGTCGGTCATCGCCGCCCTGACGACCAGCTTGCGGCCCTCTGCGCGCTCGATCCACGCCCGAGACGACAACACCTCGTCAGTGGGGGTTACCCGCCGGTAGTCGACGTGCAGGAATGCGGTTCGGCTGTCGGGTCGCCCGGCGGCGGAAACCACCATGCCGAAATGCCAGTCGTAGAAGAGCGGGATGACCCCGCCGTGCACTGCGCCGTTGCCGCCGACGTGGAAGCGGGTGAAGTGCCCGCGCATGGTGACCTCGTCGGGGCTCGACTCGACGACCTGCCACGGCGGCATGAGCGGATGTCCGTTGCCGGGAAGGTTGGTGGCCCGTCCCGCGGGTGCGACGCCCTCGGGTGCGCGGTGCTTCTCGAGTCGGGCGCAGACATCTTCGATTCGGCCCGCCGCGTCATTCCACACCGACCTGTCGGGATCCGTGGCTACCGCGATGTCTTGCAGTCGGCGCATCGCCGCCATGAACCGGTCCATTTCCGGTGTCGCCAGCAGCGGTGTGACTTTTGCGAATTCGCGGATGCCGTCCTCGGTATCGGTCATGTCCACGCCTCGATGAGGTCGTCGGTGGTGGTGAGGGTGGCGAGCAGCGACAGCGTGTTGTCGATGATCGATGTCGCGTACTCGGTGGGGATTCCCGCGACCGCATCGCGTGGTACGACGACGCGGTAAGCGAGGTTCACCGCGTCCATGACGAGATTCGTGATCGCGATGTTGACCGAGACGCCGACGGCGACGATCGTCGAGACGCCCAGATTGCGCAGCGTCGCGTCCAGGTCCGTGCCGCCCATCGGACCGATGCCGTGGGACCGCCGCAACACCACATCGGTTGGCGCAGGGCCGAGTTCGGGCAACAGGGCGGCACCGGGACTGCCCGGCGCGATGTCGACACCGCTTCCGATGGTGAAGATCTTCGCGTTGTGATTGGCGCCCAGTCCGTCGGGCCGCCGCCGCACCAGGCAGTGCACGATCTTCACGCCTGCGTCGCGGGCGGCGGGCAACATGCGTGCGATGTTGGGCACGGCTTCCCGACGCGCTTCCTGCGCAAGCACCGCAAGCCCGGCGTCGGGGCCGACTACCGCGCCTTGACATTCCTGCGTGACGATCGCGGTGTGTGCCGGCGCCGCGATCTCGGCGAGATTCTTCGTCATGCGGTGGCGGGAACTTCGTAGAACTGTGTGGCCCACTTGCGCATGGCCATATACGGTTTCGCGTCGACTATGGACAGGGCGGGGTGCTCGACGTACTCCTGATGACGCCAGATGTTGAGGTCATCCCATACGGTGCCCATGAACTGGCGCTCGACCTGTGCGCGCACCGGATCGGGCGGCACCTCCGACGTGTCGCCGGGCAGCCGTGGCCACCAGATCGAATAGAACATGTCGGAGAACCCGTCTTCGACGGGCGTGCAGGCGAAGATCAGACGATGGTTCGACGAGCCCTCGAAAGCGCTGATCGCGAAGCCGAGGCCGGAGAAGTGACTGTGGATGTAGAGCGCCATCTTGCCCGGATCGTCGCTGCGCACGTCGGGCCAGCCGGTCAGGAATCGCCATTCCTCGTCGACCGCTTCCCACTCGAGACACACCGGCGTCACCGTCGCGCCGTGCACGTAGTGGAAATGCGCGCTGTCGGGGCCGTTTTCGGCGACGATCTGTGGGTGCACCGGTTCGCGCTCCGCGCGGCTGGAAAACTCCGGATACGGGCGGTAGTACGCGTCGGGGTCCGTCGGGAACTGCGGGAACTTCGCGAACAGATCGGGCATGTCCCACCGCGGTTCGGCCCCGTCCGGGTGATGCCAGACGAACACACAGCCGTACTGCTCGACGAGCGGATACACCCGAAGTCGCAGCGCCTTGTTCGGCCGGTCCGGCTGATAGGGGATGTACCGGTTGGTGCCGTCGGGTCCCCACCGCCAGCCGTGGAAGGGGCACTCCACGCAGTCACCGACCACCTTGCCGCCATGGCCGATGTGCGCGCCGAGGTGCCGGCAATGACCGGATAGCACGTGCAGTTCGCCGGACTCGTCGCGATAGGCGACCAGGTCCGCACCGAAGTACCGAAGCGGCCGCACGTCGCCGACACCGAACTCCGCCGACCAGCCGACCATGAACCAGCCGGTTACCTTCCAGGTAAAGGGGACTTTCACGGGCGGCCGCCTCTGGGTTCCGTCGGATACTAAATTGATTACAGTATAGATTTCCGCACGGGGCAAGCAGGGCGGGCGGTGGGTGGGCCCCACCGTGGCCGCGACGGGTCCGTCGTGAAACAGGCTGCCGGTCAGCAAAATTGGACGCACCACTTGATTTTCGCCCGACCTACGGTAGCGTAGGTTACGCAGTCGTAGGTAAGTGACGGAGAGTCTCGATGACGACAACGCAAGCAGCATTGCTCACTGAGCTGGAACCAGTGGTAGAGGCCAATCTGAATCGCCACCTGGAGAAGGCGAAGCCCTGGAATCCGCACGATTACATCCCGTGGAGTCGCGGGCGCGATTTCGCGCTACTGGGTGGGCAGGACTGGACGCCTGACGATTCCCAACTCGACGAGGTTGCCAAGGCCGCGATGCTCGTGAACCTGCTGACCGAAGACAATCTGCCGTCCTATCACCGCGAGATCGCGGTGCGCTTTGGGCGCGACGGCGCCTGGGGGCAGTGGGTCGGTCAGTGGACGGCCGAAGAGGGCCGCCACAGCATCGCGATCCGCGACTATCTCGTCGTCACCCGAGGTGTCGACCCGGTGGCCCTCGAGCACGGTCGCATGGTGCACACGGCCGCCGGTTACGACTCGGGTGACAAATCACCGATCGAGGCGCTGGCTTATGTGTCCTTCCAGGAACTGGCGACGCGAATCAGCCACCGCAACACCGGCCGGGCGTCTGGGTGTCCGATCGCCGAACAACTTCTCACGCGCATCGCGACCGACGAGAACCTGCACATGGTGTTCTACCGGAACCTGGTGAACGCCGCGCTCGACATCGCACCGAACGTGACGATGAAGGCGATCGCTCGCGAAGTGATCAACTTCCAGATGCCGGGCAGCACCATGCCGGGCTTCGCGGAGAACGCGTTGGTGATTGCGAAAGCGGGGATCTACGACCTGCGTGCACATCTGGACGATGTCGTGCGCCCCGTGTTGCGCTTCTGGCGGGTGTTCGATCGCGAGGATCTCGACGGCGAAGGCGCTCGCGCCCGGGACGAACTGGCGGCGTTCCTCGATCTCGTCGAGGAGAAGGCCGCTTACTACGACCGGCGTCGCGAGGATCGACTGGTCGCCTCGGCGGGGTAGCTCGGCACCCTGCTGCGGTCGGACACTGTGTCCCGGTTGGCATTCCCGGTGGACCTGTTAGTGAGCGACCCCTCGGCGCCACCGGCGCGTTTTCTGCGCGGGCTCAGCGCGGAAGCCGGCCGCCGATCGTGCGGGTGACCTGCTCGGCATAGCCGACCAGCAGGTCGATCCACGCCTCGCATTGCGATTGCGGCATGCGCACCGTCGGCCCGCTGATCGTGATGGCGCCGAGAATGTCTGCCGCCGCGTCGAAGACCGGGGCGGACAGACCGGACGCCGAATCCTCGCGCTCGCCTGCCGTGATCGCATAGCCGTCGGCCTTGGCCTGCGCGATCAACTTCTGCAACTCATCGGGACTGGTGACCGTCCCATCGGTCATCGGTTCGAGCGGGGCGGCCAGAATCTTGTCGGCCAGATCGGGATTCCAGGCCAGCAAAATCCGGGATGCCGATCCGACGTGCAGCGGAATGACCTTGCCCACGTACATGTCCCGGCGCAGCGCATGACGCGTTTCGGCCACCGCGACGCATACCCTGAAGTTCTGTTCGACCTTGAAGAAGCAGGCGGTCTCACCGGTCTTGTCCCGGATCTCCTTGAGCACAGGGTTGACCACCGCCAGCACGTCGAGGTCCTTCAACGCGGTGGCGGCCCAGTACGACATCCGCACACCGATCCTGATCCGATCACCTGTCCTGTCGAGCAGACCCTGCGCGACCATGTTGCTGACCAGGCGCTGGACGGTCGAGGTGGGCAGGCCGGTCGCCTGCTGGATCTCGCCGAGCGACATATCGGGATGGGTCAGCGAGAAGGCATCGAGGATCTCGGTGATCTTGCCGAGCACCAGCAGTGGTTGCTGCTTGGTCGACGCGGCGTCTTCGGTTGCCATGACGAGAATCTACCCGCGGTCGATGACCCATTCGAACGCCTTGGCCTTGGAACGCGCGCCCTGCGCGGTCCGCGACCGGTTCGGTTCGCCGAGTTCGGCGAGCAGTTTGTCGGAGATGTCCACGATGGACGCCAGCGTGGCAGGCGTGAACCAGTCCGGGCGGATCGCGAACAGCAGGTCTTCGCTGCTGGTGTTGCCGCTGGCGCCGGGTGCGAACGGGCAACCGCCGAGACCGCCGAGAGAACCGTCGACCATGGTGGCGCCTGCATCGATCGCGGCGAGCGTGTTCGCCACGCCGAGACCCCAGGTGTCATGCCCGTGAAAGACGATGCGGCGCTGCGGAGTCCATGCCTTGAGCGTCGCGATCAGATCAGTGACCTGCGTGGGGATGGCCTGCCCGACGGTGTCGCACACGACGGTGTCGTCCGCCCCCGCGGTGCGCGGGTCAGCGGCAATGCCGATCACTCGTTCGGGACTGATCAGGCCCTCGAACGGGCACGTGAACGCCGTCGCGATACACAACTGGATGCTGCCGCCGACCTCCCTGGCGATCCGCACGGCATCGGGCATCGCCGCGACGCTGTCCTCGGTGCTGCGCCCGATGTTGGCCTTGTTGTGAGAGTCCGACGCGGAAAAGCAGTACTGGAAGTTCCGCGCGCCGGCGGCCGCCGCCTTCTCCACGTGCCGCGGCGTCGCCACCCAGATCCAACAACGTTCGAGTTCGTCGGCGGTCAGTGCCGCGACGACGTCGAGCGTATCGGCAAGCGGCGGAACGAGGTCCGGTCGCGCCATCGACCCGATCTCGAGCGCGGGAACTCCGAGCGCCAGCAACTCGCGGACGATCTCCACCTTGCGCTCGGTGGGGAGCTTTTTCGCGGTCAGTTGCAGTCCGTCGCGCAATGTCACGTCGCGCAGTTCGGCGCGCGGGGTGTATGGACGTGGTGTCATGTCAGCGCTCCTATCTCGTCGTCGCTGAGGCCGAGCACCGAGGAGAGCACCTCACGGGTGTGCTCGCCGAGGTCGGGTCCGACGTTGCGGATCGGCAGCGACGCGCCACCGATCACGGGGACGATGCCGGGAAAGCCGACCGACTTGGGCTGTGC
Source organism: Mycobacterium sp. 3519A (assembly GCF_900240945.1). Classification (NCBI taxonomy): domain Bacteria; kingdom Bacillati; phylum Actinomycetota; class Actinomycetes; order Mycobacteriales; family Mycobacteriaceae; genus Mycobacterium; species Mycobacterium sp. 3519A. Next base: position 1,489,571 of record NZ_OESG01000013.1, read on the forward strand.
CTCGCCGGTGTCGACGTCGAAGTGCTGGATCATGTTTCGCGCCTCGTACTGTTCGTCGGCGCAGATGTCGGCGGCGGTGTAGATGGGTCCGGACGGCACCCCCGCCTCGTCGAGCAGCTTGAGGGCTTCGTCGCGGCCGTGCCGGCCGGTCCACTGCCCGATCGCGGCGTCGAGTTCGTCCCGGCGGCGCCAGCGCCCCGCATTGGTCTGCAGGTCGGGATCGTCGGCGAGGTCGGGCCTTCCGATGGTATGCATGTAGCGCTGGAATATCGCGTCGCCGTTGCCTGCCACGATGATGTTGGTGCCGTCGGCGCAGGGGTAGGCGTTACTGGGCGCAATACCCTCCATCCGCCCGCCGACGCGTTCGCGTGTGACGCCGTAGGCGAGGTAGTCGGGAACCAGCGATTCCATCACCGAGAGCACGGACTCGTTCAACGCGACGTCGATGATGCGTTGTGGGAGTGGGGCTTTGACGCGTTCACGCTGAAACAGCGCCATCACGGTGCCGAAGGCGGCGTAGATGCCTGCGATCGAGTCGCCGATGGACACCCCGGTACGCACCGGAGGCCGGTCCGGGTCGCCGACGAGTTCCCGCAGCCCGCCGAAGGCTTCGGCCACCGCGGCGAACCCCGGCCTTTCCGCTAACGGACCGGTCTGGCCGAACGCGGAGATGCGGGTGATCACCAGGTCGGGGTTGACGCGATCGAGTTGCTCGGGGCCGAGCCCCCACTTTTCCAGCGTGCCCGGACGAAAGTTCTCCAGCAGCACGTCGCAGTGCCGGATGAGGTCGAGCACGAGCTTCCTGCCGTGCTCGGTCTTGAGGTCCAGCACGACGGACTTCTTGTTGCGGTTGATGGTGCGGTAGAGCATCGAAGTGTTGCCCGAGTACAGCCTCCAGTTGCGCAACTCGTCGCCGGTCAGCGGGCGCTCCACCTTGATGACCTCGGCGCCGAAATCGGCCAGCATCCGGCCCGCGGTCGGGGCGGCGATGTAGTTGCCGAGCTCGAGCACCCGCACGCCGGCGAGTGGGCGAATGTCGTTGGTGTTCAATATGTTCCTCGATCAGGGTCAGAACAGGACGCTCATCGGCAGGATGAGCAGGATGGCCACGACGGAGGCGACCGATACGCCGACCGTGACGGTTTTCAGCGCACCGCGAGTCGACTGCCCCAACAGGGATTGCAGAAGCCAGAACGTATTGCTGGTGACGTGCACCGCGAACAGCGATCCGGCGCCCGCGGCCAGGGCGATCAATACCGGATCCAGCCCGATGATCGGAGCGACCGGTGCCAGGATGCCCGCGGAGGTGATCGCCGAGATCGTCACGGAACCCACCGCGACGTGCAGTGCGGCCGCGATCACCCAGACCACAAGCAGCGGTGCGGCGGTGCTGGCGGTGAAGTATTCGCCGAGGATGTCGCCGAGTCCGGCGGCTTTGATGGTGGCGGCCAGCGAGCCACCGACGCCGGTGAGAATCAGGATCTGCCCGCTCTCTTTGAATCCGGTGGCGATCGCGCGCTGAATGGGTTCGGTGCCAAGGACATAACGGCCGACGAAGCTGGTGCCGATCAGTCCGATCAGCAGCGCGATGACAGGGGAGGAGAGGAACTTGACGATCGGATTGTGAACGTCGGCGGCGTCGAGAATCGCGCCGGTGGCGATCAGCACCAGCGAGGTCAGCATCGGGGCGAACAGCACGATCAGCGGTGTCTGGGTCCGGGTGACCGTCGCAGTTGTGGTGGCGACTCCACCGCCTGCATCCGATGTGCTTGTGTCGTCGTCAATTTCGTTGTGCCCTGCTTCTTCACCGAGGAACTCTTGTTCGTCGCGCTCCGGGTTCCACCAGCCGTGGTTGAACAGGAAGGACATGATCGCCACCGAGATCGCGACGGTGGGGATGACCAGGAGCACGCCGAACAGCAGGTACTTGCCCAGTGGCACCCCGAGCAGGCCCGCCAGAGCAAGGGCGCCGACACCGGGAACTGTCAACACGATTCCGCATTCCAGGCCGATGGCCATCGCGGTCGCCATGCGGGCGGTGCCGTTCTTGCCGATCTTCTTCGCGAGGCTACGTCCCAGCGGTGCCGAAATGACAAGCAACACATCGAGAAAGATCGACTGGAGCAAGGTGGCGATCGTCAGTGACATCGCGTAGGGCATGCGGTTGGCACCGAAGATCTTCAACAGTGTCTGCACCAAACGCTGGATCGCGCCGGTCTGTTGCAGTATGGCGCCCATCAGCACGCCGAACGCAATCAGCAGGCCGACTTCGGCCATGATGTCGCCGAACCCCGTCATGATGGCGTCGATGGTCTTGTCCACGCCGAGACCGGCGGCCAGGCCGAGATATGCGGAGCCAACCACCAACGACACGACCGGGTTGAACTTGAATCGCACGATCATGACGACGACCGCGATGATCGCGACCGCGGTGTTGATGACGACGGCGGTATGTGACATGGGTACGGCCCCTTTGCACGTTCGGCTTGGTATGTCACGGCTGGTCACGGGAGATGTGATCCAAGACTCATCCATATTATGAGCACAGACCCACGATATAAGCAAGCACGGACGTCTTTGGTCCGTTCAGCAGGGCATATGTCCCAAAAGTGGCGGGTTACCGTCAAGATGTTTGTGAGCTCAACGGTTGCGGCGACAGCAAGGGGTTTGGCAGTGAGACCTGTACTCGACGAACTGGGCTACTACTTGTTGGCCGGTGCCGGCGGCGAGGGTCCTGCCACGTTGATGGACGAGGCTCGGCGCGGCGAAGAAATGGGCTTCGGCACCGCGTTCATCTCGGAGCGATGGAACGTCAAGGAAGCGTCATCGCTCGTCGGCGCCGCCTGTGCGGTCACCAACCGGATGCAAATCGCCACCGCCGCAACGAATCACAACACCCGACACCCGCTGATCACGGGTTCGTGGGCGACCACCATGCATCGTCTCTCCGGCGGACGGTTCACCCTCGGCCTTGGCCGCGGTATCGCGGCGATGTACGCGGCGTTCGGCATCTCGGCGGTGACCACGGCGCAGATGGAGGACTTCGCCAACGTCATGCGCCGACTGTGGCGCGGCGAGGTGATCTTCAACCACGACGGGCCGATCGGCAACTACCAGGTGCTGTTCCTCGATCCCGATTTCCGCGAGGACATCCGGTTGGCGCTCGTGGCGTTCGGTCCTCAGACTCTGGCGCTGGGCGGGCGGGTCTTCGACGACGTCATCCTGCACACCTACTTCACGCCCGATACGCTGCAGCGCTGCGTGAAGACGGTGAAAGACGCCGCGGAGAAAGCGGGCCGCGATCCCGACAGCGTGCGGGTGTGGTCCTGCTTCGCGACCGTCGGTGATCATCTGCCCGAGGAACTGCGGTTGAAGAAGACCGTGGCCCGGTTGGCGACCTATCTGCAGGGCTACGGCGATCTGCTGGTGAAGACCAACGGCTGGGATCCCGCTGTGCTGCAACGCTTCCGAGAGGACTCCGTCGTCACCTCGATTCCCGGCGGCATCGACCACAAGGCCAGCGCAGAGCAGATCGAGCACATCGCCGGATTGATCCCTGACGAATGGTTGGAGCCGTCAGCCACCGGGTCAGCGCAGCAGTGCGTCGAGCGGATCCGCAAGGAGTTCGACTACGGCGCAGACGCGGTCATCATGCACGGCGCCACTCCCGACGAACTCGAACCGATCGTCGACGCCTACCGCGTGAGCCGGTGATTTGTGTGATGCCTGAGCCGTGGGTGCCGTTGATCCAAACGATCACGAACCGACGCTATCTTTCCGTCGACTTGCCCTCGAACGGCTAACGGCCACCAGACGATAGAGCACCCTTTTCTTGCCTTGGAACGTCCTGAATTTCGACTGCGCAACGTCGGCCACGGCGTTGCAGCAACGACGCTGCCGCAGTTCGCCACGGGCGTAGCCCTGCCCTTGGACCCGCTCGGCCACAGCCGCCCGAATCGTAGATTGAGCCAAAAAAGTCCACTCAAGATTGGCTGTCGGCGACATAGGGGGGTGCAGCCCGCCTCACTAGCGTCTCACCTCATCTCAGAGAAGGGGTTGCGGTGGCCGAAGTCAGCATGCCGGTGCGAGTCAAGGAGTTCCTCGAACAAGAGCAACAGCTCTACATCGGCGGCGGCTTCACCGACTGCTCGGGCGACGTACGTGTACCTGTGCTGGACCCCGCATCCGGTGAACAGATCACCACCGTTGCAGAAGCCACCGCCACTGACATCGATGCTGCGGTCGACGCAGCGCGCAAAGCGTTCGAGTCGCCCGAATGGCGTCAGATGTCTCCGTCAGAACGAGGGCGCATCATCTGGAAGCTCGCCGACCTCATCGAAGAGCACGCCGAGGAGTTCGCCTTCCTCGACTCTTTGGACAACGGCAAACCGATCAGCCTGACGAGGACAGCCGACGTTCCGCTGTCGGTAGACCTGTTCCGCTACATGGCCGGGTGGGCGACGAAGATCGAGGGCAACACCATAGACCACGGTGTTCCGTATGCGCCCACAAGCAAATTCTTCACTTACACCCGCAAGGTCCCGGTAGGGGTTGTCGCACAAATCATTCCGTGGAATTACCCGCTGATGATGGCGGCCTATAAGCTCGCGCCCGCGTTCGCGGCCGGCTGCACCGTTGTGCTCAAGCCGGCTGAGCAGACGCCGCTCTCTGTCCTGTACCTGGCGGATCTGGTCCGTGAGGCAGGGTTCCCGTCGGGCGTGTACAACGTGGTCACTGGCTACGGCGAGTCGGTCGGGGATTATCTGAGTCGCCACCCCGGCATCGACAAGGTCGCCTTCACCGGGTCGACCGAGGTCGGGCGCCTCATCGTCCACAATGCCGCGGAGTCGCTCAAACGGGTTTCACTGGAGCTGGGCGGCAAATCACCGAACATCATCTTCGACGACGCCGACCTCGACGTCGCGATCCCGAAGGCAGCCCAAGCGATCTTCTTCAATCAAGGCCAGGCGTGCTGCGCTGGCTCGCGGTTATTTGTGCACCGCAGCGTGTTAGACGAGGTGGTGGAAGGCATTTCAAAGCTCGCCGCGGCAATGCCGATGGGACGTGGACAGGACGATGAGGTCGAACTCGGGCCGCTGATATCGCGTGAGCAGGTCGATCGGGTATCTCAGTTCGTCGCCACGGCTAAGACCGACGGCGGGATGGTGACCGGCGGTGACCTCGTCGAGCCCGGCTACTTCATGCGCCCGGCAGTCATCACTGACCTGCCGAACACTTCGAAGGCGGTGCAGGACGAGATCTTTGGGCCCGTGGTGGCCGTGATCCCGTTCGACACCGAGGAAGAGGTCATCCGCGAGGCCAACAACACGTCTTACGGGCTGGCTGCCGCGATTTGGACTCGCGACGTCTCGCGGGCGCACCGCGTCTCTGACGCACTTGACGCCGGCACGGTCTGGGTGAATACCTACCACATCTACGATGCTGCGTTGCCCTTCGGCGGGTTCAAGCAGTCCGGATGGGGACGCGAGATGGGTCACGAAGTCTTCAACTCCTACACCGAGACCAAGACCGTCTGCATTGAGCTTCATCCACGCTGAGGGACAACAGCCTTGAGCAACGAGCACCTGCTCGAGCAGCAGACCATCCAACCGATCCCATCCGATAAGCGTCATGGGCATCCGCGCGATCTCTTCCGGCTGTGGTTCGGTGTCAACTTCATGCCCCTCACCGTGGTCACTGGCGCACTGGGGACAACCATCTTCGGGTTGAGCTTCGCGTGGTCACTCGTCGCCGTAGTGGTCGGCAACGCTATCGGCGCGGTGTTCATGGCGCTGCACTCGGTGCAAGGCGCGGTGCTCGGCGTCCCGCAGATGATTCAGAGCCGTGGTCAGTTCGGCATGAAGGGCTCCGCGCTTGTCGTAGTGATCGTGCTGATGATGTACATCGGTTTCCTTGCCTCGATCGTCACTCTTGGCGGACAGACCTTGAATCAAGCCTTCAAAGGCCACATTTCGGTTGATTCCGGCATCGTGGTCACCGGCGTTCTCACAACGGTCATCGTGATCTTCGGGTACCGCCTGATACACGTCTTCAACCGCATTGTGCTCCCGCTGTTTGTGCTCGGCGTCATCGTCATGTTCGTCTGGATGCTTCTGGTCGAGCGAGTGCCGTCGAGCGCGTTCAGCAACGGCGGGTCCACACTGGCCGGGTTCCTCAGCATGACCTCGGTCGCGGCGGTGTGGCAGATCGCTTACGCGCCTTATGTTTCGGACTACTCGCGTTACATGCCCGTGGACATCAACCCGCGCCGCACCTTCTGGTTCTCCTGGGGAGGGACCGCGCTCGGCGGATCGATCCTGATGCTCGCGGGAGTCCTCGCCGGTGCCATCGCGCCCAGCGGAGATCCGCTCGGTGTCATCACCGATTACACCGGCGGGATCGCCTGGCTGATCATGGTCATCTTCTTCATTGGCGCGGTTGATGCGTCGGTCATCAATCTCTACGGGCCAGCACTGTGCTTCGTGACTCTGGTTCAGACTTTCAAGGCCGACTGGCTGCCCGGGGCGCGGGCGCGCGCTCTCGTGACGCTCATGTGGATGGCCATCGCGCTCTACTTGGCGCTGTTCCTTGCCGACCAGTTCCTGGGGAACTACTCGAACTTCGTACTCATGCTGCTATACGTCCTGGTGCCATGGTCGGCCATCAACTTGATCGACTACTATCTGATCAAGCGCGCGCATTACGATGTGCCGTCGTTCTTCGACGCCAGGGGCGGGATCTACGGTCAGGTGATCTGGCCGGCGATGATCGCCTACGTCATCGGGGTTTTGGTACAGATCCCGTTCTTCACGTTGAGCTTCTACACCGGGCCTGCTGCCACCGCTCTCGACCATGTCGACGTTGCTTGGCTGGTGGGGCTTGTCGTGACCTTTGTTGTCTATTACCCGATGGCTAAGGCCAAGTCCCAGTCCATCGTCGCTCCCGGGCGAACGGATATCTCGACTGGAACGGCTGAAGGCGATGGCTTGGGGCGCGCTGCATCAAGCTCTCCTGCCAGCGATCTAGGAGTTTGAGGAGAAGAATGAAGGCAGCAGTGCTCGAAAAGACCCGTAAGCCTCTGGCGCTCATGGAGATAGAGGAGCCGAAGGCCGTTCCTGGGTCGGTCGTGCTGAAGGTAGAAGCAGAGGGCATCTGCCGCACCGACTGGCACGTCTGGAACGGTGACTGGGGCTGGGTTGGGATGAGCCCGGAGTTGCCGCTGGTGATGGGGCACGAGTTTGGTGGCACCGTCGTCGAGGTGGGCGAGGGTGTCAATTCCGTCCGTGTGGGCGACCGCGTCACCACGCCGTTCCACGAGGCGTGCGGCAGGTGTTCCTATTGCCTCGTCGGGCACTCCAACCTCTGCGACGACCTGGAGTTCATCGGGCTCACGCACTCAGGGGGCTACGCGGAGTACACCGAAATCCGCAACGCAGACTTCAATTGCATTCAGCTTCCCGACAATGTCGACGCCCTCAGTGCGGCGGCCATCGGATGCCGTTACATGACGGCTTTCCACGCCGTGACGCGACAGGGGCGTATGGAGCCTGGAGACTGGGTCGTGGTCTACGGGGCAGGGGGCGTCGGGCTCTCGGCAGTTCAGATCGCGAGTTCCCTGGGTGGACAGGTGATCGCGGTGGATCTCGCAGACGACAAGCTGGCGAAGGCGACAGCAGAGGGAGCCGCACACACCATCAATGCCGGGTCGCACGATGCGCCCGCAGCGGTGCGCGAGCTGACTGGCGGCGGCGCTAATGTCGCAATCGGGGGACTGGGTTCGCAAGTCGTGGTAGACGCCGCGTTGATGTCGCTACGAAAGGGCGGCCGCCTCGCTCAAGTCGGCCTGACAAGCCAGGCCGAACAAGGCCGCGTCTCGATCCCGATCGACCACATCATCGAGACCGAGATCGAGCTCGTGGGCAGCGTCGGCAACCCGCACTCCGATTACCCACGTCTGCTGAACCTGGTCCGTCGGGGCATCCTGCAGCCGGCTCGCATCGTCGGCCAGCAGCTTGGGCTTCAAGAGGTGCAGGGCGTCCTCGATGCAATGGACACATTCGAGACGGTCGGGTTCTCTGTCATCACGGAGTTTTGAGAACGCCGGAGGCGCAATCACCCACGGCTAAGGAGGGTGCCGATCGTCGATAGGGCGCCGAGGTTGCAGACGTTAATCGAAGGTGAAACCGGAGAGTCGCCCGACTGACGAACGAGACGGAGGCGTGGCGCACAGATCACGGAAAAATGAGGGTGCGGGACACCGGTTCCGCGGCCGCCTGCCTGGCGTAGATGCCGCGTTGCAGCGCTGACAGCAGCGCGTTGCGGGTCTCTTCTGGGTGAATGAGGTCGTCGAAGCCGAGGTGACCTGCCGACCGGAACGACGCCTCCACCTCGGCTTTGCGTAGTCTCGCTTCGACGTCTTCGGCGGCATGGGACGCCTTGCTCAACGCGGCGGCGCTCATCGCGCCCATGGTGGCGCCGGGGTAGGCGAACGTCGCGCTCTGGTTGTCGAACCCCAACAGCGACATCACCATTGACCCGAAGCCGTAGGCCTTCCGCAGCGTCACATGCAGCTTGAGTGTCGTCGCAGCGGTCTGCGCGGCGAACATTCTGGCGCCACTGCGCAACACGCCGCTTCGCTCGGACCGACTGCCGGGCAGCATCCCCGGGTTGTCGGCGAGGAACACGATCGGCAGGTGAAACGAGTCGGCAACCATGATGAAATGCGCTGCCTTGTCGGCGGCGTCGGCGTCGATGGAGCCGGCGATCACCTTTGGCTGGTTGGCGACCACCGCGACGGGATGTCCGCCGAGATGGGCGAGCGCGCAGATGATGGCCGGCCCGAACTTGGGTTGCACCTCGAACCAGCCGCGCGCGTCGAACACCACGTCGAGGACCGCGCGCATGTCGTAGACGCGGCGGTTGCCGCGGGGGACGATGTCGAGCAGTTCGGGTGTCGAACGCGGTTCGGCCGCTTCGTCTTCGGGTAGCGACGGTGGATACGACCATGCGCTCGGCGGGAAGTACGACAGGTATCGGCGGATGTCGTCCAGCACCGCTTCGTCGTCCTCGGCGAGGTTGTGGATCACGCCGCTGGCCAGCGCGACGTTCGGTCCACCCAGGTCCTCTTTTGAAATGTCTTCGCCCGTAGACTCTTTGACCACCGGCGGTCCGGCGGTGAAGATCGCGCCCTGCCGACTCATGATGGTGAAGTCGCACACCGGAGCCACCAATGCGCCGTGTCCTGCCGAGGGGCCCAGTAGCCCTCCGATCATCGGCACCTTGCCGGAGCACCGCGCCTGGGCCAGCAGGTCGGTGGGGGTGCGGCCGTAATGCTCACCGCTGGGCCGGAAGCCGGCGCCCTCGAGCAGCATCACCAGCGGGATCCGGTCGCGCAGTGCGAGTTCGGCTAGCCGGTAGCGCTTGGCGTTTCCGCCAGGCCCGATGCTGCCCGCCAGGGTGGTGAAGTCCTCGGCGCCGACCATCACCGGCGAACCGTTGATCAGCCCTGAGCCGGCGACGATCCCGTCGGCCGCGATATCGCCGCCGACGAGCGTGCCGAACTCACGAAACGAGCCCTTGTCGAGAAGGTGCTCGAGGCGGGCGCGGGCGTCGAGTTTGCCCTTGCCGTGATGTTTGGCGAGTCGATCGGTGCCGCCCATCGCACGGGCGTGTTGACGGCGGCGGGTCAGTTCATCGAGCGTGCTGTCCCAATCGTCAGCCTTCGTCATGCCTCGACTCCTCTTCGTCCCCTGCCCTTCGGGCGTGGGCCCAGCGGGCCTCGCTCGTTCCTCACTCGTTGTCGTCTTCAGATGTCACGCGCCACTCCTGTCGTCAGAAGGCGATCGTCGCACCGGCATGTTCGCGTTGACCATACTGAATTGCTTACTGTAGCGTCGGCGGCTATGGGTAGCGACGGCGGCCTCAGGGTCGACGCGGCCGTTGCCAGCGGACTCACCCGCGTCGCGGAGGCGGCAGGCACGCTCGAGCGACGGGGCTACGACGGTTGTTGGACCGCCGAGATCAACCACGATCCCTTCTTGCCGTTGGTGCTCGCCGCCGAGCACACCACCCGAATCGAGTTGGGCACCAGCATCGCCGTGGCCTTCGCGCGCAATCCCATGACAGTGGCCAACGTCGGATGGGATCTGCAGGAGTACTCAGGCGGTCGGTTCATACTCGGACTCGGCTCACAGGTGCAGGCCCACATCGAGAAGCGTTTCAGCATGCCGTGGGGCCAGCCCGTGAAACGGATGCGCGAGTTCGTACTGGCGTTGCACGCGATCTGGTCGTGCTGGCGTGACGGCACGAAGTTGAGCTTCGAGGGTGACTTCTACACCCACAAGATCATGACGCCGATGTTCACCCCCGAGCCGCAACCGCACCCGTTTCCAAAGGTGTTCGTCGCGGCAGTCGGTGAGGCGATGACCGAGATGTGCGGCGAGGTCGCCGACGGTGTGCTCGCCCACGCGTTCACCACCAAGCGGTACTTCGAAGAGGTCACCATCCCCGCGTTGATGCGTGGCATCGACCGCTCCGGACGGCAGCGCCGTGAGGTTCAACTATCGGCGCCCATGTTTGTGGTGACGGGGGAGACCGAAGAGCAGTTGACCGCGGCGTCGGCAGGCACGCGCAAGCAGATCGCGTTCTACGGCTCGACGCCGGCGTACCGCAAGGTCCTCGAACTGCACGGGTGGGGAGATCTGCACACCGAGTTGCACCGGCTGAGTCTGCAGGGTGAGTGGGACGCGATGGGTGCGCTCATCGACGACGAGATGCTCGAGGCGTTCGCGGTGGTCGCGCCGCTCGACACGGTGGCGAGCAAGATCCGCGAGCGGTGCGACGGGGTGATCGACCGCGTGCTGGTGGGATTCCCATCGTCGGTGGCCGAGGACACCGTGATCGCCCTGCTCGACGAGATGCGCGGCCAGTCTGTGCGGAGTCGCCCGTGACCGTGCCGACGATGGACGAAGCCGCCAAGGTGTTCGCCGACCCGCTGGCGTACACCGACGAGGCGAAACTGCATGCAACGCTGGCGCATCTGCGTGCCCACGCCCCGGTGGCGCGGGTCGAGGTGCCGTCCTACCGGCCGTTCTGGGCGATCACCAAGCACGCGGACGTCATGGCCATCGAGCGCGATAACGCATTGTTCACCAACTCGCCACGACCGGTGCTGATGACGGAAGAGGCCGACGAACAGCAGGCGGCGATCGGCATCAACACACTCATTCACATGGACGACCCGCAACACCGGGTGGTGCGGGCGATCGGCGCGGACTGGTTCCGGCCGAAGGCGATGCGCGCGATGAAGGTTCGCGTCGACGAACTCGCCAAGCGGTTCGTGGACGGCATGGCGCAGGCAGGCCACGAGTGCGACTTCGTCCAGGAGGTCGCGGTGAACTACCCGCTTTACGTGATCATGTCGATGCTTGGCCTGGCCGAAGAAGACTTCCCCCGGATGCTCAAGTACACCCAGGAGATGTTCGGCAACGACGACCCCGAACTGCAGCGTGGTACCACCAAAGAAGAGCAGATGGCGTCGCTGCTCGACATGTTCGCGTACTTCACCGCGGTGACGGCGTCTCGCCGCGAGCGTCCGACCGAGGATCTGGCGTCGGCCATCGCCAACGCCACGATCGACGGCGAACCGCTGAACGACATCGAGACGGTGTCGTACTACGCGATCGTCGCCGCCGCGGGCCACGACACCACCAGCGCGGTGATCTCCGGTGGGCTACACGCGCTGATCGAGCATCCCGACCAACTCGCCCGACTCAAGGCCGACATGGATCTGATGCCGTTGGCCACCGAGGAGATGATCCGTTGGGTCACGCCGGTCAAGGAGTTCATGCGAACGGCTCAGGAGGACACCACCGTTCGCGGTGTGCCGATCGCCGCGGGTGAATCGGTGCTGCTGTCATACGCGTCGGCGAACCGCGACGAGGAAATCTTCGACGACCCGTTCGCATTCGACGTCGGCCGTGATCCCAACAGACACAACGCGTTCGGTTACGGGGTGCACTTCTGTCTTGGTGCGGCGTTGGCCCGGATGGAGGTCAACAGTTTCTTCTCGGAGCTGGTTCCGCGACTGGAGTCGATCGAACTGACCGGCGATCCCCAACACATCGCGACGATCTTCGTCGGCGGACTCAAGCACTTGCCGATTCGCTACGCGCTGAGCTGATTGCGCTTACGTTGGCAGCGGGATCCAGATCCCGAAGAACCAGAAACCCCATTGTTTGCGCACCGGATCCCAGACTGGTTGCACATTGAAACCGTAGTAGTCGAAGTCTGGCGGAGGCGGTGCGTCGTACAGTGGCAGCGGCCCGAGGTATGGCGGCCTCGGGGGCGGGCCGTGACCCCATGGCGGCAGACCGTCACCCCATGGAGCGCCGTGAAAATGACCGTGCCAGTCGCTGTCATTCGGGTTCCACGGTGGCTGCCAGTTGTGCCCGTCGTCTGCACCTGATCCGTGATGGTCAGGCCCTGCTGGTGCTCCGGGGTCGTGTGGTGTGCCAGCAGGCGCAGGCCCGGTTGGCGCGTCCGGCCTGCCAGGTGTGGCAGGGGTGTCAGGCCCGTTAGGCGCCGTGGGATTCGCGGGGCCGCTTGGGGTTTCGGGCCCGACCGGCCCGGCGGGTGCCGCTGGCGCCGCGGGCGCCTCAGGTCCGCTCGGTGCTGCGGGCGCCGCTGGTGCGGCGGGTGCGTCGGGTCCGCTCGGTGCTGCGGGTGCCGCTGGTGCGGCGGGTGCGTCGGGTCCGCTTGGCGCCGCTGGTGCAGCCGGTACGGCGGGTGCACTTCCGCCGCCGCCGGTGTCGCTGGGAAAAAACGGACTGGCGCCACCGCCGAGTCCGCCACCAAGAGAGGGTTTTTTTTTCCAAGCAAAAGAGGCCATACGAAATGGGGGCCCGTCTGTTGGGCCCGGAGGTGTGTAAAAGAACCAGACCCGCCTCCGCCACTGGAGCTGCCACCTCCGCTGGAGCTGCCACCTCCGCTGGAGCCGCCACCTCCGCCGCTCGAGCCGCCTCCGCCCCCGGCAAGGGGCGGACCGCCAGGACTGCGGAGTCCGGCGGGATCAGGCATGGCGCTCGCCACGTTTGACCCGAAGCCGATTCCGGTTGCGGTCAGAACGCAGGTGATTGCTGCCCCAGTCACGATGTGCACGAGCTTCACGGCTGGCCTTTCTCCGAGTCCTTAGTCGCTTTCGCGTCACACGCAAAGGTAGGAACGCGGATTATGAGCCAGCTATGCGCTCGATCTCAGTGTGCTGCCAGGCCGATTCTCGCGGCCATGAACTTGACAGGAAACCCCAAGGCCGCCAAGGGATTCTTTTCAGTTGCGGCGAAGCGGAGAGCCGAAGGAGCGGCCGCCCCGGGCACAGGGGCGGCCGCCCTCCCTTCGGGTCAGATCGGGAGTGGAATCCAGATCCCGAAGAAATAGAAACCCCATTGGTTGTAGCCGGGGTCCCAGATCGGCTGCTCCTGGAAGCCCCAGTAATTGATCGGTGGCGGCGGTGGCCCAAACGGATCCGGTAACGGTCCGTCCCACGGAGGAGGTGGCGGGGCGCCCCATCCCCAAGGAGGCAGATCATTGCCCCAGGGCGCGTTGTGGAACCGGCCGCGCCAGTCGTTGTCTCCCGGATTCCACGGTGGTCGCCAATCGTGGTTGTCCGGTCCGCGGAAGCCGGGGCCGCCGGGATTGTGGAAGTCGCCCGGGCCTCCGGGTCCACCCGGTCCGCGGAAATCACCGGGGCCGCCCGGTCCGCGGAAATCGCCGGGTCCACCCGGTCCACGGTCCTGTGGCGGCCCGCCGGGTCCGCGGAAATCGCCTGGCGGCCCGCCGGGTCCACGGTCCTGTGGCGGCCCGCCGGGTCCACGATCCTGTGGCGGCCCGCCGGGTCCACGATCCTGTGGGGGACCACCGGGTCCACGGTCTTGCGGTGGCCCACCGGGTCCACGCTCGGGCGGGCCGCCTGGACCGCCACCCGGACCGCCGCCGCATTGCGCTCCTGGCACCGGACTGCACGGTGCAGCGTTCGCAACGCCTGCGCCTAGACCGATTCCGGTGATGCCGAGAGCACAGCCGATCGCTGCGCCAGCGATCGCTTGTTTGAAGTTCATTCCTGGCCTTTCGCGCGTCGAGAGACGCCCCAACCCGAACGCGAGGCTAGGCAGGCACCCTAAGAGCGAGCTATGCGGCGAGTAGCAATCTGCTGGGCGCCACCTCAGCGTGGCGCATTGGTCCTGTCCAACTGCGCCTGCAGCGTGTTGGCGCCAAGGCTGGAGTCCTTCTTGCCGTGGGAGAGGGCGCGGATGGAGACGTCGTGGCCTTCGGCGGCTTTGCGGAGTGCGCCGACGGTGGCTTGTTCGCGGCTGATGTGGGTGAACGGGTCCCAGTGATACCAGCGCATCGCGTTTTCGTAGGTCATCTTGTTGACCTCGTCGTCGGGCACGTTGTTGGCGGTCAACACCTCATGCAGCTGCTCAGGCGCCCCCGGCCACATGCTGTCGGAGTGTGGGTAGTCGGCTTCCCAGCAGATGTTGTCGATACCGATCTCGTTGCGCAGCTTGACCCCCACCGGATCGGAGATGAAACAGGTCAAGAAGTGCTCCCGGAACACCTCCGAGGGCAGCTTGCCCTTGAAGTCCTGGCCGGTCCAGGTGGAATGCATCTCATAGGTGCGATCCGCACGCTCCAAAAAGTAGGGAATCCAGCCGGTACCACCCTCACTCAACGCGACCTTGAGATCGGGGTACTTCTTGATCGGCTTGGACCACAACAAATCCGCCGCGGCCTGCACGATGTTCATCGGCTGCAAAGTGATCATCACATCCATCGGCGCATCCGGCGCGGTGATCGCCAACCGGCCCGACGACCCGATATGCACATTCATCACCGTGTCGGTATCCACCAACGCCTCCCACAACGGCGTCCAGTAATCATCATGAAAACTCGGATACCCCATCGCGGCCGGATTCTCGGTGAACGTCAACGCATGCACACCGCGTTTGGCGTTGCGGCGCACCTCGGCCGCGCACGCTTCGGCGTCCCAGATCACCGGCAGACACATCGGAATGAACCGCGCCGGATACTGCCCGCACCACTCCTCGACATGCCAATCGTTGTAGGCCTGCAACAACGCCAACGAAAACTGCGGATCCTCAGTGGCGAACAACCGGCCGGCGAAACCCGGAAACGACGGAAAGCAGATCGAGCCCAGAATGCCTCCGGCGTTCATGTCCTTGACCCGCTCATCGACCTTCCAACACCCCGGCCGGATCTCATCCAAACCCTGCGGCTCCAGCCCGTACTCCTCCTTCGGCCGACCCGCAACCGCATTGAGCGCCACATTCGGGATCACCACATCACGGAACTGCCAAGTATCCGAACCATCCGGGTTATGCACCAACCGCGGCGCCTCATCCAAATACTTCTTCGGCAGATGATTCTTGAACATGTCCGGCGGCTCGACCACATGGTCATCCACGCTGATCAGAATCATGTCCTCTTTATTCATAACTTCGACTCCTCGTCGCCTTGCCATCAACGTACGGCCGCGACGCGTGACGATGTCCCGATTCGAATCATCTGCGGCGTCAATTTCGTTGTGCCGCTGAAACTTGCGTTTAACGCGGGATGGCGAGCCCATCGCGACGCCACACGCTAGGCTTCTGTCTCGTGGCCTGGGGGGGACTCGAGCGGCTGCACGCGGAGATACGGGCGCGCGCAGCGTTGGTCGACGCCGGGTCGGCGGCGGTCGCCGCTCGGCCCGACCATCGGTTGCGCTGGTTCGGGTTGCGCTTCGCCAGCCACGAGACCGAGGGCCAGTACCGCAAGTGGCGTATCGCGACGGCGACACCGTTCGCACGCGTTGGCTACATCGGGTCGATCCCGAGCTGGTGCCTGTTGCTGGTGGCGGTCATCGTTCTCGACGTCGACTCCGCGGGCAAGGCGGTGCCGCCGATCGTCGGCTGGGTCGTACTGCTCATCGTGCTCACCGCGTTGACATTCCCGGAGGCACTGCGTCCGTCGGTGATGCCGCTCGCAGCGCTCGCCAACTGTCTGGCGGGATTCCTGATCGTCTGGCTGTTGTCCGATGTACTGGTGACCTCGGAGGGGCCGGCGTGGCGGGCCGGCGCCATGACCGGCGGCATGCTGATCGTGATGTTCTTCGGCTTCGCGATCTTTCGAGTCCCGCCCATGCTCGCGGTGGCGGGGGTGACGCCGTACGTCGCTTTCGCCTCCTATCGCCTCTACGACAGTTACGACGCCGGCCGGATCAGCGCCGTCGAGGCGGGCGGGCTGGGCGCGATCCAGTGGATCGCCTACCTGGGCTGCCTGCTGGTCTGCATCGTCATCGAGATCGTGTCGCGCCGCTCGTTCTGCAAAGACCAGATCATCGGCGCGCAGCAGCGCGACCTGCAGCGCAGCGCCGAGACGATCCGGCGTTACGTACCAGCCGCTGTCGCCAAGCACATCGTCGCCGGCGACACCGCGGGCATCGGGGAGCCGTCGCGGCGACGCGTCACCGTCCTGTTCATCGACCTCGTCGGATTCACGATGTTGGCCGACCGTGTCGAGGCGGAGGTGCTCACGCTCATCGTCAACGACTACATGTCGGCGATGACCGAGATCGTCGACGACTTCGGCGGAACGGTCAGCGAATTCGGCGGCGACGGGTTCATGGCGATGTTCGGCGCGCCCGACGAGATGGACCCGGAGGAGCAGGCCGTCCGCGCCGTCCGCGCCGCCCAGGCGATGCAGGCCCGACTGCCGTCCTTGGAGGAAGGCTGGCGCAAACTCGGTGCGACCGAACCGCTGAAGATGCGCGCCGGCATCAACAGCGGCGTGCTGAGCGTGGGCAGCTTCGGCTCGAACGGCCGGATGATCTACACGGCCATCGGGCTGCAGGCCAACATTGCGGCGCGACTCCAGACCAAGTGCGAGCCCGGCGGGATCCTGCTCAGCGATGCGACCTGGCACCTGGTCAAGGACAGGATCTGTTGTGAGCCGCAGGGGGAGGTCGAGTGCAAAGGCGTGCACTACCCCGTACGGGTGCACGTGCCGCTTGCCGAATGAGCCGCTGCTAGCAGCAGCGCGGGTTGGGGTTCGACTCCGTCGCGTCGTGCCGCATCCGCCAATACTCCCGCTCGGACATCACCGGTTCGCCCGGGTGCGTACGCCTGCGATGCTCGACGTAGCGCCGGTAATGGTTGTCACCCATCAATGTGCCCCAGTACCAACCGATCTGGCGTGCGACTTCGGTAGCGCGTCCCATTGCTTTTGCACCTCCCGTTCCGGCTTGGTGGGAATGAGGCCCGATGGCGCGAAGATCCGCGACGGCACCGGTTCGTCCTCGGTCAACGGTGTGGCCGTGCCGCGAAGTGATTTGAGCACCACGACGATTCCGGCGACGAACACGATGACGACGACGGACGCGAACACGATCGACAATGTCCCCTGGATGAACGTGTTGCGGACGATCTTGTCGACGTCGGCCGGGGTCTTGGCGCTCAGGCACAGTTTGCCCGCCGCCTGCGCCGCTTCGCAGATGCTGTGCTGCTTCCAGTAGCCGACCTTCGGGTCGGCGGAGAAGATCTTCTGCCACGATGCGGTCAAGGTGACGACGAGATCCCAGAACAACGGAAGTGCCGGTATCCACGCCCATTTCACGAGTCCGCGCTTGACGACCACGACGGTGACCACCGTCAGCGCAATCGCGGCCAACAGTTGATTGGCGATGCCGAACAACGGGAACAGTGTGTTGATGCCGCCGAGCGGATCGGTGACGCCCATCAGCAGGATGCTGCCCCACGCGGCGACGACGATGACGCTGCAAATCCACGCGCCCACACGCCAACTCGGGTTCTGCAGCTTCTTCATCGGCCCGCCGAGATTGCCGAGACCGTCGGAGAGCATGAACCGCGCGACGCGTGTGCCCGCGTCGACAGTGGTGAGGATGAACAGCGCCTCGAACATGATCGCGAAGTGGTACCAGAACGCTTTGAGCGCTTGGCCGCCGAACACCTGGTGCAGCACCTCCGACATGCCGAACGCGAGCGTCGGCGCCCCGCCGGTGCGCGACACGATGCTCTTCTCGCCGACGGCCTCTGCCGCCTGGGTGATTTCGCCCGGGGTGATCGGATTGCCGGAAAGGCCAAGACCGTTGACGTAGTCAGCCGCGGTCTGCGCGGTGGTGCCGGTCTGCGCCGCAGGCGCATTCATCACGAAGTACAGATGCTGGTTGATGATGGCCGCGGTGATCAACGCCATGATCGCGACGAACGACTCGGTGAGCATGCCGCCGTAGCCGATCAGCCGCATCTGGCTTTCCTTCTCCAGCAGCTTCGGCGTGGTGCCCGACGAGATGAGCGCGTGGAAGCCCGACAGCGCCCCGCAGGCGATCGTGATGAACAGGAACGGGAACAGTGAACCGGCGAACACCGGGCCGGTGCCCTTCGTGGCGAACTGGGAGATCGCGGGCGCCTCCATGATGGGGCGGGCCAACAGGATGCCGATCGCCAGCAGCGCGATGGTGCCGACCTTCATGAACGTCGACAAGTAGTCGCGAGGCGCGAGCAGCAACCACACCGGCAGCACCGACGCGCAGAACCCGTAGATGATGATGCACCACGACAGGGTCACCTTCGACAGCGTGAACCAGTCTGCACCCCACGAGGTTTCAGCGACCCAGCCGCCCGCGACCACGGCCAGCAGCAACAGCGCGACGCCGATCAGCGACACCTCGGAAACCCGGCCTGGACGCAGGAACCGCAAGTAGATACCCATGAAGATCGCGATCGGAATCGTCATCGCGATGGAGAAGACGCCCCACGGGCTTTCGGCGAGCGCGCCGACGACCACCAGCGCCAGCACCGCGAGCAGGATCACCATGATCACCAGCACGCCGATGATGGCCGCGGCGCCGCCGATGGCGCCGAGTTCGTCGCGCGCCATCTGGCCAAGGGAGCGGCCGCGTCGACGCACCGAAATCGACAACACCAGATAGTCCTGCACGCAACCGGCGAGTACGGCGCCGATGATGATCCAGATGGTGCCGGGCAGATAGCCCATCTGCATCGCGAGTACGGGGCCGACAAGCGGTCCCGCGCCTGCGATCGCAGCAAAGTGATGACCGTAGAGCACCCGCCGGTCGGTCGGCATGTAGTCGGTGCCGTTTTCGAAAAGCTCAGCGGGGGTGGCGGTGTCGTCACGCGGACGCACGATCTTCATTTCGATCAGCCGCGCATAGAAGCGGAAGCCGATCACGTAGGTGCAGATCGCGGCGATGACGAACCACACCGCGTTCACGGTCTCCCCGCGGAAGAACGCGATGATCGCCCACGCGATCGCGCCGAGCAGCGCGACGATCCCGAAGATGATCTTGTGTTTGGTGGTGATCGGGGACCGGTCGATGATTGCTACCGGCGGCAGATCCTTTTCGGTGCGGATATAGGTGACGTCGCCGTCTTGCT
Organism: Mycobacterium sp. 3519A; assembly: GCF_900240945.1. Taxonomy (NCBI): domain Bacteria; kingdom Bacillati; phylum Actinomycetota; class Actinomycetes; order Mycobacteriales; family Mycobacteriaceae; genus Mycobacterium; species Mycobacterium sp. 3519A. The sequence continues at coordinate 1,509,040 of NZ_OESG01000013.1, forward strand.
CCTCGATGCGGTCCGATGGTGCGGCGGTGGGTGTTGCCACGGTCTCTCCCTGAAACATCGCTGTTCTACCCGGTGCAGTGATCCTTTCACCGCACGAAACGGCGTTGGGCCGATTCCCAGGTTTCACTTCGGTTATGACCCACGTTCATACAGGGCGCGCACAGTCTCGACGGTGTCGGCCTCTGCCGGGCTCTTGTCGTCCCGATAGCGCAGAACGCGGGCGAATCGCAAAGCCATCCCGCCCGGATAGCGCGACGAGCCCTGAACGCCGTCGAACGCGATCTCGACGACCTGCTCGGGCCGCACCTTGACGACGTAGCCGTCGGTGGGCCCGTCGGCCAACTCCGTGAACCGGGCGGTCTGCCACTCGAGCATCGCGTCGGTCATGCCCTTGAAAGTCTTTCCCAGCATGACGAATCCGCCCGTCGCGGGGTCGCGCGCGCCGAGATGAATGTTGGAAAGTTTGCCTGTGCGGCGGCCGGACCCCCATTCGACTGCGAGGACCACCAGATCGAGAGTGTGCACCGGCTTGACCTTGAGCCAACCCGCGCCGCGCCGACCCGCTTCATAGGGCGCGGTAAGCGACTTGGCCATCACCCCTTCGTGACCCGCGTCGAGGGTGACGTCGAGAAACCGTTGCGCGGCCTCGGCGTCGTCGGTGATCAACCGGTCCACCCGGTGGGCGGACGGCACGATGGCGTCCAACGCGGCGATCCGGTCTCTGGCAGGCAGGTCCAGCAGATCCTCACCGTCGAGGTGCAGCAGGTCGAAGACGAACACCGACAACGGTTGTGCGTCTCTGGCCGCCGCGATGTCGACCGAGCGGCCGAACCGTGACGCGGTCACCTGGAATCGGTGCGGCCGACCGTCGGGTCGCAGCGCGATGGCCTCGGCGTCGGCGATCAGGTCGGTGACGGGCAGTGCCAATGCCGCTTCGACGACCTCTGGTAGCCGTTCGGTGACGTCGTCGAGGCTGCGGGTGTAGATCGAGACGTCGTTGCCTGCGCGATGGACCTGTACCCGCGCACCGTCCAGCTTGGCCTCGAAAACGCCTGTGCCACCGAGGCGTTCGAGTGCTTCACGAACACCGGTGGCGGTCTGGGCGAGCATCGGGCCGACGGGTTGTCCGACTTTGAGGGTGAACCGGTCGAGCGCGGTTTCGTCCCCGGTGAGCGCGGCGGCCGCGACCGCGGGCAGGTCGCCCCCCAGCATCGCGGCTCGGCGCACGACGGGTGCGGCGATGCCGGCGGCCTTTGCGACGGCGTCGGCCATCACGCCGACGAGAGCGCCCTGGCGCAGTTCGCCGCCGAGCAGCCTGCGCAGGAAGGTCTGCTCGGATTCGGTGGCCGCGGCGAACAGTCCGGTGACCAGGCCGGCCCGACGGGCCTGCGAACCCTTGCCCGCGACCTGGCCGATCTCGCTGAACGCCGCATCGACCTGCAGCACGGTCAGCGTCGGCTGATCGGCCGCAGGCGGCAGCGAGCGCAACGCCGCCCAGCCGACCCCGATCTGGCGTTGCGGCAGCTCGCCGGACAACCAGGACACCACGACCGCGACCTGCTTGGGGTCCCCCTCGGCGCCCGCCACCCGCAGCAGGTCCGCGATGCGGGTGATTTTGGCCAGCCGTGCGGAGATCGCGCCAACTTCGGCCGACGCGGCGGCCACGTCACTCAGCTGCACGGCCCCAGCCTGGCACGGCCGTCAGACATCTCCCAGGAACCCGGCCAGCACGGCCGCCTCGGCGTGCAGCGTGGTTGCGCGTTCGGGGTGTGTCGCAGCGACGGAGCGGGCAGCAGCGAGGCGCTCGTCGATCTCGCCGTGCAGCAGTTCGCGGATCTCGGCGTCGGACAGCTCGCGACGCGCGGCCTCCGCGGCGCCCAGTCCGGCGACGGCGTTGGCTATCGCGCCGCGGGACAGTCTGTCCGGCAGGGCGGGTACGGCTTCGGCGTTGTCGATCGCACTCAGTGCGCAGCGCAACGCCGAAACGCGGGTGGCGTCCCGGTTCTTTCGTGCGGCAAGCAGCTCGTCGCGCAGCTTGGCTCGCCAGAGAGTTGCGTGCGACATGGCATGCCAACCTAGGCGCGAGAGACCGCATTTGCACATGATTTTCCGGCGTGTCGACGTTCAGACGCGGTCACTCGGGGGGGGGGGGCGGGAGCTACCGGGTTACCGCACCGCGAACTGCACCGAGTGCCACCCGGTGGCGCCGTCGGGAACCGGGTCGGCGATGTCGGGCGTCTGCACCGCGCCGGTGTTGTCGGTGGCGCGCACGGTGATGGTGTGCAGGCCGGACTCGGTGGCCTGCCAGTTGAAGCTCCACAGCCGCCAGGTGTCGTTGGAGTACGACGCGCCGAGGTCGGCGGGCTGCCAGGCGCCCTGCGTGGTCGGCCCGTCGATGCGGACCTCCACCGCCCGCACGCCACGGTGCTGCGCCCACGCGATGCCGCCGAACGTCACGGGACCCTTGGCGACGTCCTGCCCGCTGCGTGGCACATCGATGCGGGACTCCGTCTTGATGGGCCCCTTCGCCGACCAGCCGTGCTGCGTCCAGAACGCCTCGGCCTCGTCGAACCGCGTCAGCTCCAAGTCGACCACCCACTTGGTTGCCGACACATAGCCGTACAGGCCGGGCACCACGAGTCGGGCCGGATAGCCGTGCTCGGTGGGCAGCGGCTGACCGTTCATCGCGACCGCCAGCAGCGCGTCACGCGTGTCGGTGAGCGCCTCGACAGGTGTGCCTGCGGTGAACCCGTCGATCGACGTCGACAGCACCATGTCGGCGTCCGGATGCACACCGGCCTCAGCCAGCAGGTCACGCACCCGGTATCCCGTCCACGCGGCGTTCGAAATGAGGTCGCCGCCAACGGGATTCGACACACATGTCAGGGTCACCAGCTTCTCGACGGCGTCGAACCGGTCGAGGTCCTCGAAGTGGAAGGTGATCTCGCGGTCCACCATGCCGTGAATCTTCAGTTGCCACTCGGAGCGAGCCAGCTGCGGCACCGTCAACGCGGTGTCGATCCGGTAGAAATCGGCGTTGCTGGTGACAAACGACGGCAGCGCAACACCTTTGGGCTGCACTGTCGGCGGCACCGGCGGGGCGGCCACGTCGACGCGCGGCAGTGCGAAGGAGTTGCGATCACCCGACACCGACGACAGCATCCGCGTCAGCACCACGCCTGCGACGCCGCTGAGCGCTCCGGCGCCGAGAAATCCCATCGTCACCAACGACAATCGGCGACCGCGGTCGGGGGCGTCAGAGTCGCGGGAGTCACCGGACTCCGATGCGTCGGCGAACCGCCCGGAGACGAGCAGCCGCAGCACCGCGACACCGCACACCGTGCCGATCACAGTGGGCACGATGTCTGCCGGCGTCGCGCCCGCACGCGAAAGCACCGCCGCGCACCCGAGGATGCCCGCGACGACGATGGCGATGCTGCCCACCGGGACGCGTCGCGTCTCCCACCGCGCGGTCACCGCCGCGATGAGCGCGATGACCCCGAGGATGAGGACCGACAGGAAGAGCTTGTCCGCGGTGCCGAAGGTCTGAATCGTCCACTCTTTGACCGGACCCGGCGTCAGGTCGATGATCGCCGACCCGACCGCGGTGCGCGCGTCGGCCTGCGGGCCGAACGCCACCGCGATCAATTGGGTGACACCGAGGGCGACGGCAGCGGCCGCGATGCCGGCCATCATCCGCTTGTCGGCCGCAGGTTCGGACATAGCCAAAACCTACCTGCGCGACCCGGCGGCAGACCTTACGAAGTCGTGACGGCGACGGTGCGCCCGAAAGCCTTACCGAATGCGCGATGAGCTAAGTTGCCTTTACGGTTTGACCACCTTTTGGAAAGGCAGCTGAATGGAGATCGAGGGCAAGAAGGCCGTCATCGTCGGTGGGGCGTCCGGCTTCGGAAAGGCGACCGCCGAATTGTTGGCCAAGCGCGGCGCCAGTGTGGCGGTGCTGGATCGGCCGCAGTCGAAGGGCAAGGACGTCGCCGACGCCATCGGTGGTTCGTTCTTCGAGGTGGACGTCACCGACTTCGACGGTACGGAGACCGTGCTGCAGCAGGCGGTGGACGCACTCGGCGCCCTCCACATCATCGTGACCACCGCCGGTGGCGGAATCGGCGAGCGCACCGTCAAGAAGGACGGGCCGCACAGCCTGGAGTCCTTCCGCAGAACCGTCGACCTCAACCTGATCGGCACCTTCAACATCAGCCGGCTGGCGGCGTGGCAGATGAGCAAGCAGGACCTCGTCGACGACGAGCAGGAAGAGCGCGGCGTCATCATCAACACGGCGTCGATCGCCGCGTTCGAGGGCCAGATCGGCCAGGTCGCCTACACCGCGTCCAAGGCCGCGATCGCGGGTATGTGCCTGACCATGGCGCGTGATCTGGGCAGCCTCGGCATCCGGGCACTCGCGATCGCGCCGAGCCTGTTCGCCACCGGACTGACCGAAGGCATCCCCGACGATTTCGCCAAGGCGCTCACCAAGGACGCCGCGTTCCCCAAGCGGCTCGGCAAGCCGGAGGAGTACGCCAAGCTGGTCGCGGCGATCGTCGAGAACCCGATGCTCAACGGCCAGTGCCTGAGACTGGACGCGGGCCAACGTTTCGCTCCTAAGTAGGGCAGCCGCGCTACGCTGCCCACGTGGCGACCGTTGCCGATCACATCATCTCAGCACTGTCGATCAGCGGCGTTCGCCGCGTGTACGGGCTGCCGGGGGACAGCCTCAACGGGTTCACCGACGCGATTCGACGATCCGGTGAAATCACTTGGGAGCACGTACGCCACGAGGAGACGGCCGCATTCGCCGCCGCCGCCGACGCGGCGCTCACCGGACAGCTCGCGGTCTGCGCGGGCAGCTGCGGGCCGGGCAACCTGCATCTGATCAACGGGCTGTTCGACGCCCAGCGCAGCCGAGTTCCGGTACTGGCCATCGCGGCTCACATCCCGCGCACCGAGATCGGCTCGGAGTACTTCCAGGAGACCCATCCGCAGGAACTGTTCCGCGACTGCAGCGTCTACCGGGAACTCGTCAGCACCCCGGAGATGGCGCCGCGCATTCTGGAGATGGGGATGCGCGCCGCAATCGAGGAACGCGGTGTCGCCGTCGTCGTCATCCCGGGCGAGATCTTCCTGCAGCGCGCCGAGACGTCGGCCTTCCTGACGCGGCCGGTCATCCCGACGAGGTCCGTGGTGCGTCCCGACGACGCGTCGCTGCGCCGAGCGGCCGACATCCTCAACGCCGCAGAGGCCGTCACGATCCTCGGCGGGGCGGGCGTCGAGGGCGCCCACGACGAGTTGATGACCGCGGCCGCGACGCTGAACGCACCCGTCGTACATGCGTTGCGCGGCAAGGAGTTCATCGAATACGACAACCCGTTCGACGTCGGTATGACCGGTCTGCTCGGGTTCGCGTCGGGATACAAGGCCATCAAAGAGTCCGACACGCTGCTGATGTTGGGCACCGACTTTCCGTATCAGCAGTTCTATCCCGACCACGCGAAGGTGATTCAGGTCGACATCCGCGGCCGCAACCTCGGCCGTCGCGTACCGCTCGAACTCGGCCTCGTCGGCACGGTCAAGGACACGCTGGCCGCGCTGCAGCCGCTGCTGCGGCAGAAGAATCAGCGCGAGCATCTGGACCGCTCGCTGCGCCACTACGGCAAGACCCGCAAGACGCTGGACGATTTAGCCGTCAACGACCGCGACCGTTCTCCCATCCGACCGGAATATGTTGCGGGACTTGCCAATCAGCTTGCCAGCGACGATGCGGTGTTCACCGTCGACGTCGGATCGCCTGTGGTGTGGGCGGCGCGCTACGTGAAGATGAACGGACGCAGGCGACTTGTCGGGTCGTTCAACCACGGCACGATGGCGTGTGCGCTGCCGCACGCGATCGGCGCGCAGACTGCCAACCGCAACCGCCAAGTGGTCGCGCTGGCCGGCGACGGCGGTCTGACGATGATGTTCGGCGAGCTCGTCACGTTGATCCAGAACCGACTGCCGGTGAAGGTGATCGTGTTCAACAACTCGTCGCTGAACTTCGTCGAATTGGAGATGAAGGCGGCGGGCATCGTCAATTACGGCACCGATCTGGTGAACCCGAACTTCGCCGACGTCGCACGGGCGATGGGGATCTTCGGCCGTCGTGTCGAGAAACCGGCCGAGCTGCCGCAGGCGTTGAGGGACGCGTTCGCACATGACGGTCCTGCGCTCGTCGATGTGGTGACCGCCAGGCAGGAGTTGTCGATCCCGCCGGCGATCACAGTGGAGCAGGCCAAGGGGTTCTCGCTGTATGCGATCCGCACCATCATGGCCGGCCATGGCGACGAGTTGCTCGACCTGATCACCACCAACGTCGCGCGCCGCATCCTCGACTGATCTTGACCGCCCGTGACGGTTGAGTGGCCACTTGTGACACGCTTCGACGCGATTGGCGTGCGATAAGTGGCCACTGGACGAGAAATCAGGCCGGGCGCGGCACGCTGGCCAGCGCGCTCTGCCCGATCCACCCCGGGATGGCCCTGCGCACGTCGGCCGGACCGGACACGGCGACGCTGCCGTCGAGCAGCGCGTGTTGCCAACTGGTGTCGCCGCGCCAGATCCGGGTGAGCGTGCGCAGGCTGGTTTCCACGGTTCCCGCCACCTCGTGGCCGGGGTCGAAATCGCACACATCAGCCTCGCCGTCGGCGACGACCAGCCACCAGCGCGAGGCCTTGGGCGCCACCCCGTCCAGGCGGAACGCCAGCGTGGTGCGGGTCCGCGGCCATTCCTCGATAGGAATGGTGCGGCGCATATCCCACATCAGCAGATGCGGATCGAGGTCCTCCTCACCGAGTTCGCCGATCCAGCGCACACCCCACGCGCCCAGCGCCTCGACCACGTCGGTGAGCTCCTTGCCGCACTCGGTCAGCGAGTACATCGTCCGGCCGTCGACCTCCTCGCGCGCGACGACGCCCGCGCGGGTCAGCGACTTCAGCCGCTTCGACAGCAACGCGGGCGACATCTTCGGCACCCCACGGCGCAGCTCGTTGAAGTGCCTGCTGCCCAGCAGCAGCTCCCGGACGACGAGCACCGTCCAGCGCTCGTCGAGCAGCTCCATCGCCTTGGCCACCGGACAGAACTGGCCGTATCCGGACATCGCGTTACCTCCCCGGTCCGCACCCCAGTACAGATATGGAACCAGCCCCAGTACAGATCTGTGACTAGTTTCGCCGCGATGTGACGACCGACGATGTCAGGCATGAGCAACTTGACCGCGGCTGTTGACCACAGCCAGATCGCCGCCAAACACCGCGCCATGTGGGCGTCGGGGGATTACCCGAAACTCGCCGCCGACCTGGTCGCCCCGCTGGGACCCGTGCTGGTCGAAGCCATCGGAGTGGGTCCGGGGGACCGCGTCCTCGACGTCGCCGCCGGCACCGGCAACGCCGCCATCCCGGCGGCACGGACCAAAGCCAGCGTGATCGCCAGCGACCTGTGTCCCGAGCTGTTGGAAAGCGGCCGCGCGCTCGCCGCCGAACAGGGTGTGCAGCTCGAGTGGCGCGAGGCCAACGCCCACGCACTGCCGTTCGGCGACAACGAGTTCGACGTGGTGATGTCGTGTATCGGCGTGATGTTCGCCCCGTTCCACGAATTGGCAGCGGGCGAGTTGGTCCGGGTGACCAAACCGGGCGGCAGGATCGGCCTGATCAACTGGACGCCCGAGGGGCACATCGGCAAATTGTTCTCGACCATGAAGCCGTACATGCCCGCTCCGCCGCCGGGTGCGCAACCGCCGCCGCTGTGGGGACAGGAGGACCACGTCCGCGAGCTGTTCGGCGACCGCGTCACCGACCTGCAGATGGAACGCCGGATGCTGCCCGTGCACCACTTCGCCGACGGCGCGGCGTTCCGCGACTACTTCAAGGCCACCTACGGGCCCACCATCGCGGCGTACCGCAACATCGAGGGTGACGCGAACCGGGTGGCGGAACTGGACGAGGCGATCGCCCGCGTCGGCGACGCAGTCCTGCACGGCGACAACACCATGGAATGGGAGTACCTGCTCGTGACGGCGCGCAAGGCCTGACAACATGTCGGTGTGCCCAACGACGCCCAGCAGCTTCCGACTCTGACCGACGAAGCCCAGGCTGCGCTGCAGCGCTGGGTGCGAGAACAGGGCCTCGGGTCCGAGGTCGCCGATGTCCAACCGTTGACCGGCGGCACGCAGAACATCGTGGTGCGGGTGCACGTCGACGGTCGCCCAATGGTGTTGCGCCGTCCGCCACTGCATCCGCGGCCGACGAGCAACAACACCATGCTGCGCGAAATCGCGGCGCTGCGAACGCTGGCGGGCACCACCGTGCCGCACCCGGGTTTCATCGCGGGCTGCGACGACCTCGACGTGCTCGGGGTGGTGTTCTATCTGATGGAAGAGGTCGACGGCTTCAATCCCGGCGACAGCATGGAGCAGGCATACGTCGACAACGCCGACTGGCGGCACCGGGTCAGCCTGTCGTATGCGGCCAGCCTCGCGCAACTCGGCAACGTCGAGTGGGAGGGCAGTCCGCTCGCCGAGTTGAAACGGCCGGGTTCGTTTCTGCAACGGCAGGTGCCGCAGTTCCTGCGGCTGCTGGAAAGCTATCGGCACGACCGCTATTCGCCCGAATCGCTGGCCGTCACCGAGTTGGCGGACTGGCTGGAGACCAACCGGCCGCCGGACGGCAAGCCCGGCATCATGCATGGCGACCCGCATCTGAGCAACGTGCTGCTGCGCCGCGACAAGCCGGAGTTGGCCGCGTTCGTCGACTGGGAGATGTGCACGGTCGGCGATCCGCTGCTGGACCTCGGCTGGATGTTGATCTGCTGGCCGCTGGAGACCAACACGATCACCGCAGGCGCGCAACTCGCCGCGCTCGGTGGGTTGGCCAGCAGACGTGAACTGCTGGACGCCTATCTGGCCGCGGGCGGCCGCGAAACATCAAGCCTCAATTGGTATGTCGCGATGGCGTGCTTCAAACTCGGCATCGTCATCGAGGGCACATGGTCGCGCTACCTCATCGGGCAGGCGAGCAGGGACGCCGGCGAGCGACTGCACTCCAACGCCCAGAACCTGATCGACGTCGGCACCCAGGTGGCCAAGGGCGACAGTCCTTTTGGCGTCGACTAGAGCAGCCTGCTGATCCCGCGCGCCGCCACCTGCAGCGCGCCGAGCAGCCGCTGCCTGTCACGTTTGAGGGTCGCGACGACGACACCGATCGCCGCCACCACGGCACCGTCGGAGGACTGCACCACCGGAACCGCCAACGAGCAAGCGCCAAGCGACATCTCCTCAGTGGTGGTTGCGACGCCGTCGCGCCGAACCCGCTCGAGTTGCGCTTCGAGTAGCTCAGGCCGGGTGATGGTGTACGGGGTGATGCGCGTCAAGTCGGCCAGCACCCGGTCGCGGACGTCGGCGGGGGAGTGCGCCAGTAGCACCTTCCCGACACCGGTGGCGTGCATGGGCAGTCGGGTGCCGACGGTGCTGACGATCGGCACCGATGCCCGGCCCTGCATCCGGTCCAGGTACAGCACCTCATCGCCGTCGCGCACCGCAAGATGCACGGTCGCCATCGTTGCCGCGAAGACGTCGTGCAGAAACGGTTCGGCCACCTGTCGCAGGCTGCCCTGAACCGGCGCCAGCAAGCCGGCCTCCCAGACCAGTCGCCCGATCACATAGCGGCCGTCGTCGAGACGGTCCAGCGCGCCGCCCGCGACGAGTTCGCGGGCCAACCGGTGAGTCGTTGGCAGCGGGAGATCGGCGCGCCGGGCGATCTCCGACAGGGTCAGGCTGCGGTGGTGCTCGCCGAACGCGCCGAGCACCGCCAGCAGTCGGGAGGTGACGGTCGCTCCCGGCACCGACGTGTTCCCGGCCATTTGAACACCCTTTCGCTGAGTGGAAGCCTAACCTTCATACCGCGCGTTGTCGCCGGTACGGTGCGGGCTATGACAGGGCAGGCGGAGATCACCGCGGAGATCGCGGCGATCCACACGGACTATCACCGGGCAGGCGTCGAGGAAACCCAACCGCGGCTGCACTATCCGCCGTACCGCAGCAGTACGCTGCGCCATCCGCATCACGACCTACATCAGGTTGACCCGGAAGCGATCGAGCTGTGGGCGCCGTGCTTCGGCCGAACCGACGTGGACCCGCTCGAGGCGGATCTGACGATCCAACACACCGGCGAACCGATCGGCGAGCGCACCGTGATCACCGGACGAATCGTCGACGGCGACGGCAGACCGGTGCGCGGCCAACTCGTCGAGATCTGGCAGGCCAACGCCGCGGGACGGTATCTGCACCAACGCGATCAGCATCCCGCGCCACTGGACCCGAACTTCACCGGCGTCGGGCGATGCCTGACCGACGGCGACGGCACCTACCGGTTCACCACGATCAAGCCCGGGCCGTACCCGTGGCGCAACCACCACAATGCGTGGCGGCCCGCGCACATCCATTTCTCGTTGTTCGGAACGGATTTCACCCAACGGATGATCACCCAGATGTACTTCCCCGGTGACCCGCTCTTCGCATTGGATCCCATCTACCAGTCGATCACCGACCAGAAGGCCCGCGATCGGCTTGTCGCCACCTACGACCATGACGTCACCAGCCACGAATGGGCCACCGGTTACCGGTGGGACATCGTGTTGACCGGCGCCGCCGGGACACCGTTCGAGGACGCCCGATGAGCACCATGACCGCGACGCCGGGCCAGACGATCGGGCCGTTCTTCGGCTATGCGCTGCCGTTCGACCGGGGCAACGAACTCGTCCCGCCCGGCTCGCCCGGCGCCATCCGGTTGCGCGGCGTCGTCACCGACGGCGCGGGCACCGCGGTGCCCGATGCGCTGGTGGAGATCTGGCAGGGCGACGCCAACGGTGTGGTGCCGACGGCGGCGGGTTCGTTGCGACGCGACGGGTGGACCTTCACAGGGTGGGGGCGCGCAAGCACCGACGCCGACGGGCACTACAGCTTCACGACGGTCAAACCCGGCCCGGTGCAACCCGATTCGGCACCGTTTTACGCCGTCACAGTGTTCGCCCGCGGCCTGCTGAACCGGCTCTTCACCCGTGCGTATGTACCCGACGACCGGCTTGGGTACGACGGACTGCTCAACTCGGTGCCGCCGGAGAGGCGGCACACCCTGATCGCGGTGCCTGACGATCACGGCCTGCGATTCGACATCAGGCTGCAAGGCGCCGACGAGACGGTGTTCCTGCGCTACCGGGGCCAACACCGATGACCGACCTGTACTGGCCGGGCGATCACCGCGCCGGTTCGTTGTTCACCGATTCGGCGTTGCTGATGGCGCTGGTGTCAGTCGAAAGCGCTTGGCTCGCCGCACTTGTGGATGCCGGGGTCGCGCCGGCCGCCGCGCGGGCCGACCTGACCGCCGTCGTCTCCGCTGGGGACGCCGAGACGATCGCCGTCGCCGCCGAAGCCGACGGCAACCCGGTGCCCGGCCTACTCGCAGTGCTGCGCCAGCGAACCGGCGGCGAACCCGCGCGCTGGCTGCACCGCGGTCTGACCAGCCAGGACGTCATCGACACCGCGCTGATGCTGTGCACCCGGGATACGCTGTCGGCGGTGCATCGTGAAATCGTCTCGCAGATAGGCACTTTGATCACGCTAACCGAACGCCACCAACGTGACCCGATGGTGGCGCGCACGCTGACTCAGCCCGCGCTGCCCAGCACGGTCGGCATGAAGATCGCGAATTGGCTGTCCGCGGTGCTGGACGCCGCGGACACCGTCGCGGCACTGCCCCCGCTGCCGGCCCAGGCGGGCGGGGCCGCAGGCACGCTCGCCGCGACGACGGAACTGACCGGATCGCCTGCCGATGCCGTATCGCTGTCGACGCGACTCGCCGCGGCGCTGGATCTGGCGTACACCGGGCCGTGGCACACCACCCGTTCGGTGCTCACCCGCATCGGCGATGCGCTCGTGACATGTTGCGACGCATGGGGACACATCGCTGCCGACATTGCGACCGGCAGCAGGCATGAAATCGGTGAGCTGGCCGAGGGCAGCGGCGGTGGTTCGTCGACCATGCCGCACAAGAGCAATCCGGTGTTGTCGATACTGGTTCGGCGGGCCGCGCTGGCCGCCCCCGCGTTGGCGGCCACCCTGCACACCGCCGCGGCGGCCAGTGTCGACGAACGCTCCGACGGGGCGTGGCACACCGAGTGGGCCACGATGCGCACGCTCGCGCGACGCACGGCGGTCGCCGCCGCCCACACCACTGAACTGCTCGAGGGACTTCGGATCGACACCGACCGCGCGGCGGCGAACCTGAGGGCCGCGGGTGACCTGCGGGCCGAGCAGCGGTCGATGTCCGAATTGACCGGGCGCCCCGCACTTTCGAACTACACCGGCGCGGCGGACTTCCTGATCGACGCGACACTGCAACGCGCACGCCAGCACCTGAAGGAGGCGATATGACCGTGCCGGAACTCGTCGGCACCGATTTCGGCGGACCACGCGGCGCCGCCCTGCTGCTGCTCGGACCGTCGGTGGGCACGTCGGCCTCCGCACTGTGGGGCGCCTGCGCCGAACTCCTTGCCGAACATGTGCACGTGGTCGGCTGGGATCTACCGGGACACGGCCGCAGCCCGGCGAGTGGGTTCCGGATTCCGGACCTGGCCGCAGGCGTGCTGGCGCTCGCCGATCAGATCGCGCCGCGCAGCGCCTTTCACTACGCAGGCAATTCGATCGGCGGTGCTGTCGGCCTGCAACTGCTGCTCGATGCTCCGCAGCGGGTGACGACGGCCGCGTTGGCATGCACCGGCGCGGTCATCGGCAGGCCTGAGGACTGGGCATCGCGGGCGGCTACCGTGCGCGCGTCAGGCACCGACGCCGTCGTCGAACTCGCGACGCAGCGCTGGTTCGGCGCCGGTTTCGCCGAGCGGCGACCCGACGTCGTCGCCACCCTCGTCGGCGCGTTGCGGGCCACCGACGACGAGTCCTATGCCCAAGCATGTGAGGCGTTGGCGGAGTTCGATGTCACCGAACGCCTCGGCGAGATCACCACACCGGTGCTGGCGATCGGCGGCGCCGACGACGTTCCGACGCCGCCTGATTTGTTGGGACGGATCGCCTCCAGCGTCAAGGACGGTCGGATGATCGTGCTCAACGGTGTCGGTCACCTCGCGCCCGCGGAAGCCCCAGGCCGGATCGCCCGCCTGATCATCGGCCACCTGGCACCGAAGGATCCCGTCTACAACGCGGGCATGGCGGTACGCCGCGAGGTGCTCGGCGACGCCCACGTCAACCGCGCGATCGCGGGCACCACCGAGTTCACCGCCGAATTCCAGGACCTGATCACCCGCTACGCGTGGGGCACCATCTGGACGCGGCCGGGACTGGACCGCCGCGCCCGGTCGATGATCACGTTGACCGCCATGGTGGCCCGCGGCCACCACGAAGAGTTGGCGATGCATGTGCGCGCCGCGCGTCGCAACGGCCTCAGCACCGACGAGATCAAGGAGGTGCTGCTGCAGTCCGCGATCTATTGCGGTGTGCCGGACGCCAACACCGCGTTTCGGATCGCGAACAAGGTGCTCGCCGAGGAGGCAGGCGCGTGAGTCGCACCGTGATCTGCGAGTCGGCCGCCGAGGCGGTCGACGGTATCCGCGACGGATCAACGGTTCTGGTGGGTGGATTCGGCATGGCCGGGATGCCCACCACGCTGATCGACGCATTGATCGAACAGGGCGCCCGCGATCTCACCATCGTCAGCAACAACGCGGGTAACGGCGACACGGGTCTGGCCGCACTGCTGGCCGTGGCGCGTGTGTCCAAGGTGATCTGTTCCTTTCCTCGCCAATCGGATTCGCACGTGTTCGACGCCCTGTACCGGCGCGGCGAGGTGGCCCTCGAAGTGGTGCCACAGGGCAGCCTCGCCGAACGCATGCGCGCCGCGGGTGCAGGCATCGGTGCGTTCTACTGCCCGACGGGTGTCGGCACACTGCTGGCCGAGGACAAGGAGGTCCGCACCATCGACGGCAGGGACTATGTGCTGGAGTATCCGATTCGCGGCGACGTCGCGCTGATCGGCGCCCACACCGGCGATCGGGCAGGCAATCTGGTGTACCGCAAGACCGCCCGCAACTTCGGTCCGGTGATGGCCACCGCGGCCACGCTGACCATCGCGGAGGTGTCACACGTCGTCGACGTCGGTGCGATCGACCCGGAAACCGTCGTCACCCCAGGCATTTTCGTCGACCGCATCCTGGAGGTGCACCGGTGAGCGCGCACGGCGAACCGCTCGGCCGCGAGGAACTCGCCGCCATCATCGCCCGCGACATCCCGGCAGGCTCGTATGTCAACCTCGGCATCGGCCAACCCACCCGTGTCGCCGACTACCTGCCCGCCGACGCCGGTATCGTGCTGCACACCGAGAACGGGATGCTCGGAATGGGCCGTGCGGCAACCGGTGACGAAATCGATCCTGACCTGATCAACGCAGGCAAGATCGCCGTCACGGAGACGCCAGGCGCGTCCTACTTTCACCACGCGGACTCGTTCGCGATGATGCGCGGCGGTCACATCGACGTCTGTGTACTCGGCGCGTTCCAGGTCAGTGTGCGCGGCGACCTGGCCAACTGGCATACCGGTGCACCCGGTGACATCCCCGCTGTCGGCGGCGCAATGGATTTGGCGATCGGCGCGAAGAGCGTCTACGTGATGATGAACCTGTTCGCCAAGGACGGCGCGGCCAAACTCGTGCCGGCCTGTACGTACCCGCTGACCGGGTTGGCGTGTGTCCGGCGGGTGTACACCGACTACGCGATCTTCGAGATCGGGGAGTCCGGGGTGCGCGCGCGCGAGACGTTCGGCATCGGCATGGACGAATTGGCAGACCGGATGAGCATCGAATTGCGTTAGCTGCCTAGGCGTAGGCGTCGATGCCGAGCTTGACGGCCAGCGCGACGCCCGCGATGCCGATCACGGCGCGCAGCGGCGTCGCAGGCGCATGCCGCACCACGATCGGACCCAGGCGTGAACCGACCAGGCATCCAACGCCTAGCGCGAGCACCGCGGCCCAGTGCACGGGGGCCAGCGCCGCGAACACCAGCGCCGCCACACCGTTGGCGATCCCGAGGATCACGTTCTTGCCCGCATTGGCGTGCGCCAGTGTGGCGTGGCCGACACGCAACAGCAGCGCGAGCAGCAGCACACCCGCGGCAGCGCCGAAATAGCCGCCGTAGATACAGATGACAAAGATGGCGCCGGCCTCGAGCAGCGTCGCGACCGTGTGGCGCCGGTGATCGGCGATGCGGGTCTGCTGATTGCCGCGACGCGGAATCAGGATCGCAAGCGACGCCAACCCGAGGAGGATCGGCACCACCTTCTCGAAGCCGTCCGCCGGAGTGGACAACAGCAGCGCGGCGCCCGCCGCGCCTGCGAGTGCGGCCACCGGCGCGATGCGGGCGATCCACTTACCCTGACCCTCGAGTTCCGGTCGCGATCCCAACACCGACCCGACACCGTTGAACACCAGCGCAACCGTGTTGGTGACGTTGGCCGCCACCGGCGGCAACCCGACGAGCAGAAGCGCCGGATAGGTGGCCACCGAGGCGAGGCCGGCGATGCTGCCGGTGAGCCCGCCCAGCACGCCCGCTCCGCCGAGGAATAGCCAGTCCACGGCAGATACCTGACTATGCGTGCGCGTCCAATGTCAATTCGAGAACTATGGACCGACAATTGGTCCATCAGCCCATCGCGGTTACCATCGGAGGAATGGTGTTGAGCCGCCGGCGGAAGTTTCTGGTGCTCGGCATCTGCTGTATGAGCGTGCTGATCGTCAGCATGGACACCACGATCGTCAACGTCGCGTTGCCGTCGATCAGTGAAGAGTTCGACGCCCCGATCTCCGCGTTGCAGTGGACCATCGACGCGTACGTCGTCGTGCTCGCCAGTTTCCTGTTGCTGTCCGGGTCGACCGCGGATCGGGTCGGTCGGCGCCGCACCTTCCAGATCGGGCTGACGATCTTCGTCGGCGCATCACTGCTGTGCAGCCTGGCCCCGTCGGTGGGTTGGCTGGTCGCCTTCCGGATGCTGCAGGCGCTCGGCGGATCGATGCTCAATCCGGTGGCGATGTCGATCATCACCAACGTCTTCACCGAACCACGCGACCGTGCCCGCGCGATCGGCCTCTGGGGCGGCGTGTTGGGGATCGGCATCGCTGTCGGTCCGCTTGTCGGCGGCATGCTCGTCGAACTGGTCGACTGGCGGGCCATCTTCTGGATCAACTTGCCGATAGGAGCGGTCGCGCTGGGCGCCGCGGCGCTGTTCGTTCCGGAATCCCGCTCACCGCGACCGCGCCGGATCGATCCGATCGGCCAGGTGGCGATGGTGGTGCTGTTGGCCAGTTGCGTCTACGCCATCATCGAGGGGCCGCATGCGGGTTGGGCTTCTGTGCAGACGCTTTCGCTGTTCGGCCTCGCTGTCGCCGCGCTCACCGTGCTGTTGATCCACGAACCGCGGCGCACCGACCCGCTGATCGAACTGCGGTTTTTCCGCAGTGTGCCGTTCGCCGGTGCGACGCTGATTGCGATCTGCGCCTTCGGTGCGTTCGGCGGTTTCCTGTTCATGAACACCCTTTACCTGCAGACGATTCGCGGGTTGTCGCCGATGCAGGCGGGCCTGTGCACCGTGCCGCTCGGCCTGACTGTGCTGCTGTGTTCGCCGTTGTCCGGCCGTGCCGTCGGCAGATTCGGCCCTCGGCCATCCTTGCTGCTTGCCGGAACGATGATCTGCATCGGCGCGACCATGCTGTTGTTCCTGCGCGTGCACACTCCGCTGGGTTTCGTGCTGGCCAGCTACCTCGCCTTCGGTGTGGGGCAGGGCACGGTGAACGCGCCGATCACCAACACCGCGGTATCGGGGATGCCACGCAGCCATGCAGGGGTGGCCGCCGCGGTCGCGACGACGAGTCGCAACATCGGCACCAGCCTCGGGGTCGCGATCGTCGGATCGATTCTGAGCTCGCACATTTCGGCTATGAACGCGTCGGCGTTCATCGCCGCGACCCGTCCGGCATTGGTTGTGATCGTCGGTTTCGGTTTGATGGTCTTCGTCGTCGGCGCGGCCACCACCGGTGCGAGGGCGCGGCGCACGACACAACGGATCGCCTATTTGTTCCCTGAGGGTGAGTCAGCGTGTGCCCTGGGCGGCGACCTCGGCGATACCCGCCGCGGCGCGCACCGGATCGAGGTAAACGCCGCCGGGCACCAACGGCCGCAATGAATCGTCGAGGTCATAGCGCAGCGGGACTCCAGTGGGAATGTGCAGCGCGCTCACCTGCTGCGGTGTCAGACCGTCCAGATGCATGCACATCGCCCGAAGCGAATTGCCATGCGCCACTACCAGGGTGGCGTGTCCTGCCGAGAGATCCGCGGCGATCGCGTCCTGCCAGTACGGCACGAGCCTGCGGCGCACCGCCGCCAGCGACTCGGTGGCGGGCAGTTCGTGCGCAGGCAACGCGGCATAACGCGGGTCCTGGCGGGGATGCTGCGGATGATCAGGGCTCAGCGCGGGCGGGGCCAGGTGATACGACCGTCGCCAGTCGGCGTAGATCTGTGCGCCGAACTCCCTGCGGACGTCGCTGCGGCGCCTGCCCTGCAACGCGCCGTAGTGGCGCTCGTTGAGTCGCCAGCTCCGTCGCACCGGAATGCCCGAATCGATCTCGGCGACAACGATATCGGCGGTCTCGACCGCGCGGGTCAGCAACGAGGTGTGCACGGTGCCGACGGAGATGCCCGCATCGCGGATCAAAGTGCCCGCCGCGGCGGCCTGATCACGGCCACGGTTGGTCAGCCCGAAGTCGAGCCAGCCGCCGAACACGTCGTCGGCGTTGGCGGTGCTCTCGCCGTGCCGGAGCAGCACCAGAACGCGGCTCATACCAGTGATTCCCCTCGTTCGAGTGCGCTGATCTGATCCACCCGCAACTGGTGGCGGCCGCCTTTGAACGCGGTGGTGAGCCACACCTGCAGGATGCGCTCGGCCAGGTCGGGGGCGACCACCTTGGCGCCCATCACCAGGACGTTGGCGTCGTTGTGGGCCCGCGCGATCTCGGCGGTGAAGACGCAGTGACACAGGGCGGCCCGCACGCCGGCAATTTTGTTCGCCGCGATCTGTTCACCGCAGCCGCTGCCGCCGAGGATCACGCCGAAGTCGTCGTCGCCGCCGACCACTCGGGATCCGACGTCCGCGCACAGCGGTGGGTAGTCGGCGATCTCGCCGGCGTCGTGTACTCCGCGATCGTCGACCTGGTGCCCGCGTTCGCGCAGCCACGCCGCAAGGCGCGACTTCATCGATACGGCGTTGTGGTCGGCGGCGATCGCGATGCGCATGTGTCGGTCCTAGAGGTCGCAACATCCAAGCAGTGGCCTTATGGTAACACCATAGGCCTTGAGCTACCCGTCCGTCGTCAGCTAAGGTAGAATGGTTAGACCATCACTTCAGTCCTGGAGATTGCATGCCGAAGGTCGTCTTCATCACCCTCGACGGTGCCCAGCGCGTCGTCGACGCCAATGCCGGTGAGTCGGTCATGTCCGTCGCCGTGCGCAACGGTATCCCCGGCATCATCGGCGAATGCGGGGGCAACTGCAGTTGCGCCACCTGCCACGTCTACGTCGACGACGAGTTCGCGTCGAGAGTCGGTGGCGCGAAGGACATGGAGGACGACCTTCTCGACCTCGGCGTCGCGGACCGACGGCAGACCAGCAGGCTGTCCTGCCAGATCGCGGTAACCGACGCGCTCGACGGCCTCACCGTCCACGTGCCCGCGGAGCAGTGACGATGCCGGCGGGCACCCTGATCATCGGGGCCAGTCAAGCGGGGCTGCAATTGGCGGTGTCGCTGCGCGATGCGGGTTCGACCGACCCGATCACCCTCGTCGGCGCCGAACCGTACGCGCCGTATCAACGGCCGCCGTTGTCGAAGGCCTATCTGCACGGCAACACCGAACTCGAGCAGCTGTGGCTGCGGGCCCCGGAGGTGCTTGCCGGGCAAGGCATCACGTTGATCACCGGCGAACGCGTCGAGAAGGTCGATCTGTACGCCGGTGGCCCACCGGGAACGGCGAGGACCGCCAGCGGGCGAGTACTCGACTTCGATCGGCTGGCGCTGACGGTCGGCGCGCGACCGCGGCAACTGACCGTGCCCGGTGCCAATCTCGACGGCGTCACCTATCTGCGCACCGCCGACGACGCGACGGTGCTGCGTGCGCTGCAGTCCGACGCCGAGTCGGTGGTGGTGATCGGCGGCGGCTTCATCGGACTCGAGGCCGCCGCGGTCGCCCGCACGCAGGGGAAGACGGTGACCGTCGTCGAGGCGGCCGACCGGCTGATCGGTCGCGCGGTGGCGCCAGTGGTGTCGGAGTTCTACCGCGACGCCCACATCGGCCGCGGCGTCGACGTCCGGATCGGCACGAAGGTGATTTCCCTTGGCGGCAAGCACAACCGGGTGCAGGTCGTCACGCTGGCCGACGGCAGCCAGATCCCCGCGGATCTGGTGATCGTCGGCATCGGCGTCGAACCGTGCACCGAACTGGCGCACCAACTCGGGCTCGCGTCCGCGGGCGGCATCGTCGTGGACAGGTTCGCCCGCACGAGCAATCCCACCGTGGTCGCCGCGGGCGACTGCACGGTACAGCCCCACCCACTCACCGGCGAGGGCCGGGTGCGGCTGGAATCGGTGCAGAACGCGATCAGTCAGGCCAAGACCGCGGCGGCGACCCTGATTGGCCAACGGGTACCGAACGAGGCCGTGCCGTGGTTCTGGTCGGACCAGTACGACCTCAAACTTCAAATCGCAGGCCTGTCAGCGGGACACGACGAGTACGTGGTGCGCGGCGACATCGCAGGCGAGTCCTTCTCGGTGCTGTACTACCGCGACGGCGCGCTCCTGGCGGTGGACGCCGTCAACATGCCGGGTGACTACATGGCGGTCCGCAAGGCGCTCAGCGTGGGCGCGACCATACATGCCGGCGCCGCGGCGGACAGCACGGTCGCGCTGCGTGAACTGATCGTTCCGCAGGCGATCGGCGCCTAGCCGGCGCGAGGCTGTAGTTACCGCGAGGAAGTGCGAGTGAGTCGCACGCTAACTACAGCCTCGCGGATCACTCGACGTCGGCGAACATCTCGTCGAGGTGGACGGGACGGGTCAAGATCCGTTGCGCCATGGCGAATTCCATCAACTGCTCGAGCATCGGGCGGTTCGCTTCGACGCCGTAGGGCAGCGGATCGGCTCCGGTCAGTTGCAGCACCGGCGAAAGCACGCGATCGGTGACGACGCCGTCGCGCAACTGGGCGACGTAGCGTTGTTTGGCCTCGCTAAACGCGTCGAACACCGCGCGCGCCACCTTCGGATAGCGCTGCAGCACGGAGTCTTTCACCACGATCAGATGGTTGATCGGGTAGAAGGCGCGCTCACGCAGGGCGCGGATGGCGGCGTCGTCCGGGTCTGGAATCAGCGGTGCGACGTCGGGGTGCTGCACGTCGACACCGATCACGGCGTCGATCTCGTTGTTGATCAGCATGTCCGCGAGGTCGCCGGTGGCCGGTTCCACGTTGGCGGGCGGCACGTACGACGCCACATGCTCGTCGCCGGACAGCACCCACCGCACACTCTGCAGGTCGACGCCGAACTCGCTGGCGAGGATGCCGCGGGCCCAGACGCCGGTGGTCACGGTGTAACCCCGGTTGACCCCGACGCGGCGACCCTCGAGGTCCTTCGGGTCGCGGATGCCCGACTTGGTGTTGTACCGGATCGCGCCGTGGTGGAAGCCTCGCACCAGGAAGATCGGCAGCGCCGTGAACGCGACGCCGTGCTCACGCGCGGTCAGATAGGTGGTCAGCGCCATCTCGCTGACGTCGAATTCCAGCGAGCGCACCATCCGGCGAAACCCCTTGACCAACACCGGAATCTCCTCGAAGGCAAACGAGAAGCCCGTCGGGGTCACCGAGCCGTCCTTGAGCGCCTGGTTGGCCCCCTGGGTTCGGGTGACTGTGGTCAACACAGGTTCAGCCATCGTTGGCCCTCCGTCCCTGGTCGTCGCGACCGCGGTTTGGTACATTGGCATGACCATAATGCCATACGGGCCGACGAAGGAGACAGATGGCACCGAGTGTTCTGGCCGCCGTGCGGGTCGCCCCCAGCACCACCGAAATCAGAGAGCTCCCGATGCCCGAGCTGTCCGACGATTCCGCCTTGCTCAAGGTCGAGGTCGCCGGCATCTGCGGCACCGATGTGAAGATGTACGCCAAACCGCCCTTCGACGATCCGGTGATCATGGGTCACGAGAACGTCGGCACCATCGCGGCGGCGGGGGAGAAGTTCAAGCAACTGCACGGCGTCACCGAAGGCGACCGCGTCTTCGTCGAGCACTATGTGGGCTGCTACAACTGCGAATGGTGCCGCATCGGTGAATACCGGCACTGTGAGGCCACCGACTGGCGCACGAACGCCGATGCCCGCCGGTACGGCTACACCTCGGCGGAGAACCCCGGCACGCTGTGGGGCGGCTTCTCCGAATACATGTACCTGCCGTGGAACGCCGTGCTGCACAAGGTTCCGGACAGGGTGAGCGCCGAACTGGCCGGCCTGGTGACCCCGCTGTCGAACGGCATCGAATGGGCGCTGCTGGCCGCGGGTGTCGGGTACGCCGACACGGTGCTGATCCAGGGGCCCGGTCAGCAAGGCCTCTCACAGGTGGTGGCCTGCAAGCAGGCGGGCGCGTCGAAGATCATTCTGACCGGCACGACGCGCGACAAGGCACGCCTCGACCTCGCCCTCGAACTCGGCGCCGACGACGTGATCGACATCGAGCAGGTCGACCCGCGCGAGGCCGTCATGGATCTCACCGGCGGCCGCGGCGTCGACTTCGTGCTGGACTGCACCTCGCGTGCCGGTGTCGGGCCGGTGCTGCTCGGCATCGATGTGCTCAAGCGCCGCGAGGGCACACTGCTGATCCAAGGTGAGCTGGCGGCGTTCCCCGACTTTCCGATCAAGCTGCTCACCGAGAAGGCGATCACCATCAAGAGCGCCCGCGGACACAGCTACCGCGCCTGCGAATTGGCGTTGCAGCAACTGGATTCGGGCCGCTTCCCGCTCGAGCGGCTGTCCACACATCAGTTCGGCCTCGACCAGGTGGACCGTGCGATCCGCGCGCTCGCCGGTGACACCGCAGACGAGGACGTCATCCACATTTCGCTGATGCCATGGCTGGGGAAGGACAAGTGAGCACGCCGACCGTCGTCCGCAATCCACCCCGACCCGACCCCGACGTCCGTGACGCCCTCGGCCAGTACGGGGTGGCCACGATCCACGAGGCGCAGGGCCGCACCGGTCTGGTCGCGCCGTACATGACGCCCATCTACACCGGAGCCAGGGTGTGCGGAAGCGCCGTCACAGTCAGCCTGCCGCCCGACGACAACTGGATGATCCATGTCGCCGTGGAACAGTGTCAGCCAGGCGACGTCCTGGTGGTCGCACCCGAATCACCCTCGGAATACGGTTATTTCGGTGAGTTGCTGGCAACGACGTTGGCGGCTCGCGGGGTGCGCGGCCTGGTGATCGACGCCGGCTGTCGCGATATCGCCGAGTTGACGGAGATGAAGTTCCCGGTGTGGTCCAAGTGCGTATCCGCGCAGGGCACGGTCAAGAAGCGCCTCGGCTCGGTGAACATCCCGGTAACGTGCGCAGGCGCCGCGGTCGAACCCGGCGACGTGATCATCGGCGACGACGACGGCGTGGTGGTGGTGCCGCGCGCGAAAGCCGCCGAGGTGCTGGCAGCGGCCAAGGCCAGAGAGGAGAAGGAGGCGCGTTCGCGCGAGCGCTATCAGCGCGGCGAGCTGTTCCTCGACATCAACGACATGCGAGGCGAACTCGAACGTCTCGGCCTTCGCTACGTCGACTACGAGCAGGCGTCGCAATGATCATCGACGTCCACGGCCACTACACAACGGCGCCTGCCGAACAGCAGCGGTTCCGCACCGATCAGCTCGCCGCGTTGGAGGACCCGTCGCTGCCACCGCCCGCCCCGGCGCGGATCACCGACGACGAGATCCGCGAAAGCATCGAGCGCAACCAACTGCGGCTGCTGCGTGAGCGCGGTGGAGATCTGATGCTGTTCTCGCCGAAGGCTTCCGGCATGGAGCACCACGTCACCGACCAGGCGACCGCCGTCGAGTGGGCCAGGGCGTCCAACGACCTCGTGCACCGGGTCGCCGAACTGTTCCCCGACTCCTTCGTCCCGGTGGCGCAGCTGCCGCAGACCCCCGACGGGGACCTCGGGCCTGTGGTCGACGAATTGCGGCGCTGTGTCGAGGAACTCGGCTTCGTCGGATGCAACGTCAATCCCGATCCCTCGGCCGGTTACTGGGCCACGCCGCCGATGACCGACGAGTACTGGTATCCGCTGTACGAGGCGATGGTGGAGCTCGAAGTGCCCGCCATGGTGCACGTCTCGACGTCGTGCAACCCCAACTTCCACACCCTCGGTGCGCACTACCTCAATGCCGACACCAGTGTCTTCATGCAATTCGTCCTGGCGGACCTCTTCGTGAAGTATCCGAGTTTGACCTTCGTCATTCCGCACGGGGGCGGGGCGGTGCCGTACCACTGGGGCAGGTACCGCGGGCTGGCGGAGCGGCTGGGCAGACCCGACCCCGCCGAGCTGCTACGCAACGTGTACTTCGACACCTGCGTCTACCACCAACCCGGAATCGATTTGCTGGCCAACGTGATTCCGGCGGAGAACATCCTGTTCGCCTCCGAGATGCTCGGCGCGGTACGAGGTGCCGACCCGGAGACCGGGGTGGCATGGGACGACACTTTGGTCTACGTCGAGAACCTCGCGCTGACGGACATCAACCGGCAAGCGATCGTCGAATTGAATGCCCGCCGCGCATACCCGCGTCTGCATCGGCGGCTCGCCGCCGCAGGAAGGTGAGTGGATGTCCAATCTGCATCTGACGTTCGCGTGCGGTGACTACGACCGCACCCGCGCGCTCGAGGACGGCAGCGTGCGTGCCGACGGCATCGACCTCACCTATCTTCGGCTGCCGGTGGAGGAGACGTTCTTCCGGATGCTGCGGCACCGCGAATTCGACGTCGCGGAGATGTCGCTGTCCACCTATGTCGCGACGCTGGACCGCGACGCGCGCCCGTTCGTCGCGCTTCCGGTGTTCACCTCGCGGATGTTCCGCCACGGCGGGGTGTACATCAACGCCGACGCCGGCATCTCGGTGCCATCGGACCTGCGCGGTAAGCGGGTGGCCTCCCCGGAGTTCCAGTTGACGGCGGGCGTGTGGATCAGAGGCATCCTCGCCGAACACCACGGCGTGCCAATCGATTCGGTCACCTACTTCACCGGCGGACAGGAGACACCGGGGCGTATCGAGAAGGGCAAGGTGGACACCGGACTCGACATCCGCCCGATACCGACAGGTGCCACACTTGCCAGGATGCTCGCCGACGGGGAGATCGACGCGTTGTACACGCCGCGGGTGCCCAGTCCGTTCCGCGACGGTGACAAGCGGGTCAAGCGGTTGTTCGAGGACGTGGTCGCCGTCGAGAGAGAGTACTTCGCGGCGACGCGGATCTTCCCGATCATGCACGTCGTCGTGCTCCGCGCCGAACTCTACGAACGGCATCGGTGGATCGCCCAGTCGCTGTACAAGGCGTGCCTGCGGGCGCGCGATCTGGCCTACGAACGCATCTACGATTCGTCGGCACTGCGGTTCATGGAGCCATGGCTGATCCAGCATCTCGAGGAGTCGCGCGAGTTGCTGGGCCGCGACTACTGGTCCTACGGCCTTGCTGACAACGAACACGTGCTCGACGCGTTCCTCGGCTATCACCACGCGCAAGGACTGTCCCGCAACCGGTATGAGCCCGCCGACCTGTTCGCACCGGAGACGACGGAAGCGTTCGTCATCTGATGCGTTCGACCGCCGAACGTGAACTTGTGCGCGAAAAACTCGCCAAATTTCGAGCGGTAACGAACGTTCGCGCGGAAAGGGTGGGCGAAAAACGGGGGGTTCACAGGAACGCGCCGGCATGATAGAAATCACACTGATGGTCTGAATGTCAGTCCATTCACAGTGGCAGATCATGAGGAGTGAGCCGTGAGAATCCGTTCGGCTAGCTATGTAGTGGTGGCTCTGGTGTTGCTCCTGACCGCGGCGTGCGGTAGCAGCCCGACCGCGTCCAACACCGGTTCCGCGCCGGCGGGCGCGACCGCGGCGCAACAGGTCTACGACCAGATCAACGGGCTGACCGGGGAGGAGCGCAGCAAGACGCTGCTCGACCTCGCCAAGAAGGACGGCACGCTGTCGCTGTACACGTCGAACACCGATATGGACGACGTCGTAAAGGCCTTCGAGGACAAGTACGGGCTGAAAGTCGAAACGTACCGGGCGAATTCGGAGACGGTGCTGCAGCGTGTGCTACAGGAGGCCAGCGCAAACTATCAGGGCGCGGACCTGGTGGAGACCAATGCAGGTGAGCTCAACGCCATGCAGCAACGGCAGCTGCTCTACCCGTACAAGGGCGAACTGCGGGACAAGGTCCGGCCGGAGGGCCGCAAGGACGGCTGGACGGCGGACCGCTTCAATGCGTTCGTGATCGGCTGGAACACCGCCAAGGTGCCTGCGGGCACGGAACCACAGTCGCTGCGCGACCTGACGGCACCGCAGTGGAAGGGCCGCATCGGCCTGGAACTCGGTGACGTGGACTGGTTCGCCGCGATGTACGAGTTCTACAAGTCGCAGGGCCAGTCCGACGACCAGATCATGAGCTTCTTCCACCAGCTGGGCGCGAATGCCAAGATCGCCAAGGGCCACACTGTGATGGGCGAACTGCTGGCCGCTGGCCAGTTCGACGTCGCGGTGTCGATCTACTCGCACACCGTCGACAACGCCGCCGAGAAGGGCGCGCCGGTGACTTGGCGAAAGGACGGCAAGCCGGTGCAACCGGTGGTGCTGCGGCCCAACGGCGCCGGTTTGATGAAGTCGGCCAAGCATCCCGCCGCTGCGCTGCTGTTCTTCGACTTCCTGCTGACCGACGGACAGAAGGCCATCGCCGGGGCGAACCGAATCGGTGCGATCCCGACTGCCGAGGACCCGCTGGCCGGCGTACAGACGGTCACCACGCCCGAAGAGGAACTGCTCAACAACGCCCAGAAGTGGAGTGACACGTACAAGAGCGTGACCGACGCGGGCGGCAAGACGTAACTCGCGAAAACGCAAGGGCAACACCACAACGGAAAGGTTGACGTGACCACGCATACCACCACGAAGGTCTCGCACTATCACGTGCAGAAGAAGCGACGGGCCGACTTCATCGAGGAGTGGCGCAGCTACCAGAAGACGGTTGTCGCCCTCGAAGACGTGACCATGGTCGAGACCGAGCGGGGGACCCGCATCGGTGTGTATGTCGGTGCCGACGGCGATCGGCCGACCCGCTCGATGGACGCCCTCGCCCACGAGTTCGACCCCGGCGTGGTGTCCACCATCCATCGGCATTCGTGGGACGCCATGGTCCTGGTGGTGGCAGGTCACGGCTGGACCGAGATCGACGGTCAGCGAATCGACTGGGGCCCAGGCGATTCGCTGCACATACCCGCGTGGGCCTGGCACCGGTCCGGCAACGACGGGGACGTCACCGCGCGTTACCTGACGTTCTCCAGCGAGCCGCTGCTGGAGACGATGGGCATGTCGGTCATCGAGGACGCCGGACACACGCCGGTCAGCGAATTGCCGGGCCGGCCGGCCTATTCCGCGGAGGTCACTGGCGACGACCCGTACGCCCGGCGGATCCGCAGGCTGGCCCGCGATCAGCGGGCCCGCCGCTCGGGACGGCTGCATACCGACTGGGACGAACTCGAGTTGCTGCCCACCCCGCGCGGCACCCGCACGACGTTCCTGCTCGACCGCGCGAACGGCTATCAAGCGTCGGGCATCTCGATGGCGATGTTCGAAATCGGGCCCGGCCGCGGCCAGTCGATGCACCGGCATGCCGGTGAGGCGTGGCTGTACGTCCTCGAAGGCGCCGGCCACAGCTATCTCGGCACCGAACCCGAAGGCGGCACGGACTACCCGTGGAAGAAGGGCGACCTCATAGTCGTCGACCACTTCCTGTGGCACCAGCACTTCAACGATGATCCGGAGAAGACCGCGAAAGTCGTGCGGATCCACATGTTCGACAGCCTGCTCGACACCATGCGGGTGCTGATGGATCCAATGGTGCTCTTCGAGGAGCCGCCGGAGCACATCAGGGATGCGCAAGCCGGTGACATCAGCACCGTCGACTGGCCGGAGGTGAGGCGGCCGACATGGCCGTGACGCCAAAAGCGCTGCCGCCCGGGGTGTTGTCCGTCCACGTGCTGCCCGCCGATCATCACGACGGGCCGTGGGACCACATCCTCACCGCACCTGGTGTGAAGGAGCGCTTGCTCAACCACGCGCTGCTGACGCTGCTGCATGGGCCCGCACTGGCCACCCTGGCCGGGCTGCCACACGGTCTGATCATCCTGTCCGGTCCGCCGGGTACCGGTAAGACGACGTTGGCCCGCGGGCTCGCGCAGATGGCGGCGCGGTCGGTGGCACCGCGCGGTGCGACGACGTACGTCGAGATCGACCCACACGCCTTTCCCAGCGAGCTGTTGGGCGAAAGTCAGCGCAATATCACGCAATTGATGACGGACACGATTCCGGAGCTCGCGGCGCGGCGCCCGCATACGATCGTGCTCATCGACGAGGTGGAGAGCTTCGCGGTGCGCCGGTCGGCCGCGTCGTTCGGCGCCAACCCGGTCGACGTGCATCGCGCCACCGATGCGCTGCTGGCCGGGATCGACGCCGTCGCCGCCGATCTGCCGCGAGTGTTGTTCGTCGCGACGACCAATTTCACCGACGCCGTCGACGAGGCGTTTCTGTCGCGCGCGGATCTGGTGCTGCGGCTGTCGCTGCCGGACACCACGACGATCGGGCAGATCATTCGGCACAGCCTGCAGGAGCTGGCGGTGCTGTGGCCGGGAGTGCGCCCGCTGGCCAACGACGACGGTCTGCACGCCAAGCTCGCCGACGCGTGCGCGGGTCTGGACGGGCGCCGGGTGCGCAAGCTGATGCTGTCGGCGTTGGCGCTGCGCCAGGAGGTCACGCGCGACCCGAACGAGCTCGCCGCGGACGACTTGCTCACCGCGGTCGAATACCTCACGACGGAGTCCGTCGACGCCTGAGTCAGGAAGGAACGAGCCGATGGGCCTTCGACATCGACCTGCACGGGGGATGGCGGTGGTTGCCATCGGTCTGGCGGCCACGCTGATCGCGGCATGTGGCGCACCGCCCCACTCCGGGTCTGACGATCGCCAGGCGGCGCCGACCACGAGCAAGCCGTGGGACGGGCTTACCGGGACGCAACGCGAAGACGCGCTCGTCGCGGCCGCGAAGGCCGAAGGCGAACTGACCGTGTACTCGGCGTTCAACGACGAGCAGGCGATGGCCGACGCGTTCACGAAGAAGTACGGCATCAAAGTCAACGTCTACAACGCGAACTCCGAGACCGTCCTGCAACGCGTCGTACAGGAGGCCACCGCGCACAAGCTGACCAACGATGTGCTGGTGGCGCCGGCCACCGATATGACGGCGGTGGAATCCAAGGGCCTGCTTGGTGATTACCGCTCGCCATACCGCGATGCGATGCCCGACGCGGGCAAGTCGACGGGATGGACCGGAGTGCGGCGGCTGGCGTTCGTTGCCGGCTACAACACCGGAAAGCTGACGGCCACCGATCTGCCCGCTGATTACGCCGGTTTCGCCGATCCGAAGTGGAACGGTCGAATCAGCATGGAGTACAGCGATATCGACTGGTACGCGACCGTGCGACGGTATTACCAGCAGCGGGGCATGTCGGACGACGACATCTCGACGATGTTCCGAAAGATCGCGGCGAACTCCAAGACCGCCAAAGGCCATACGGTGCAGGCCGAACTGCTGGCCGCGGGCCAGTTCGACGTGGCGCTGTCGGTATACACGCAGTCGGTCAACCGACTCGTCGACAAGGGCGCGCAGGTGGCCTTCGGTGAGGGCACCGGCCACATCGTCTCCCCGGTGGTGGTCAGATACGACGCAGGCGGCGTGATGGGCGGCACCGACAATCCCGCCGGGGCGGCGCTGTATCTGGACTTTCAACTCGGGCCTGACGGTGCCGCGGTCGACCAGCAGTTGCGCGCGCTGCCGCCACTGCCAACGGCGCACGATCCGTTGGCCGGCGCGCAGGTAATCGATCTGGACGTCGCCGACTTGGTGGCAAACCGCGCCAAGATCGCCGACGAGTACAACCAGTTGGTAACGGGATCCTGAGCAGGACAAGATGATCCGGTGAAAGAGGAACACAGCATATGTGTGTAGAGCCGAAAGGTGTCCCGCCCCTGCGCACCGCCGACGTGCGCGGGCCGAGTGATCGAATCCCGCCGGGCGAGCTGACCCGGTTGGGGTCGGACTCCTACGGTTGGGTGGCCATCCCCAACGACGTCGATGCGGCGCTGCCGATCGTCGTCATTTGCCATGAGCGCTACGGCGTCGTGCGCCACACCGTCGAACTCACCGAGAAGTTCGCAGGTGCCGGATTCGCCTCGGTGGCACCGGATTTCTTTGCCGACATGGACCTGTCCGGTGAACACGAGCGACTGCCCGACATCAGTGACGCCGCAGCGCTGCGTCACCTCGACGCGGCGGCGTCATACGTCCGCGGCCTCGATCCCCGTCTCAGCGGGACACCCATCGCCGTCGTCGGAATCTGTCGAACCGGCAGCTACGGGATCGTCGCCGACGCAGCTCGCGACGACGTCGCCGCCGCGGTGCTGCTCTACGGCGGCGCGCAACCACGGGAGTACGAGATCGGCGAACTGCGCACGACGCCGTATGTGGAGCTGATCAAGGCCGGTACAGCGCCGGTGCTGGGGATCTGGGGAGAAAAGGACCACACCATGTCCGTCGAGCACGTCCGGCGGTTGCGTGACGATCTCGAAGACGCCCGGCGCAGTTACGACTTCGCGCTGTACCAGGACCTGCCGCACGGCTGGCTCAACGACACGATGCCCGGCCGGTTCCGCGCGGAGCAGGCCCGCGAAACCTTCGAGCTGATGGTGTCGTGGCTGCGAACGGTCACCTCGAAGCAGCAATCAGGGCAGGTGCGCTGGCGCTTCACGTCGACCATCGCCGACGATTACGACTTCGCCAGCAACACGCGTCAACACTGAGTTCACAACATGTTTGGAGTTCGATAGCCAATGATTCACTACGATTACCGCGCCACCGGTCTTGTCGTGTTCGACATGCTGGAGGCCTACCGAGAGCCCATCGAGGCCGCCGGGTCCATCGGCCCGACGAAGCGGTTGATCGAGGCGTGCCGCACGGTTGGGGTGCCGATCTTCTACGCCCGTGCCGACCATCGCGCGGACGGCGCCGATTTCGCCCGAACCATCGCCGACACCGACAGCCACTTCCGGCCGTGGGGGCCGGACAACCCGTACCAACCGTTGCCTGCGCACGCCTCGGGGTCACCGGCGCTGTCGGT